>NZ_LZKU01000183.1 GCF_001672975.1 Mycobacterium sp. 1465703.0
TCATGCAGGCCGCGAAGGTCTGGCGCAACATCCCGTCGTGGGAGTTCCATCGCGCCAACGTCGACCCGAGACGGGCACAGGCGGTGGTGACCTGCGCGGCCGGCATGACCCGCATCCCATCCGGTGCCGGTCCCGGTGCCGGTGTCCCGTACTTCGTCACCAGCAGGCGCCACGAACGAAACGAGTCGGCGCCGGGCACCCGCTGCTCGATGATCGCCGGAATCAGCGCCTCCAGCACCAGCCCGGTGCGCCCCAGACGCAAGTGTGGAACCCGTTGATGCGCAGCGGCAACCGTGGGATGGCACGGCACGAAGTCGGAGTCGTCGTCCTCGAACCCCAGCATGGCGGGCAGCATGTCGACGAACTCGGGCGCGCCGCTGCCCCAGGCCTCACAGTGTGCGGCGTTGGGGGCCGCTCGGCTGATCCGGGCCGTGACGGGTCCGGTGGCGAGCAGGCTGGTGCGCCAGATCGAGCCATCGCCCGGGGCCCGGAAGCACGGGTCCCCGAGGCCGCGGCGAAGCGGCGCCAACGTGTGCCCGAAGCTGGCGGCTCCGGGAAACACGACCGTGCGTGTGCTCTGCACCTGATGATTCTCCGACTGCTCTGATTGACCGTGAACTACGTCCCACGTCAATATTGCGTTGTGATGACGCCGTTCGATGACCCGCAGGGCGAACTGGCCTGGATGTTCCTGCAGAGCACCAGCGACGGCGGCGATCTGGACGAGGGTTTCGCGCTGCTCAGTGACGACTTCACCTACTGGTCCCTCTACACGCGTACGCCCTGCGACAAACACATGTTTCGGCGGGGGGTCGAGCGGCGTAAGGAAGAACTCGAGCTGACCATCGATTTGGTGCGCTGCGTCAACGAGGGCGAGACCGTGGTTGTGGAGGCGCAAGCTACCGGCACCACCACCGATGGCGCCGAGTTCGACAGCCCGTTCGTGTGTATCTTCGACACTCGCGACGGGCTGATCGTCTCGATGCGGCTGTACAGCGACACCCGTGCGGTGGCAACCGCACTTCCCGGGTGGATCCCTTACTGAGCCGCGATGCTGATGTCGGCCTTGTCGGGGTAGAACGCGACATGTCCGGCAATCGCCGCGACCGCCGGATACGGCTGCTCGTAGGTCCAGATCACATCGTCGACGGTGTCACCGGCCGAAGTGGTCACGCTGTAGTAGCTTGCGCTGCCCTTGAAGGGGCAGTACGTGCTGGTGTCCGTCGGCGTGAGCCGGTCCTGTACCACGTCGGTGATTGGAATGTATTGCACCGCAGGCAAAGTGGCTTCGCGTAATTCCAGCGCCGCAGTGGTGTCCGCGATCAGTTCTCCGTTGACGCGTACCTGCACCCGTCCCTTGGTCGGCTCGATGGTGATCGGGTGCCCAGCGCTGGGTTCTTTGATTTCCGGGTGGGCCATGATGGTTCCTCCTTAGACGCCTACCGTCGTGCAACGCGCGTCCGCGGTCAAGGCTTCCCGTTTGGCCGACCGAATGCGTAGCGGTGGTATTGCGCCATGTTGGCAACCGAGCGAACCTGGGACATGACCTTGCCCAAGGCTCGGGATGAGCGGGGCAACTGCGCGAAGGTGTACGACTCAAACCATCGTTCCCAGGCCAGCAGCCGCACTCCCGGCACGGCTTGGATGATGTCGTCGGGCCCGTTGATTGCCCAGCGCAGCGTGGATCCGGACCGTCGCACCACCGTGTTCAGCCATTGCGACTTGATCCCGAGCCAATTGAACGCGTCGAACTGCAGCTCACCCGAAGCGAACCGGCCAACCACTCTGCGCAGTAGCGCGATGCCGTCCTGCTCGGTGAGATACATGGTCAACCCCTCCCCGATCATCAGCGTGGGGCGGTCGGCTGGGATGTCCGCCAGCCATCCCGCGTCGGTGACGGAAGCGGCGACGACGCGGTAGTGGTCGCGGCTCGGGTAAAGCTGGGTTCGCAGCGCCGCAACCTCGGGGTAGTCGACGTCGTACCACTCCACGTTCGGGCCGGGCTGCAAGCGGAAGAATCGGCTGTCCAGTCCGCACCCTAGGTGCAGCACGACCGAATGCGGGTGCGCGGCAAGGAATTTGCGCGTCCATTCGTCGAAGTGCGCCGACCGGGTGGTCACCGACGGCGCCCGCCGCGGTGTGATGGTCGTTTTCTTCCAGTCGTAGTCGATGCGCTCGACAATCTTCTTCGCATACCGGTCGCCCAGGATCGGTTTCGGGAAATCGGCGTCCAGCGCCTTGGCGTACAACGTCGCCAGCATGGTCTGCGGCGCCCCGCTCAGATCGACGGAAACTCGCGCGGTAGTCACACCGCGAGGCTAGTCCCACACCAAGTGTCCGCGCCGCGTCCTGAACAGCGGTCGGCGTGGTGTTCAGCCCGGAGTTGTGCTCCTGCCTTTGGCATCTCGCATCGCGGCCCAGAACCGGGCCGCCTCGCGGATCGACTCCTCGACCGGGCGCGGTTGCCAGCCCAGTTCGCGGACGGCCTTGCTGTGGTCGAGGGGAGCTTCGGCACGCATCATGCGCACCGACGCGAGGCTGAGTTCGGCGTCCTTGCCGGTGAGGCGGGCTCGCAGACTACCCAGCGCACCTAGGGCATACAGCGTCGGGACGGAGATCGAGCGCCGCGGCGCGGGCACCCCGGCCTCGTCGGCAGCGATCCGGACCACCTCTTTCAACGCGATCATCCGCTCGGAGATCACATACCGCTCGCCGATGCGGCCGTGTTCGGCGGCCAGGATCATGGCCCGGGCGGCGTCGTCGACGCCGACGACTTCCAGCGCGATGCCCTCCATCGTGAAGGGCAGCTTGCCGAAGACCGCGCCGGCGATGAACGCGCCATGCGGGGTACGGCCCCAGTCGCCGGGTCCATATGTCGTCGATACGCACATCGCCAAGGCGGGCAGCCCGGCCTCGGTGACGTACCGCATCACCAGGTTCTCCGCCTGGACCCGAGATCGGACGTAGTCCGACAACCCGCGGCTGCCGATGACGTCGTCTTCGGTCGCGACGTGTCCCTGGCGCCGGCCGACTGTCGCGTAGGTGCTGGTGAAGACGAACCGCCGCAGGCCGGGTTGGATGATGGCCAGATCGAGAACGTTGCGCAGTCCTTCGACATTGGTCCGAAACAGCGGCGAGGTATCGCGCAGCCACGCGCGGGTGTCGACGACGCAGTAGTAGACGTCGTCGACACCGTCCATCGCCTGCCGCAGGACGGCGGTATCGAACACGTCGCCGTGAAACCGGGTCAGCGCCAGGTCATCGATGGCGCGGGTATTGGCGTTCGGCCGCACCATCGCCCGGACCTCGGCGCCGTCGGCGACCAGTTGGCGGGTCACATGCGAACCCAGAAAACCGTTGGCGCCGATGACGAGTTTCGGTTTGGCGCTCACTGAGCGCCTCCGTACTGCTCCATGAACCGCGCGGCCTCCTCGTCGAGCGTGCCGAGCTGCTGCGCCTTGCGGCACCACTTCAACGTGGCCTGCACGAAGCGCAGCGGGTTGTAGATGTCTTCCTGCCGGCACCACAGGCCGTCGCCGGCGTAAGTGATGATCGAGATGTTCGTGGCGCTGATGACGCTGCCGTCGCCGGGATCTTTCATCGGGTTGTCGAGTTCCATGATGATCCGCCCGGTGGGCTCATCGACCACCGACCACAGCGACGGGAACGCGACCATGTGGCTGCCCGGAAAGCTGCCCATGGTCCGGCCGATCCACTCGCGGACTTCGTCGCGGCCGCGCATGGTGCCCGCCGCGTGTTCGATGTACACGACGTCTGGTGTGTAGTGCTGGACCCAGGCGTCCCAGTCCTGCGATTGCGCGGCCGCATCGACGGTCGCTTCGAATTTTTCGAAGGCGGCGGCCAGTTCGCTCCGGGAAAACTTCGGCGTACTCATACTTTGGCGGCACCGTTGCAGCTCATCGGCGGAGTGTAGCCTGGCGTCATTGTTGCCGGTTATGGAGGACGAACGATGACCAATCAGAAAGCGATTCTGGCCGGCGGCTGCTTTTGGGGAATGCAAGAACTGATCCGCAAGCAGCCGGGCGTCGTTTCCACGCGAGTGGGTTACACCGGCGGTGACGTTCCCAATGCGACTTACCGCAACCACGGAACGCACGCCGAAGCCATCGAGATCGTCTACGACCCAACGGTCACCGATTACCGCACAATGCTGGAGTTCTTCTTCCAAATCCACGATCCGACAACCAAAAACCGGCAGGGAAACGACCGCGGGCCCAGCTACCGGTCGGCCATCTTCTATCTCGACGACGAGCAGAAGCGGATCGCGCTGGACACCATCGCCGACGTCGAGGCGTCCGGACTGTGGCCCGGCAAGGTGGTGACCGAGGTCAGCCCGGCCGGCGACTTCTGGGAAGCCGAGCCCGAACACCAGGACTACCTGCAGCACTATCCCAGCGGGTACACCTGCCACTACATCCGCCCGGGGTGGAAGCTGCCGCGCCGGGCCTCGGCCGCGCAGTAAGTCAGCGCCGGCGCATCACGATCCGGCCGCCGTTCTTCGGGGTGAACGCCACCCCGCGGCAATGCCACGGCTCGTCTGGGGCATCCGTCGGCTCGATTTCCAAGCGGCGCAACACCGTTCGCAGCACCACTTCCATTTCCATGTTCGCGAACGCCGCCCCAACACACCGGCGTGTTCCCCCGCCGAACGGGATCCAGGACAGCGCCGACGGTTTCGTGTCGATGAAGCGTTGCGGGTCGAACCGCTTGGGATCGGGGAACACATCGGGGTTGTCGTGTATCTGCGCGATGCCGACGATGATCGAGTGGCCGCGCGGGATCACCCATTCGCCGAGCTGGAAGGTCTCTGGGTAAACGTGGCGACCGGCGAAATCGATGACAGTCCTTGCCCGTTGGACCTCCAGGATCGTCGCCTGACGCAGCTCGTTTCCGCCGTTGTCGGCCTCCTCGACAAGCCTTGCCAATAGTTCAGGGTGCCGGCTGATTCGCTCGAATGCCCACGCCAGCGTGGACGCGGTGGTTTCGTGGCCGGCGGCCAGCAGGGTGAGGAGCTCGTCGCCAATATCCTTGTGTGACATGGCTGAACCGTCGTCGTAGGTACTGCGCAGCAGCAGGGCCAGCACGTCGGTCCGCTGGGCGAAGTCCGGGTCGGCCCGCTCGGCGGCGATCAGCTTCTCGATGACGTTGTCGTATTGGTGCCGCCACTTGTCCAGCCGGCCCCATGGGCCGAACCGGGGGTAGCGATTCGGCTTCGGCAGCGCAGCAAGGCGTGAGCCCAGGGTGACCCACGGCGGGATGAGCCGGCGCAGCTCGTCCAGCTCGGCGCCTTCGGCGCCGAAAACCGCGCGCAGGATCGCGTTGAGCGTGATTCGCATCATCGGCGGCAACGTCGCGAATGACCTGCCCTCCGGCCAGCCGGCCATCTCGCGCAGTGTCTCTTCTTCGATGATGCGCTCGTAGTTCTTCATGCTCTTGCCGTGAAATGGCGGCGCCAGGAGCCGTCGCCGACGGCGATGGTCGTCGCCCTCGAGTCCGAATACCGATCCGGAGCCGAACAGTCTGCTCAAATTGGGCTGGATGTTGCCCAGTTCGTCTGGGCTGGTGGTGAAGATCTGCTTGGCCAACTGTGGGTCGCTGACCATGATGACGCGCCCCCACATCGGCAGGCACAGCGTGAAGACGCTGCCGTAACGCCGTGACAGTCGTCGCATCATCGTTCGTCGCGACATGGCAAAGCCCATGCCCTGCAACAGCTTCGGGCTCCGGGCCGCAGGAGGCAAGTGGACGGTGGCCGGCGCGGCGGCGACTTGTTGGCTCATGACGATGGCTTCTCTCAACATCTGCCCCGGCACCGGGGCGGTACGGCGATGTACCGCAGCTTATTCCCGGTACGGTACTCTGAAGTACCAAACCTGACAAGGTGCCGCACTCACCGAAAGGGGCGTCCGGGTGACACCAGCGGTGACAGCGACGTCCGCCGACGCGGTTGCGCCCGACGTGGCCGCCGAGCCGGATCCGTTTCGGCAACGGCTGCTCGACGGCCTGGCCACCTCGATCAGCGAGCGCGGTTACCGCGCCAGCACGGTCGCCGACGTGGTCCGCTGTGCACGCACGTCCAAGCGCACCTTCTACGACCACTTCGCCGGCAAGGAAGAGTGCTTTCTCGAGCTGCTTGCCGTCGACATCGAGAAACTGGGCGCGACAATCGCGGCGTCCGTCGATCCCGAAGCCGATTGGCACGTGCAGATCCGGCAGGCGGTCGACGCCTATGTGGGATACATCGAGGCCCGACCGGCCATCACGTTGAGCTGGATCCGTGAATTGCCCTCGCTGGGTGCGGCCGGCCGGCCGGTCCAGCGCCGCGGCCTGCAGTTGTTGACCAGCCTGCTGATCGACCTCAGCGCCACTCCTGGGTTCCGGCGGGCAACGCTGCCCCCGTTGACCGCGCCATTGGCCGTGATCTTGTTGGGCGGTCTGCGGGAGCTGACCGCACTTGCGGTCGAAGATGGAAAACCGGTCCGAGAAATCGTAGAACCGGCCGTGGATGCGTCGGTGGCCCTGCTCGGCCCGCGACATTAAGCTCGCCCGTTTCCGTAACTCAAGGTGTTGCAAGCCATTCCGCACCGCCATAGCGCTAGGCTCTCCGCAGACCCCAACGGTTCTGATATGGAGGATTCTGCGATGCGGCTCTCGGCCCGAAACCAACTCAGGGGAACGATCACCGAGCTCGAACTCGGAACCGTAATGGCGGTCGTCAAGGTGACGCTTGACGGCGGCGATCAGGTTGTCACGTCGTCGGTCACCAAGGAAGCCGCGACCGACCTCGGGCTCGAGGTCGGACAGTCGGCGACCGTGTTCATCAAATCGACAGAGGTCACCATCGGCGTCGACTAGGGTCACCGAAAACCTTTAGAGCGCTTACTTTTCGGCGAGCAAGGCCCGAACCCGATCCAGGACCAGGTCGGGCCGCTGATCGATGATCCAATGGCCGACGTCGTCGACCAGTTCGACCTCGAAATCGCTTATCCGCTCGCCATATCCATCGGTCAGGTCCGGTGTGATCACCGGATCCTTGGTACCGGTCAGCCAGCGGACTGGAACGTCGACGCGGGCATCGCGGTATTCGCCGCGCATCCATTGCCGCATCTCTTTGGTCTGGAAGCTGCGATACCACCGCGAACCGGCCTCCGCGTGGCCGGGCTGGCGCATGCACTCGATGTACATCCGGATGTCCTCATCGGGCAGGGTGAAGCCGCCACCAACCCACGAGCCGAGCAGGCGGACGAACCGGGAGTTGGGATTGCTGATCACCCGCGGACCGATGATTGGCAGCGAAATCGGGATCTGGTACCAGAAACGCCAGATATTCCGGAGCGTGGAAAGGCTCGAGTTCACCCAGGGCGCAACGGTATTCACCCCGAAGAACCCGGTCACCTTCTCAGGGTGGCGCAGCATCATGATGAATGCGACCGGTCCGCCCCAGTCGTGGGCCACCAGCTTGACCGTGGCGATACCCAAGCGGTCCAGCACGCCGGCCAGGTCTTCGGCCATCTCGGCCTTGGTGTAGCTCGAGCGCGGCGCCGAACTCCAGCCCGCGCCGCGCAGGTCCGGGCACAACACCCGGTAGCCGTCGGCGGCCAGCGGCCCGATCAGTTCACGCCATTCCCACCAGTTCTGCGGGAAGCCGTGCACCAGCATCACCGCCGGCCCGTTCGCCGGCCCGGCGTCCGCGACGTGGATCGTGACGTCGGTTCCCAGCTCGATGTACCGGTGTTCGACGCCGTCCAGCGAAGGCATAGTGACCATGTGTTGAAAACGTAGCGGCTCGGCAAGGGTTAGGCCAGAAACCGCTCGACATACGGCGCGAAGCGCTCCCGCAGGTTGTCTTCGTCCAGCCCGAACATCTCGCATGACGTTTCGACATTGCCCAGTCGGCCACGCTGGTGCCCGGTCAGGTAGCCGGTGATGGTCGTGCGCGCCTCGTCGGTGAACGGTTCGTCGGCCAGGGCGTAGACCCGCTCGGCGGCGCCGAGTTCGTCGGCCATGAAGTCGTTGAACCGGATATCGATCGAGCGGTCCGGGCCGATGGTGTCGCGGTCGCGGACGAGTGCGGTGAGCATCTGGTCGAGGCGGTCGATCCAGGAAGTGGCGATCTGCTCCACCGGCACCGGTGCGCGGTGCATGCGGGCCGAATAGGTGATCATCGCGATCATCGACAGCGCCACCGGCACCGGATCACGATGCGTGAACACCACAATGCTGTCTGGGAACACCCGGTCCAGGACCGGCACCTGCTCGAGATGCTGCGGCGACTTGAGCAGCCAGCGCCGCCCGCCGCGCAGGTACTGCATCGCCCGCAGTTGAGTGGCGAGGTACTGATAATGCGGCGTCTGGTCGTGGGCCCGGTAATAGTCACGCCAGCGCGGCACCTCGCCGAGGGTTTCGAACAGCATCGTGGACATGTCGTTGGCCAGCAGTTGGATCTCTTCGTGAACGTGATCGGTGGTCATCTCGTGCATCAGCGGGAAATACGGCATCACCATATTGACCACCCCGACCGCGACGTCCATTCGTGCCCGGCGCGGATCCGGCTCGGCGCCAGCCTCATTCGGTAACGGAAACGGCTCGTTGCTCTCCCAGTAGGGCATGGTGCGGAAGGTGGGTGCGGCCGCCAGCAGGTTGTGTAAGTGTGTGGTTCCGGTGCGAGGCAACCCGGCGATCACCACTGGCGAGCGCAGTTCGATGTCGGCAATTTCGGGATGCCTGCCCAATAGGTCGGTCAGCAACAGCCGGTTCTTGAGCAGCTGGAGCAGTTGTCCATAGAAGTTGACCACTCCGGCGTCGTGCAATCCGTCGATCTCGCGCAGCGCGGCGAGGTAGACCTCGAGTCGCTCACGGTAGTCGTTCGGCCCGAAGTCATGCAGACCCGTGTCAGCGCTGGCTTGCGCGTGCAACGCATCGGAATCCAACGGGCACTGCGGGGCCATCGCGGCCATCATGTCCAGAATCTGCTGACCTTCGACGCTGAATTGGGGCGAGGCGAGGTCGTCAAGGCGAACGGTCACGGCGACTTATGTTACTCTGAGTTTCGTAATGGTAGTGGATTTTGGCAGACCCCGTGATCCCCGAATCGACGCTGCGGTGCTTCGCGCGACGGTCGAATTGCTGGCCGAAACCGGCTATCCGGGCTTGTTGGTCTCAGCCATTGCCGAGCGCGCAGGTACCAGCAAGCCCGCCATCTATCGCCGCTGGCCCAGCAAGGCTCACCTGGTGCACGAGGCGGTGTTCCCGATCGGCGCCGGAACCGCTATCCCCGATACCGCAGCAACGCCCCACGGTCTGCGTGAGATGGTCCGCCGCACAATGGTTTTCCTCACCACACCGGCCGCCCGGGCAGCACTGCCGGGGCTGATCGGCGAGATGGCCGCGGATCCGACCCTGCATTCGGCCCTGCTAGAGCGGTTCTCCGGCGTCATCGGCGGGGGCCTCGCCGACTGGCTCGCGGCGGCCGCGGCGCGCGGGGAGGTGCGGTCGGACGTGACCGCCGCCGAACTGGCCGAGACCATCGCCGGTGTCACCCTGGTAGCTCTGCTCACCCGCGTCACCGAACTCGATGACGCGTGGGTCGATCGCACCACCACATTGCTCCTGAAAGGAATCAGCGCATGACGCACGACTCGACGGAAGCGTGGCAGGAACTGCTGAAAACTCTTGGCGAACTGGGCCATTCGTTCCTCGAGGGTGACCGTGCGGTCACCGACGACCGCCACGTCGCCGACGGTTACCGCATGCTCGCCGCCACACTGGGCGTAGCCCTGGACAGCTATCTGTTTCCCGAGCCGGGGCGACCGCAGTTCGTCGCGGTGAATACACCCTTCCGCCGCGACCGCCGCTGGGGCGGAGACAACACCGACGCCTACTACTTCATGTGCCCGGTCGATCCCGCCCGCCGATACCGAATCAGCGGGAACAAGGGTGACAGCGTGTACTTTTCGGTGACGGCCTATAACGAACCGGCACCGGGCGCCTGGTCCGATCGGGTCGTCGCGATCGTTCGCGACACCGATCTGGATATCGACGCCGACGGCAACTTCACCTTCGAGTTCCCCGCCACGCCCGACGCGGCCGTGCTGATGACCCGTGACTACCAAGCCGATCCGCTGACCGGGCGCCCGGTGACGTGGCGTATCGAGGCACTCGATGCAGCGGACCCCATCCGGCACGGCGACGCCGAAACCGCTGCGAGTTTGCGCGCCGCCGCCACCTGGTTGCGCACCATGTTCGCCATTGTGCCGCTGGCCGTGGGAAATCGGGTCGACCATCAGCATGCGCTCGGGCACGAAACCGCCCACGCCGCTAACGCTTTCGCCGATCCCTATCAGGTACCGGACGCCAACTTCGGCTGGTCGGCGCGCGACGCCTGCTATTCCTACGGCAGTTTCGTGCTCGACGACGACGAAGCGCTGGTCATCACGCACCGGCCCCCGTCGTGCAGGTTCTGGAACCTGGTGGTGTGGAACCAGTTCATGGCGACCTTCGGCGCGCAGGATGCCCGGTGCTCGATCAACGGCCACAGCGCCGTCCTGAACAGCGATGGCTCGGTGACGGTGGTCTTGTCCGCCCGCAACACGGCACACCCGAATTCGCTTACCACGCTGGGCTATCCGCGCGGCAACCTGG
Organism: Mycobacterium sp. 1465703.0; assembly: GCF_001672975.1. Lineage (GTDB taxonomy): Bacteria > Actinomycetota > Actinomycetes > Mycobacteriales > Mycobacteriaceae > Mycobacterium. The sequence continues at coordinate 10,663 of NZ_LZKU01000183.1, forward strand.
CATTCCGGTGGTTTTTGGCCGATGGCGTGCCCCAGCGACCCGAGGTGAAACTCGTCAAGGCGGCCGATGCGCCCACCGAGGTGAGCTGAGTCAGGAAATCCGCTGGACCAGCTCGATCGCCCGGCCCAATGTCTCCAGCTTGGCATCCAGCGTGTCGCCCGCGGGATACAGCCGCACGGTGTTGACCCCGGTATCGCGCCATACCACCAGGCGTGCCGAAACCATCTCCTCGGTCCCGATCAGGGTGGTGGCCAACACCATCTCGTCGGTCACCAGGGCGGCCGCCCCGTCCCGGTCGCCGCGTTGCCAGCGCTCGCGCACCTCGGCGGCGACATCGGCCCAACCTTGCCGGCTATAGGCCTGGTTGTAGAAATTGGTGCTCGACGACCCCATGCCGCCAAGACTGAACGCCAGCTCTTTCTTGCGGCCCGCGACCATACGCCGTAGTTCGTCTTCGTCTGCGGCAAAGGCGACTTCGGCACCCTGACAGATGTCGATGTCGGAGCGAGTCCGGTTCGCGGCGGCCAGTCCTTCATCGAGATGGGAGAAGTAGGCGTCGCCGGCACCTTCTGGTACGAAGCTGGTACCCAGCCAGCCGTCGGCGACCCGCCCGGTCAACCGCAGCATAGCCGGCGACAGGGCGGCCAGGTATATCGGGACAGCGTGCTCAGCCCGCGTCGACAAACGCATCGGCACCGCCTCGCCGCCGGGCCGCGGGATCGCGAATTCCCTTCCGGCATAGGAGATCTTCCCACCCGCAAAGGCCTGCCGCACGATGTCGATCGTCTCGGAGATCCGCGCCACCGGGCGGCTGAACGAGACGCCGTGCAGGCCCTCGATCACCTGCGGCCCCGAGGCGCCCAGACCAAGCAGAAAGCGGCCGTTCGACAAGTTGGACAGGGTGATCGCGGTCTGGGCGACCATGACCGGCGACCGGGTACCGACTTGAAAAACTCCGGAACCCAGCAACATCCGCTCGGTCCGCGCCGCCAGGTAGCCCAGCGCCGATGGCGCATCGGCGCCCCACGCCTCGGCCACCCAACAGACATCGAGACCCAGCTTCTCCGCCTCCACGACCAGCGCGACGACCTCAGCGACTTCGCTCGCGGCGCCGGACAACTCGACCGTCGTTGCGGTCCGCATCAATGCACCCCGTGTTCGGCCAGCCGTTTGATCGCCGCCAGGGTCTTTTCGATCGCGGCCTCGAACTCGCGCAGCCGCACGAAGACGATTTTCTGTTCCTTGTCGGGCATCGACTCGATGGCCACCGACAGGCCCGAGCGTCCGGGGCCCATCTGCATCCAGTAGTTCAGGGCGGTGCCACCGTCGCGGGGCACCAGCCTGAATCGCCACATCGCCGCGGGATTGTCGGGTTCGCCGACGGCCCAGCAGAATTCGTGTGGCTGATCGCAGGCGACGATCTGCGATGTGGTGCTCCATTGCCCGAACGCATCGTGCTCATTGTGCCCCACGAACCGAGCGCCGACCCGGGGTCCGTCCGATCCCTCGGCCCATTCCACGGCCTTCAGTTCGGTGCTGAATGCCGGCATCAGGGCGATGTCGGAGACCAGGCTCCAGACCCGCGCCGGGTCGGCGTCAATCCAGGTCGAGGATTCCACGGTCGGGGTATCCGCATAGCGCGCGCCGGTCCACTCCACGGACCTCATTGTCCCCCTGTCCCGGCGCGAGGCAATGCCGGGACAGGGCGGATTTACGCGGCGACCGGCTCGGGATCGATGGACGCCTGCGTGCCGGCTGTGCGCACCCACGAGTCCGGGAAGGTGAGCCGCACAATCTTGCGGACGACGGTGCCGAACTGGCGCAACAGCGGGCCGCGGTTGTACGGGATGCCGTAGCGTTCGCAGATCTCCTGTACCTCGGAGGCGATCTCGGAATAGCGGCGCGCCGGCATGTCGGGGAACAGGTGGTGCTCGATCTGGTGCGACAGGTTGCCGGACAGCAGATGAAAGAGCTTGCCGCCGGTCAGGTTTGCCGAGCCGAGGACCTGACGGAAGTACCACATCCCGCGCGACTCGTCCTTGGTCTCCTCGACGGTGAATTCCTGTGTGCCGTCCGGGAAGTGGCCGCAGAAGATGATCATGTACGACCACACGTTGCGCATCAGGTTCGCCGTGAGGTTACCGGTGAGGACGAACGGAGCGAAGGGCCCGGCCAGCAGCGGGAAGGCGACGTAGTCCTTGAGCGTCTGGCGGCGGGTCTTTTTCCAGATGGCCCGCAGGACGTCACGCTTGTCCTCGAGACGGATCTCGCCGGCGCGGATGCGCTCGGTCTCCAGCTCGTGTAGCGCGACACCGTACTGGAACAACACCATCAGCATGAACGCGTAGATCGGGTTGCCGAGGAAGTACGGTTGCCACCGCTGGTCCTCGCTCATCCGCAGAATTCCGTAGCCGATGTCACGGTCCATTCCCACGATGTTGGTGTGAGTGTGGTGCATGTAGTTGTGCGAGTGCCGCCATTGATCGGCCGGGCACGCCGTGTCCCACTCGAAGGTGCGACCGGAGATGGCGGGGTCGCGCATCCAGTCGTACTGGCCGTGCATGATGTTGTGGCCGATCTCCATGTTGTCCAAGATCTTTGACAGGCCCAGCATCGCGGTGCCTGCCAGCCATGCCGGTGGCACGAACCCGGCGAACAACAGCGTCCGGCCACCGACCTCGAGCGCGCGCTGTGCTTTGATGACGCGGCGGATGTAGTCGGCGTCCTGTTCGCCGAGTTCTGCCATCACGCGTTCCTTGATGGCGTCGAGTTCACGGCCCAATGCGTCGGCCTGTTCGGGGGTGAGGGTGATTTTGTCGTTCGACATTGCTTGTCCTCCAAGTGTTTTACTGTGTCGAACCACTGCGCCCGGCTTCGCCGCGCTGGCCGATCGCCACGGCGCTGTGATCTCTTGTCGTTACAGGGACAGGTCCACGTCACCCACCGGAACGGACACGCAGATCTGCACGTCTTCCTCGGGAGCGGTCGAGACCGCACCGGTGACCAGGTTGCGCACGGTGCCGGCGGTTTTACGCCGTGTGCAGGTGTGACAGATGCCCATTCGGCATCCGTTTTCGGGTGACAGGCCCGCCGATTCGGCCTGTTCCAATAGCGACCGCCCGTCGTCGACAGTGTCAATGCCGCTGTCGGAGAAGGTGACTCGTCCTCCCGACGGATTCGTTGGCGTGTCGAAGACCGGCGGCACGAAGCTTTCGGAGTACACGTTGTCGCAATGCGATCGGACGGCCTCGATCAGAGCCGTTGGTCCGCAGACGAATACCGCATCGGGTGATGGCATCGCGGCGGCCAGGTGCGCCGGGCCGAAACGCCCGGTGAGGTCGCCGTCATCCGATCGGGTGTAGCAGTGCAGTACCCGTACCGATGGCAATTCGGCCAGCTCGTCGCGGTAGCAGGCCTCGTCAGGAGTGCGCGCGTAGTGGATGAATGCGATCTCGCCGGGATAATCCCGGGCGACCAAGGTGCGCACCATCGACATCACCGGAGTGATTCCACTTCCCCCGGAGACGAAGAGCATGCGCCGCGGGCTCCGCGGTTCGCGGGCCGGCAACGTGAAGTCGCCGCCGGTGCCCGCCAGACCGACCACCATGCCGCGGTGGGCGTGTTCGTACAGATAGTTCGAGACCAGGCCGCCCTCGTGCCGGCCGATGGTCAATTCGAGGGTGGCCGCCCCTTCGGCATTGGCCGGCGAATAGCAGCGGGTGTGCCGTCGGCCGTCGATCTCTACGGTGAGGTTGACGTATTGGCCGGCCTCGAGGTTCTGAGCGGCCAAAAAGGTGTCGTTGGGGGTCAGAGTCAGGGTGACACTGCGGGGTGTGCTCCGGCGCACATCGGTCACTTTGGCGCGGGCTTCGCCCAGCGTCCACGTCGGCGCCACCAGCTCGGTGTAACGATCGACACCATGCGGCCCGGTCAGCAGGTCTAAGAGCTCTGAACCCAACACGCGCTGCCGAAAGGTCCGGGCGAGGACTCGGCCAGAAACGTGAGCGGTTTGAGTGAACATATGTACACCGTGCGACGGCAATGCCCATGCAGTCAAGGGTTTACCGCCTGGCTGTGGTAGGGTTCACACAGTGAACAGCCGTACTCCTAGCTCACGGGGACGGGGCTCTGGTCGCGAGCGGGCACGCGAAAGTCAGTCGCGTGAGGAGCGCAAGGAGGCGACGCGTCGGGCCATCATCGCCGCGGCGCTCAAGCTTTTGCAGGACCGCAGCTTTTCCAGCCTGAGTCTGCGCGAGGTGACGCGTGAGGTCGGGATCGTTCCAGCGGCGTTCTACCGGCACTTTGAATCGATGGAGGCCCTCGGCCTGGTCTTGATCGACGAGTCGTTCAGGAGTCTGCGCGACACCCTGCGTGATGCGCGCGCCGGCAAGCTCGACCCGAACCGGGTGATCGAATCTTCCGTCGAGATCCTGGTGGCCAGCGTCGCGGACCGGCGCGAACACTGGCGGCTCATCGGCCGGGAGCGCAACAGCGGCCTGTCGGTGCTGCGCTACGCCATTCGCACCGAGATCCGGCTGATCACCTCCGAACTGGCCACTGACCTGGCCCGATTCCCCGGGCTGAACAAGTGGACCACCGAGGATCTCAACGTGCTGGCGACTCTGTTCGTCAACGCGATGATCGTCATCGCGGAGGCCATCGAGGACTCCCAGAGCATCGAGGCGACCGAAGACATCCGCAGGCTCGCCGTCAAGCAGTTGAGGATGATCGCGACCGGCATCGCCGGCTGGCAAAGCACGCCCTGACGACGTCGACTGCAGTAAACAGCCGAGCACTGACTCACTCGTCGACGACGTCGTACAACGAGTCGCCGTCTTCCGGGGTGCCATCGATCTGGCCCCGGTGGGCGCGGCGCGGTCCGTCGTCGGCAGGCTCGATCGAATTGGCCACGTCGGGTTCCTCGGCCGCCAGCCGGTCATCGAGGGATTCGCCCTCGCGTTCTTCCCTGGCCGTGACGCCAAACCGGTTGGCCTCGCTCCAGCCCTCCGGGGGGTCGACGACGATGTCGCCGTCGTCGTTGCGCAATTCGTCCGAGTCGGTACCTTCGCTTGCGCTCAGGGTGTCACCCGGACCACCCTCTTCGGGGAAGTCCGCGGGATCGACCAGGTCGTCGGCTTGGGGGTTGTCGCTCATGCGGAAACGGTTCCCGCCGAGTCGGGGGGTTAAACGCGGCCGAGAGCCGTTCCGTCAAGCCGCTACCGCGGCGTCCGCCACATGGCCCACAGGCTCGGACCGCCGTCCGGCAGCACGATCTCACGGGTCACCGTGAAGCCGAAACGCTCGTAATAAGGCACATTTTCGGGCTTGCTCGACTCGAGGTAGGCCGGACAGTATTCGGCGTCACAGCGCTCCAGTCGCGACCTCATCAACGCCTGACCGAATCCTTTGCCGCGGACCGCCGGATCACTGCCGATCACGGCCAGATACCAGTGCGGTTCCTCGGGGTGCACGCTCTTCATCAAGTCCTGTACCGCCCGTCCACGCATCGAGCGCATGCCGAATACCCGGATGAATGTCGGTGTCATCGCCAGCTGCGCGGCGTGCGTCTCCTGCCACCGGTCGGGCGGATCCCACAGAGCCGCCGCATCGACACCCCCACCCGTGTGGGCCACCTCCACGCCACCACGGGCCAGATGGTGGTGGCGCGTCATCGTCGCGAACAGCCGCGACAGGTGGGCGATCCGCTTGTGCTGATCGGGAAGCAGCCAGATCATCACCGGATCGTCGAAGAACGCCCGGGCCAGCGTGTGCGACAGCTCGCGGACATCGGCTTTGATCGCCGGGCGGACCTGCGGCATCATCTGCATCACGCTAGTGCGTGTGAGGCACGGTGTGCCGGGTATGCCGCCCTGGTGACCGGCATCTCGCGGCGAGCTTTCGGGCGAATGGCAGCCGGTACGGGCCTGATCGGGTCTGTTGAGCTGGCAAATGGATGCGCGAAACCGGCCGGTGACCATGGCAAATCCAGCGGTCCACCGCCGCCGGCGAGCAAGGGCGTGGGCCTGGTCCTGTCGCACGAGCAGTTCCGCACCGATCGGCTGGTGGCACAGGCTCAGGCGGCCGAGCGGGCCGGCTTTCAATACGTGTGGGCCAGCGACCACATTCAACCGTGGCAGGACGATGAAGGCCATGCGATGTTCCCCTGGCTGACGCTCGCACTTGTCGGCAGCGCAACCAGCCACGTGTCCTTCGGCACCGGGGTGACCTGTCCGACCTACCGCTATCACCCCGCCACGGTGGCCCATGCATTCGCCTCCCTGGCGATCCTCAACCCGGGCCGGGTGTTTCTCGGAGTAGGCACCGGTGAGCGGCTCAATGAACAGGCCACCACCAACAGTTACGGCAACTACGCCGAGCGCCACGATCGGCTGGTCGAAGCGATCGACCTGATCCGTCAACTGTGGAGTGGTTCGCGAACCTCGTTCTCCGGCCACTATTTTCAGACGAATTCGCTGAAGCTCTACGATGTTCCTGCCACACCGCCACCGATCTTCGTGGCCGCAGCCGGCCCGAAAAGCGTCAAATTGGCCGCACAGCATGGCGACGGTTGGATCACCCAGGCTAGCGACGTCACAAATCCAAAACTGTTGGCGGCCTTCGCTGCCGGCGCGCAAGCCGCTGGCCGTGACGCGGGCACCCTGGGCAAGCGCGCCGAATTGTTCGCGGTCGTGGGCGATAACGCCGAGGCGACCCGGGCGGCCACGCTGTGGCGTTTCACCGCCGGGGCCGTCGATCAGCCCAATCCGGTCGAGATCCAGCGCGCCGCCGAATCCAATCCCATCGACAAGGTGCTGGCCGGCTGGACCGTCGGCACCGACCCCGGCCCGCACATCAACGCCGTGCAGCGGGTTCTCGACGCCGGCGCCGTCCCGTTCCTGCACTTCCCGCAAGACGATCCGGTCGCTGCCGTCGAGTTCTACCGCGCCAACGTCTTACCGAAGCTGCGCTGAGCGGACCTCGGTCACCTATCGTTTCGGCGCGATTAGCCCTGCCTCCTGGGGGTCGAGATCGGGCTGTCGACGCCGGATACCCGGGGCCTTTTACGCCAAACTGCGCATGCGGCAACTTTGTCGACGCTCGACGGCTGGCGCCGCAACGAGGTAGCGGGGGTGACGCATGGGGGCACATCGTGGAGAATCCGGTTTCATGGAGTCCTTAGACGACGCCTCACGGCATCAGCTAGCAACCCGCATGGCGGAGCTTGCCCGAGAGATAGCGGCACCGCGTTCGCTCAATCGGGTTCTCGCCGATGTGACCGCCGCAGCGGTGGAGGTGATACCGGCGGCGGACATCGCGGGAGTGCTGCTGGTGAAAGGGGGCGGAGATTTCGAATCGGTCGCGGACACCGACAGCCTGGTCGCGAAGCTGGACAAGCTGCAGAACGACTTCAGTGAGGGCCCATGCCACGACGCCGCGCTGAAACAAACGATCGTGCGCACCGACGACCTCCGCGACGAACCTCGCTGGCCTAAGTACGCGCCGGCCGCCGTGGAATACGGGGTGCTCAGCAGCCTCTCGTTCAAGCTGTACACGGCGGAGCGCACGGCTGGCGCCCTCAACTTGTTCAGCTTTCGGGCCGGCGTGTGGGACGCCGAAGCCGAGACCATCGGGTCGGTGTTCGCCGCGCATGCCGCCTCCGCGATCATGGCCGGAAGCCACGGACGGCAGATGCAATCGGCCCTGTCCACGCGCGACCGCATCGGGCAGGCCAAAGGCATCATCATGGAGCGCTACGGCGTCGACGATGTACGGGCCTTCGACTTGCTGCGCCGGCTGTCTCAGGAGAGCCAGACCAAGCTCATCGATGTCGCCCAGCGCGTCATCGACACCCGCGGCGACGACTGATCCCCGCTGGCCCGCTCTAGGATGGGGTGGCTTCATCAACGAGTCCGGCGCGGCGTTGCGCTGGGGATTGGTCGGCCACCATGTGGGACTTCGAAACTGACCCCGAATACCAGGCGAAGCTGGACTGGGTCGAAAAGTTCATGACCGAAGAGCTGGAACCGCTCGACCTGGTCGCACTCGACCCGTACGACAAGAAGAACGCCGAAATGATGGCCATCCTGCGGCCCTTGCAGCAGCAGGTGAAGGAACAAGGACTGTGGGCCGCGCACCTGCGCCCGGAATTGGGCGGCCAGGGCTTCGGTCAGGTCAAGCTGGCGTTGCTCAACGAAATCCTCGGACGCTCCCGCTGGGCGCCCTCGGTCTTCGGCTGTCAGGCACCGGACTCCGGCAATGCGGAGATTTTGGCACTGTTCGGCACCGACGAGCAGAAGGCCCGCTACCTGCAGCCACTGCTGGACGGCGAAATCACCTCCTGCTATTCGATGACCGAACCCCAAGGTGGTTCCGACCCAGGGCAATTCGTTACCGCCGCCACCCGGGACGGCGACTACTGGGTGATCAACGGGGAGAAGTGGTTCTCCACCAACGCCAAACATGCGTCGTTTTTCATCGTCATGGCGGTGACCAATGCAGAGGCCCGCACCTACGACAAGATGTCGCTGTTCATCGTCCCGGCCGAGACGCCGGGCATCGAGATCGTGCGCAACGTCGGCGTGGGCGCGGAATCCTCGAAGCGCGCCAGCCACGGCTACGTACGGTACAAGGACGTCCGCGTGCCCGCCGACCATGTGCTGGGCGGCGAAGGACAGGCGTTCATGATCGCGCAGACCCGGCTCGGCGGAGGCCGGATCCACCACGCTATGCGTACAATTGCGTTGGCCCGCAGTGCGTTTGACATGATGTGTGAACGCGCGGTGTCGCGCAAGACTCGGCACGGACGGTTGTCGGATTTTCAGATGACTCAGGAGAAGATCGCCGACAGCTGGATCCAGATCGAGCAGTTCCGGCTGCTGGTGCTGCGCACCGCATGGTTGATCGACAAGCACCACGACTACCAGAAGGTGCGTCGTGACATCGCGGCGGTGAAAGTCGCCATGCCGCAGGTGTTGCATGACGTCGCGCAGCGAGCCCTGCACCTGCACGGCGCGCTCGGCGTCTCCGATGAGATGCCGTTCGTCAAGATGCTGGTGGCCGCCGAGTCGCTGGGTATCGCCGACGGCGCCACCGAGTTGCACAAGATGACGGTTGCCCGCCGTACCCTGCGCGAATACGAGCCTGTGACAACGCCTTTCCCGTCAGCCCATATACCGACCCGGCGTGCCGAAGCCCAGGCACGGCTGGCCGAACGGCTGGAACACGCGGTCGCCGAGTTTTAGAGGCGGCCGGGGCACATCAGGAGACGAAGCGAACGACGCTCTCGGCCACACAGGCCGGCTTGGCCGAGCCATCGATCTCGACGGTCGTCGAGATGGTCGCCTGCACGGCGCCGTTACCCACGTCGTCGACGCTGAACAGCGTACTTCGCGCGCGTACCCGAGAGCCGACCGGGACGGGCGCGGGGAAACGAACCTTGTTGAGGCCGTAGTTGATTGCGAGCTTGATGCCGTTGACGGTGTAGATCTGGTGCTGTAGTCGCGGCAGCAGCGCCAGGGTCATGAAACCGTGGGCGATGGTCTTGCCGAACGGACCTGACGCGGCCCGCTCCGGGTCGACGTGGATCCACTGGTGATCGCCGGTGGCATCGGCGAACAGGTTGACGTCTTCCTGGGTGATGGTCACCCAGTCGCTGTGGCCCAGCTCTTCGCCCGCGGCGGCTGCAAGTTCGGTAACTGATTCGAAAGTGCGCATTGGCGTGTTCTCCTTGGTTTCGGCTGCCAACAATAGCGCCGAGGGTCGATGCGGCGGCCACCCGGCCGATACTCCGCCTGCGCGGCGATGAGTTCACCGCGGCCCTGCTGGAGCTCCTGGCGCGCAAGAAGGTCCGCGTTTCGCTTGAGCTGTCGGGGGAATCCTGCAGCAGCTGCCCACAGAAAAGGACGCAACCATGCCAGATCACAAGGGCCACAAAGCCGAAGAAGACGTGGACGCCGAGACGCACCAGACTCAGTCCCGCGCCGCCGCGGGCGAGGACGACGGCTCCTACGTGGGGGCTGCCGGTTCGGATGACTCGTTTGATACCGGTGAGTCGGGCGCCGAAGCCCGCAGCCAAGACGGTTAGCTGGGCTGCGAGCGATTGCACCTGCGGTGCGCGGAGTGAGCTTATCCGAGCGCGCTGATGGCGGCTTGCAGCTTGGCGGTTGCCTGGTCCGCGACGTCCTGCAATGCCGTCTGCTCGCCGGTCACCTTGACCATGAGCTGGGGATCCATCGCTTCGACCAGAACCTTGTCGCCTTCGCCGGCGGGATCGGACCGCACCACTACGTTGCACGGCAGCAACTGGCCGATCTCGCGGTGGATGCCCAGCGCGCGATGCGCCAGGACCGGGTTGCAGGCCCCGAGGATGAGGTAGTTCTCCATATCCTCCCCGAGCTTTTGCTTCAGGGTGGCTTTCACGTCGATGGTGGTCAGTACACCAAAACCCTGATCGGCCAAGGCTTTTGCGGTTCGGTCCACCGCATCCTCGAACGAGGTGTGCAACGTGGTGCTCAGTCCTGACGTCATTTGTTTCTCCTCTTTGCGCTTTGAACTACCGAAGATTTCGCCGTGTGCCGGCTACGCCTGAGAGCGTGGCCGTTGCAGCTGGGTGAACTGGGGAATTGCGGCCAACGTGGCGACCGCATCGAACAGCGCGGTGGCTGCGTCCGCACCTGGTGGCGCGGTCAGGACGGGCCCGAAAAATGTGTGGTCGTCGATCCTCAGAATCGGGCTGCCCCCGGTGTCACCCAGCGCTTCTTGGGCCGCCTGATGTTGTTCCCGGACAAACTTATCCAGCGTTGTATCAGAGACGGCCGCGGCGAGGGCACCACGAGCACCCACCTCCATCAAAACCTGCGCGACGAGATTGGCGTTGAGTGGCTCGGAACGATCGAAGTATCGCTCGCCAAAGGCGAAATACGCGGCCGTCCATCCGGCGGCGCCGTGTTCGCGGCTTATGGCGGCCATCAGCCGGCCGACTTGTTGGGAGTCACGCATTTGCGCCTGCTGCGGGGGCGGCAGTTCCCGTCCCCCGTTGAGGACTGCCAGGTTCATCAGCCGCCAATCGATGGCCAATCCGGTTTGTTCGGCGACACCGCGCAGCCAACGTGCCGTGTTCCACGAGAACGGACACACCGGGTCCAGCCACAGCGTCACGGTGCGCTTCACGTCAGCGGGGTCCATGTGCTGTCTCCCCTTCCGTAACAGCCGGGCCGTCAGGCCAGGCTCAGGAACAGTTTCTCCAGTTCATCGATCGACATGGCCGGTTGGTCCTCCGATCGCGTGATGCAGTCACGCAGCCCGGAGGCGATGATTTTGAAGCCGGCGCGATCCAATGCCTTCGACACCGCGGCCAGCTGGGTAACGACGTCTTTACAGCTGCGCCCCTGCTCGATCATCGCGATGACTCCTCCGAGCTGGCCCTGCGCTCGACGCAGCCGGGCAAGCACCGCATCGATGTCGCCGGAGTCGTGCCTGAGGGCATCCGCGGTGCGAGGTCCGCTGCCATTACCTTCGATCGTCATGCCTCCTGTATACCATACCCCGTAGGGTATATGCTGCTGCGGCGCTGGTTCTGGTGGTCGCATATCGTCCGGGCGCGCCCGGCCAGCCACACGCTCAGGCCCTTCGGTTCACGCCGCCTCGTTCGTTCCCTACTTCTGGGTGAGGATGTGGACGCGCGGGCGACCAACCGCCAAAACGCGATGACATGAACGGTCCGGCCAACACCGACCCCGGTTGACGCAAGATGGGGCGGTGAGGCTGCTGCTGATCACCGATACGCACATACCCAACCGCGCCCGCGATCTGCCTGCGCCGGTGTGGGACGAGGTGGATGCGGCCGACGTCGTCGTACACGCCGGTGACTGGGTGGCGCCCGAACTGCTCGACCAACTGGAAAGCAGGTCCGCCCGCCTGGTGGCCTGCTGGGGCAACAACGACGGCCCCGCACTGCGCGCACGACTGCCGGAACGAGCGGACGTGACCTTGGGGGGCGTGCGTTTCACTGTCGTGCACGAGACCGGCGCGGCGGCCGGCCGCGAAGCGCGGATGACGCGGCTGTACCCCGACACCCAGGTCTTGGTGTTCGGGCACAGCCACATCCCGTGGGACACCACCGCAGACACCGGGTTGCGGCTGCTCAATCCGGGCTCGCCGACGGACCGCCGCCGCCAGCCCTTCTGCACCTATATGACGGCGCGCATCGACGACGGTGCCCTGACCGACGTGGTTCTGCATAGCCTCCCTAAGTAACGGGTACATACCTCATGCACAGCTTGTCCACATAGATAGCTCGGCTACAGAGGTATTATTGGTGCATATGAAATCGCGCACGGATGTGGCAGGCGAGCTGTTCGGGGTCGTCGGCAGGTTTCGACGGCAACTGCGCAGATCGGCGGGTCGTGGATTCGATTCGTCGCGGCTGTCTGAGTCGCAGTCGGAGCTGCTGTGGCTGGTCGGGCGCCGGCCGGGGATTTCGGTCAGCGCGGCGGCCGCCGAGCTCGGACTGGTGCCCAACACCGCCTCGACCCTGGTCACCAAGCTGGTGTCCGGCGGACTGCTGTTGCGGACGCCGGGGGACGTCGATCGCCGGGTGTGCCAACTGCGGCTTGCCGAACCCGCCCAACAGGTCGTCGACGCATCGCGCGCCACTCGTCGGGCATTGCTGTCCGAGGTGATCGATGAACTCGACGACGAGCAAATCGAGTCTTTGACAAAAGGATTGGAGGTCCTCGAAACGATGACCCGAAAACTGCAAGAGCGGCGATCATGAGCGGATCGCTGCCGATGGCGGTCGACGGTAGGAACCTGACCTACCGTTATGGCCAGTTCACCGCCGTCGATGATGTGACACTGCAGGTACGGCCCGGCGAAACCATGGGCCTGCTGGGGCCCAATGGCGCCGGAAAAACCACCATGGTCCGGATGCTTACCACGCTCACCCCGGTGCAGCACGGTGAACTGCGCATTTTCGGAATGGACGCACGTCGCCAGACCACCGACATCCGAAGCAACATCGGCTATGTGCCGCAACAGCTTTCGATCGAGCCCGCGCTGACCGGCCGGCAGAACGTGCAGTGGTTCGCGCGGTTGTACGGGGTGCCCCGCGCCGAGCGCGCCGACCGCGTCGATCAGGCGCTGGTGGCCATGGATCTCATCGATGTGGCCGACCGGCTGGCGTCGGCCTACTCCGGCGGCATGGTCCGCCGCCTCGAGGTGGCCCAGGCACTGGTCAATCGCCCGTCCGTGCTGGTGCTCGACGAACCAACGGTCGGACTCGATCCCATTGCGCGCGATGGCGTCTGGGCGCAGGTGCAGAAGATGCAGTCGCAGTTCGGCATGACCGTGCTGCTCACGACCCACTACATGGAGGAAGCCGACGCGCTGTGCGACCGGGTCGCACTGATGCACCGCGGTCAGTTGCGGGCGGTCGGCACACCCGACAAGTTGAAGGCCACGGTGTCACCGTCGGCAACCCTCGAGGATGTGTTCCGCCATTACGCGGCATCGGGTTTGGCCGATGAAGCGGATCCCGCGGACGGCAACGGGTCCATCCGCGAAATCCGTTCCAGCAGAAAGGTGGCTCGCCGTGTCGGTTGATAGCGCCATGGCAGGAACACTGATTCGCGCGCCGCGCGGCTGGCAGCGAGTGGGCGCGCTGTCCAGTCGCATCGGAGCATTCGCGATCGTCGAACTGCAGAAGCTGCAGCATGACAGGACCGAACTGGTCACCCGGATGGTGCAGCCCGCGCTGTGGCTGTTGATCTTCGGGACGACGTTCAGCCACTTGCACGTGATTCCCACCGGATCGGTGTCGTATCTGGCGTTTCTGGCGCCCGGGATCATCGCTCAGTCAGCGCTGTTCATCTCCATTTTCTATGGAATACAGATCATTTGGGATCGCGATGCCGGTGTGCTGGCCAAACTCATGGTGACGCCGGCACCGGCGTCGGCGCTGATCACCGGTAAGGCGTTTGCGGCCGGGGTGCGTTCGGTGGCCCAGGTGGTCGGCGTGCTGGCGTTGGCGTATGTGATGGGTGTCGGCCTGACCGTCAATCCGCTGCGAATTGTGGCGGCGATGGCCATCGTCATGCTGGGTGCGGCGTTCTTCGCCTGCCTGTCCATGACACTGGCCGGTTTGGTGCGCAGTCGCGATCGGTTGATGGGCATCGGGCAAGCGATCACGATGCCGTTGTTCTTCGCGTCCAACGCGCTGTACCCGGTCGATGTGATGCCGGCGTGGTTGCACGTGCTGAGCAAGGTCAATCCACTCAGCTACGAAGTGAACGCACTGCGGGCGCTGCTGATCGGCACTCCCTTCAACTCCGCGGACATCGTCGTGCTGGTGGTTGCCGCCGTCCTCGGAATCGTCACGGCGTCAACGCTTTTGCGCCGCTTGGTGGCCTAAGCGATTGCCGGTGTGTAGCGCATGCGCTGTCGCAGCGCAAGGTGGGCGCATGGTTCCGAGAGCCGATTGTGACCCGTCCGTGACGATTCCTCGGCGACTCCCAATCGTTAGCTAACCGCGATCTGTCATCGCGGCCGCGACAACGGAATTCGGCCCTCCCGCTGTGTTTCACTCCCCCAGAACAGATTCGACCGCACCCTGCGGCAGATGAAAGTTGGGATGGGTAGAGAGCTATGTCGTTCTTCGAAAAGTTGCGTGGCGCAGCGGCTACGATGCCGCGCCGACTGGCGATCGCGGCCATGGGGGCCTCCCTGCTGTCCGGTGTTGCCGTTGGCGCCGGCGGCTCCCCTGTCGCCGGGGCGTTCTCCAAGCCGGGGCTTCCGGTGGAATACCTCGAGGTGCCGTCGCCGTCGATGGGCCGCAACATCAAGGTTCAGTTCCAGGGCGGCGGATCGCACGCCGTGTACCTGCTCGACGGCCTGCGCGCGCAGGACGATTACAACGGCTGGGACATCAACACCCCCGCGTTCGAGGAGTTCTACCAGTCCGGCCTGTCGGTGATCATGCCGGTCGGCGGCCAGTCCAGCTTCTACAGCAACTGGTACCAGCCGTCATCGGGCAACGGGCAGAACTACACCTACAAGTGGGAGACGTTCCTGACCCAGGAAATGCCGCTGTGGATGCAGTCCAACAAGCAGGTTTCGCCGGCCGGCAATGCGGCGGTGGGCCTGTCGATGTCGGGTGGCTCCGCGCTGATCCTGGCCGCCTACTACCCGCAGCAGTTCCCGTACGCCGCCGCGCTGTCGGGCTTCCTCAACCCGTCCGAGGGTTGGTGGCCCACCCTGATCGGCCTGGCGATGAACGACGCGGGTGGTTACAACGCCAACAGCATGTGGGGCCCGTCCAGCGACCCGGCGTGGAAGCGCAACGACCCGATGATCCAGATTCCCCGGCTGGTCGCCAACAACACCCGCATCTGGGTCTACTGCGGTAATGGCACCCCCAGCGACCTGGGTGGCGACAACATGCCGGCCAAGTTCCTGGAAGGCCTGACCCTGCGCACCAACCAGCAGTTCCAGAACAACTACGTGGCCGCGGGCGGACGCAACGGCGTGTTCAACTTCCCGGCCAATGGGACGCACTCGTGGCCCTACTGGAACCAGCAGTTGATGGCCATGAAGCCCGACATGCAGCAGGTGCTGCTGGCCAGCAACACCACCGCGCAACCGGCGCAACCGGCGCAACCGGCTCAACCGGCGACCTAAAAACCCTGCGAACCAGCATCGGCAGTAGCGCACCGGTCAGCGCTACTGCCGATGCTTTTTTCACGCCTCGTCGAGCAGGGCCCGCCGATCGGAGTGGAAGTAGGTGTAGCCGGTGGTCGACGCGCAGACGACGGTGGCTACCACCAGCATCCACGTCCCGTTGACCAGCGTGCTGATGAAGCCGCCCACCGTTGCTCCCACCGCGAAGCTGGCGAATAGCAGGAAGTAGCCCAGCCAGTCCGCGGCCGATCCGCCGGCGATATGGCGTTCGATGCCCTGGCCCATCTTGACCAGCGTGCCGGTCACGTAGCTCAGCGGGACCGACACCTCGCCGTCCTTGACGAACGACGTGTTTAAAGCACCAATCCCGAAGGCCACCAACATGATCGGCGCGAAATCGAGCAGATTCTCTTCCCAGCCCTCGTCGATGACGTCGACCACGGTGGCCGCCGCCAGGCTGAACGTGGTCAGCACCGTCGGGCCGTGCGGGTGCGCCACCCAGAAATGGCGACGGCACACCGAGGCAACCACCACACCCGCGACGAAGCACCCGATCAACACCCCCGCCGTCAGCGACAGCACCACGTCACCGCGGAAGTACCCGAGCACCGCGCGCTGGGCGTTGCCGGTCATGAAGGTCACGAAGTAGCCGGCGGAGTGGGTGAAGGCCGTCGCGCCCAGCACCCCAGCCAGCGCGGCCAGCAGCCACGACAACCGCGACTCGCTGTTGTTGATCTCATTCGGCACACGCACATGCTTCCAGACCGCTACGGCACGCGCAGCGCGCGGACGTTGACCCACTAGGCGGCGCTGAGACGAGCGATGGCGCGCAACGGAATTGGCAGCCAGCTCGGCCGGTGTCGTGCTTCATAGCCGGCCTCATAGACGGCCTTGTCGAGCTCGTAGGCGGCCAACAGCTGCGCCGAATCGCGCGGGTCGATCCCGGAGGCCGCAGCGTAGCCGTCGCAGAACGCGGTTCGGTTACGCTCGACCCACTCGCGGGCCCGGGCCGCCAACTGCTTGTCGTCCGCCTGGTCGACCAATGGCCCGTACGCGGCGTATTCGAACGATCGCAGCACGCCGGCCACGTCGCGCAGCGGTGAATCGGGCGCGCGACGCTCCTCGAGCGGCTGGCCCGGTTCGCCTTCGAAGTCGATGAGCAACCAGCGCTCCGGAGTACGCAGCACCTGCCCCAGGTGCAGGTCGCCGTGAATGCGCTGCACGGTGATCGTCTCGGCGTCCAGCTTCTGGAATCGCTCTTCGATCGTCGTCGCGTGCTCCTTGAGCTCGGGAACTAGGGCAACCGTAGAGGACAGCCGCGCCAGCACGTTGTCGACCGGGAAGACGGTCTGCGAGGTTCCGAGGGTCTCGGCCAGGGTGGCGTGCACCGAAGCCACCGCCTCGCCGAGCCGGTAGGACTCTCCGGCGAAGTCGCCGCCGACCTCATACGCGTACAGGTCCCCTTCGGCGAACAGGTCACGAACACTGGCGGTGGCCATCGCCCAGCCTTCGGCGGAGTTGGCGGCGAATTCGGTCACCATGCCCAGCGGCCACACCGCGTCGGCGCCGCCGTCCGAACCGGTCATCTCGTAGGTGCCCAGCAGCCGCGCGACGTGTGGGTTGCCAGCCCGCCCGAGCACGCGGTTCAGCTCGATGTCGGGGTTGATGCCGCTGCTGACCCGGCGGAACACCTTGAAAATGGCGTCGCGGTCGAAGATGACGCTGGTGTTGGACTGCTCGGCGTCGGATACGTGCGCCATTGCCTCCAGCGGAAGCTCGACGTCCGGCTCTTTGGCGAAGGTCACCTCGGCGCCCGACCCCCGGCGCACGGCCGACGAGTCGATCAAGGAGAGCAGGAACTGCGGCGCGTCGGCGTCATACATCGCGTCGAAGCCGGTCCGGTCGTCGGCGGAGCCGATGGTGGCAACGCTGCTGTACTCGGAGACCGGCGCGGCATCCCACCGCACGATCACCTGGTAGCGGTGCCGGGAGCCGTCGGCGTAGTCGGCATCGACGATGACCAGGTCGAGGCCGTCGTCGAGCGGGACGACGACGCTGGACTGGGCGCTGGTCAGTTCCCGGTTACGTCCGGCGTACCAACGTTGCTGCGGAAGCCACTCAGACCAAGGCAGCTTGGCTGGCTGCGTCATTTGCGCCACTCCTCTTCATCGCCTTCAGTCTGCCTCGTCGCGGCGCGCGGGGTTGTCATCCGTCCTCCTCGCACCCGGTCAGCTTGAACCAGTAGAAGCCGTGTCCGGGCAATGTCAGCAGGTAAGGCAGGTGACCGATGCGCGGGAATTCCACCTGCCCGGTCAGCTCGACCGGTATCCAACCGCTCCAATGCTGCAGATTCAATTCGATCGGCTGGGGGAAACGCGACAGGTTGTTGACGCACAGCACGGTGTCACCGTCACCGGATACCTGCCGCACAAACGCCAGCACCGAGGGGTTCGAGCCGCCCAACTCTTCGAAGGTTCCGATCGCGAAGGCCTCGTGGCGGCGCCGCACCGCGAGCATCGTCCGGGTGAAATTGAGCAGCGACGTCGAGGTGTCGCGCTGGGCTTCCACGTTGACCGCCTGATAGCCGTAAACGGAGTCTTGGCTGGGCGGCAGATAGAGCCGGCCCGGGTTCGCCTTGGAAAACCCCGCGTTGCGGTCCGGCGTCCACTGCATCGGTGTGCGTACCCCGTCGCGGTCACCCAGCCAGATCACGTCGCCCATGCCGATCTCGTCGCCGTAATACAGCACCGGCGAGCCGGGCAGCGACAGCAGCAGCGCGGTGAACAATTCGATCTGGTTGCGGTCGTTGTCCAGCAGCGGCGCCAGCCGGCGGCGGATACCGACGTTGGCCTTCATCCGCGGGTCCTTGGCGTACTCGGCGTACATGTAGTCACGCTCTTCGTCGGTGACCATCTCCAGCGTCAACTCGTCGTGGTTGCGCAGGAAGATCCCCCACTGCGCCATATCGGGGATCTCCGGTGTCTGGGCCAGGATCTCCGAAATCGGAAAGCGTGATTCACGGCGCACTGCCATGAAGATGCGTGGCATCAGCGGAAAGTGAAACGCCATGTGGCATTCGTCGCCGCCGGTGGTGGCATCGCCGAAGTACTCGACGACATCGGCCGGCCACTGGTTCGCCTCGGCCAGCAACACCCGGCCCGGGAACTCGTCGTCGATGACCTTGCGGACCTGCTTGAGGAAGGCGTGCGTCTCGGGCAGGTTCTCACAGTTGGTGCCCTCCCGTTCGAACAGGTAGGGCACCGCGTCCAACCGGAAACCGTCGATGCCCAGCTCGAGCCAGAACCGGAGAACGTCGATCATCGCTTCCTGCACGGCCGGGTTGTCGTAGTTCAGGTCCGGCTGGTGGGAGAAGAACCGGTGCCAGTAGAACTGCTTACGCACCGGGTCGAAGGTCCAGTTGGACTCCTCGGTGTCGATGAAGATGATCCGGGCGTCGGTGTACTTCTCGCTGCTGTCACTCCACACGTAGAAGTCGCCATAGGGGCCGTCGGGGTCGTGCCGCGATTCCTGGAACCAGGGATGTGAATCCGAGGTGTGGTTCATCACCAGGTCGGTGATGACCCGGATCCCCCGCTCGTGCGCGGCGTTGAGCAGCGCGACGAAATCCTCGACCGTCCCGAACTCGGGCAGCACCTTGTAGAAGTCCCGGATGTCATACCCGCCATCGCGCAGCGGTGAGTCGTAGAACGGCGGCAGCCAGATGCAGTCGATGCCCAGCCACTGCAGGTAGTCCAGGCGACTCAACAGACCGCGTAGATCACCGGAGCCGTCGGCGTTGGCGTCGAAGAACGCGCGGACCAGCACCTCGTAGAACACGGCGTGCTTGAACCAGGTCGGGTCGGTGGGCAGCGCGGCGGCGTTGTTGAAGTCCTCGGCGTCGGGGTGCTCCACGACGCCGTCCTGGACATGGCTGCCCCCCTCGGGATGGTGCTCGACTGCGTGTTTTGCGTCGTTCATCAAATCCACGATGCCACGGGTACCCTGGGCGCGACTTTCGGAATCACGCCCCTACCTTTACGACGAAACACGCCCGGTGGCAAACGAATTGGCCACCAATCGGGTCTCGTCGGCGCGAATATCAGGCCGGCGGTCCCTCCGCTAGTGTGATGTTCACGGTGCGTTCACCGCCGTCATTGGACCGGTAGTGCACTGCGATGTTGTCTCCCGGGTGATGCGGAACGAGCACCTCGGTCATGGACGTCGCACCGGTGATCGCGACGTTGTCGACGCCAGTGATGAGGTCGCCGGGCGCGATGCCGGCGGCTGCGGCGGGACCGGTGTTGACCACCCGCTGCACCCGCGCGCCGGTGCCGTTGTTGTCCATCACACCCAGGCCCAGGAAGGCGGTGGGGCCGATGTGAACCGTGTTCGAGCCGGCGCCGGACCGGATCTGCCCGGCAACACCCATTGCCCGACCGATGGGAATGGCGAAGCCCTGCCCGCCGGACATCTTGTAGCTGTCGGTCGCAGCGGTGTCCACGCCGATCACCTGCCCGGCGTTGTTGACCATGGGCCCACCGGAGTCACCCGGCTTGATCGGGGCATCCGCCTGGATCAGGCCGCCCAGGCTCTCTTGGGCTCCGGTCAAGGTGTCAGTTGCCGAGACGCTCTGATTGAGCGCGACGACCTTGCCGGTCACCGCGTTGGGCGTGCCGCCCTGGCCGCCGACGTTTCCGAGCGCGACGATCGGTTCGCCCACCGTGGCCTCGCCGCCGATTGCGGCGGTGGGCAGGCCGGCGGCGCCGCGAAGTTGCAGCACCGCGATGTCCTGGGTGCGGTCGTAGCCGACCACGTCAACGGCGTAGGTCTGCCCGTTGCCGACGTCATACGCACTGATGTCGGTGGCGCCGGAGATGACGTGGTTGTTGGTCAGGACGACGCCGTTGGGATCGATCACGATGCCGGTTCCGGCGCCCACCGCATTGTTGTAGCCGAATTTGGTGTCGATGTTGACCACCTGCGGGCCGACCTGACCGACCATTGCCGACGGGTCGAGCGGGGCCTGGGGACGGTCGGTGAACCGGTCCAGCGCCAGGTCGGATGGTGAGGCGGAAGCCGGCGCAAGGCCGACACCGGAGCCCAGGCCGAGGCCCAGTCCGACTACGGTCAGCACGCTGACAATCCATGACCACCAGACCGAGCGGTGGTGCGATTTGCTCATCCCGTCACCCTTCTGCTTCTCGGAAAAGAACAAACTGTCCCGGCCTCAGTGTCTTGGCGGCACAATTGTGTGTATATAACCGTAATGCAGGTAGCTATGCATGGCATGTGACAGGTTCTGGCCGGTCGATCGGCTTCCCGCCTGGGGATTTACCGCAGGTTTTAAGCTGACACGGTGGGCGATTTCGACCCCAAGGCCAGTTTCACCCGGTCTCCGGTAGCGCGACTGGCCACGGTCGCCCCCGGCGGCCTGCCGCACCTGGTGCCGGTGGTCTTCGCGGTTGCCACCGACGCCGGATCCGACGTGGTGTACACCGCCGTCGATGCGAAACCGAAAACGACCCGGCGGCTGCGCCGGCTGGCCAACATCGAGACCAACCCCCAGGTGAGCCTGCTGGTGGATCACTACGCCGAGGATTGGACCCAGTTGTGGTGGGTCCGCGTCGACGGCATCGCCACGGTCCACACCGACGGCGCCGCCGCGGATTTCGGATACCGGCTGCTGCGCGCGAAATACCCTCAGTATCAATCGGTTTCATTAGACGGTCCGGTCATCGCGGTGGCCGTGCAGCGGTGGACCAGCTGGCATCCCTGACCGGTGGTGCCGCGACCCGCGATGCCCGTCGGCACCCGATCTGGCCCGACGGTCTTGTGGTCTACCGAAGTTGGGTGAATGGTAGCTAGATAGGTGCTAACTAGCTCAGCAACGGCGTGCTGGGCAACCTGGAGGAAAGCCATGGCCGACAGGACAAATACTTCCCAAGGAACGGGGAGTGCTCCCACCGCCAGTGGTCCGGATGAAATCCGCAACGTGGTGCTGGTGGGCCCGTCGGGTGGCGGCAAAACCACACTCGTAGAAGCCCTGTTGGTGGCAGCCGGCGTGTTGACCCGAAGCGGTTCGGTGGCCGACGGCAGCACCGTCTGCGACTACGACGACGCCGAGATTCGCCAGCAACGGTCGGTGGGCGTCGCCGTCGCGTCCCTGTCGCACGACGGTGTCAAGGTCAACCTGGTCGACACACCCGGATACGCCGACTTCGTCGGGGAGTTGCGAGCCGGACTGCGGGCCGCGGATTGCGCGCTGTTCGTGATCGCGGCCAACGAAGGCGTCGACGAGCCCACCAAATCGTTGTGGCAGGAATGCAACCAGGTCGGCATGCCGCGCGCCGTGGTGATCACCAAGCTCGACCACACCCGCGCGAATTACCAGGAGGCACTGGCCGCCGCGCAGAATGCGTTCGGCGACAAGGTTTTACCGCTGTACTTACCCACCGACCTGCCCTCCTGCCACGGTCTGATCGGGCTGTTGTCGCAGACGCGCTATGAATACTCCGACGGCAAACGCACGGTGCAGCCGATGAATCCTTCCGACGCCGAGCAGATCGAGGAAGCGCGCGGCGCCCTGATCGAAGGAATCATCGTGGAGTCCGAGGACGAATCGTTGATGGACCGCTATCTCGGCGGCGAGTCGATTGACGAGTCGGTGCTCATCCAGGATCTGGAGCAGGCCGTGGCCCGTGGCTCGTTCTTCCCGGTGATCCCGGTCTGCAGCGGCAGCGGCGTCGGCACCATGGAACTGCTGGAGGTCGCCACCCGCGGCTTCCCGTCGCCGAGGGAGCATCCACTGCCCGAGGTCTTCACGCAGATCGGTGCGCCGCACGCCAGCCTGACGTGTGACGCGGACGCGCCGTTGCTCGCGGAGGTGGTGAAGACGACGTCGGACCCGTATGTGGGCAGGGTCAGCCTGGTCCGGGTCTTCTCCGGGACCATCAGGCCCGACACGACGGTTCATGTGTCGGGCCATTTTGCGTCGTTCTTCGGCACCACCAACGGCGACGGCCATGCCCATCCCGACCATGACGAGGACGAGCGCATCGGGGTGCTGTCGTTCCCGCTGGGCAAGCAACAGCGGCCGGCCGCGACCGTGGTGGCGGGTGACATCTGCGCGATCGGCAAACTCAGCCGGGCCGAAACCGGTGACACGCTCTCGGACAAGTCAGAGCCGTTGGTGTTGAAGCCCTGGACCATGCCCGAACCCCTGCTGCCGGTCGCCATCGCGGCACACGCCAAGACCGACGAAGACAAACTGTCGGTGGGACTGGGCCGGTTGGCCGCCGAAGACCCGACGCTGCGGATCGAACAGAACCAAGAGACCCATCAGATCGTGCTGTGGTGCATGGGCGAGTCACACGCCGGTGTCGTGCTCGACGCGCTGGCCAATCGGTACGGCGTCACCGTCGATACCGTCGAACTACGCGTTCCGCTGCGAGAAACCTTCAGCGGCAAAGCAAAAGGCCACGGCCGGCATGTCAAACAGTCCGGTGGGCACGGTCAGTACGCGGTGTGCGACATCGAGGTGGAACCGCTGCCGGAGGGTTCCGGGTTCGAGTTCGTCGACAAGGTGGTCGGCGGAGCGGTACCGCGGCAATTCATCCCGAGTGTGGAGAAAGGCGTGCGCGCCCAGATGGAGAAGGGGGTGCACGCGGGCTACCCGGTGGTCGATATCCGGGTCACTCTGCTCGACGGCAAGTCGCACAGCGTCGACTCGTCGGACTTCGCCTTCCAGATGGCGGGCTCGCTGGCGCTGCGGGAGGCCGCCGCGGCGACCAAGGTGGCGCTGCTCGAACCCATCGACGAGATCTCGGTGCTGGTGCCAGACGATTACGTCGGCGCGGTGATGGGCGATCTGTCCAGCCGGCGCGGCCGGGTGCTCGGCTCCGACACGGCGGGCAACGAACGCACCGTCGTCAAAGCCGAGGTGCCCCAGGTGGAACTGACGCGCTACGCCATCGACCTACGGTCACTGGCGCACGGCGCCGCCTCGTTCACCCGATCCTTCGCCCGCTACGAACCCATGCCGGAATCCGCGGCCGCCCGGCTGAACGCCACCGTCTAGCGCCTCACTCCCCCGGCGCCGACCGGCTCTCAGGCCTTGCGGCCGAACCGGTTGGCCACCGCCCGGCGGTCCAGCGAACCTTTTGCGGTATGCGGCAATTCACTGGCCAGCTGGAACTCGGTCGGCACCTCGAAGGGCGCCAGGCGATCACGGCAGAACGCCGCCAACTCGTCGGGGCTCGGCGCGGCGGATCCGCGCGCAACGATGACCGCGGCCACCGTCTCGCCGTACAGCGTGTCCGGCATGCCGAACACGCCCACCTCGAGCACGTCGGGGTGACTGGCCAGCACGCCCTCGACTCGCTCCGGTGAAATCTTTTCCCCGCCGCGGTTGATGAGCTCCTTGATCCGGCCGCGGATGACCAGATCGCCGGCTTGCGACAGCGTCCCCAGATCGCCGGTGTGCAACCACCCCTGGGTGAAGTTGGTGGCGGTGATCGAGGGATCGCCGAGGTAGCCACGCACCACGGTCGGGCCGTGCAGCCAGACTTCGCCGACGGTATCGGCGGGCAGTGCCTGGCCGTCGGGTCCGACGATCCGGATCTCGGGCCCGGTCGACCGGCCGACCAGACCCGGTGTGGCGCCTGGGTTTTCGCTATGGCCGGCACCATCGATGGCCGTCGTCGCCACCTGGTGCGTCGACTCGGTCATCCCGAATGCGCACACCACCGGCGCTGAAAACGCGTCGTGCAATGCCTGTGCCGTCTCAGCAGTGAGCGGCGCGCTACAACTGCGGATGAACCGCAACGCGGGCGTGCTGCCCGGCTGCTCGGTTCGGGCACGCTCCAACAAGATTTGATGGATGGTCGGGACGGCGGTGTACCAGGTGGCCCCGACGGACTCGATGTCGTCCCAAAACGTGTGCGCCGAGAATTTGCCGCGGGCCGGCAGCAACACCGCTCCTCCGGACACCAGCGTGCCCAGCAGCGCGGCGAGCAGACCGTGCCCGTGGTACAGCGGCATCACCGCCACCGTCGCGTCCCGCGGGCCCAAACCATACCCGGCGATGATGGCCGCCACCGAGCCGGCGATGTTGTGACGGGTCCAGGGAACCATTTTGGGCACACCGGTGGTTCCGCCGGTGAACATGATCATGGCGTCGTCGTCGCGCAGCCCCTGCGGCGTCGCAACGTCACGCCGGGGTGCCGCGGTGACGTTCAGGATGACCGCCGGGGCGGTGCCTTCCGGCCCGACAGTCACAACGACGGGCCACCACGGCAGACCGTCCGCCTTCTCGCTGTCGCCGACCTGGTCAACGAGTACCGCGCGGGCACCCACCGCATCGCTGCGCACCCGCTGCTCGGCGACGGGCAACGCCGGATCCAGAGGAACCACAACGAGATCCGCACGCGATGCCGCCAGCAGTCCGACGACGAACTCCGCGTTGCTGCCGGCCCGCAGCGCGACCCGATCACCCGGTAGCAGACCACCGGCCTTCAGCTGTGCGGCCAGGTCATCGACCAACCGCATCAGATCGCGGTAGTTGACCGGGAGCCGCCCGGACGTGACGACCAGCGCCCGTGCCTTCGGCCATCGGCGGGCCACTGCCTCGACCACATCGGCGATGCGGGGGCTTGCGGCTTCCGTCGTCCCGGTGACCTCGCCGCCGGTAATCGCGTCAGACCTCATCGCCACACTCCTTCCACTGCTTCGAATGCCACCATGCCGGGCGGTCTTCTCGCCCGTCCAATATCGATCCGCTCACGGTTCATAATCGTTAACTATTGAACCGCAGTTTCGGCGCGCTGACCTGGCACGATAGCTAGTGCAAATCATCGGATAGTGCCCGAGTCTTGGACACCCGGCGTGCGCTGGGGTCACAGTGATGGCCGAGGCAGTACCCGCACCGGCCTGCAATCGCATCATCCGAGGAGTCGCGACATGTCCACAGCTTCGGCCTCTGGGAACTCGGCGCCCGAGCCGACGATCGACGGCTTTCACCTGGTGGTGGACGCGCTCAAGGCCAATGACGTCGACACCATCTACGGCATTGTCGGCATCCCGATCACCGACCTCGCCCGCGTTGCGCAGACGTCGGGAATCCGCTACATCGGCTTCCGTCAGGAGGCGTCGGCCGGCAACGCCGCAGCCGCCGCCGGATTCCTCACCCGGCGGCCCGGCGTGTGCCTCACGACGTCGGGGCCCGGTTTCCTCAACGCGCTACCCGCGCTGGCCAACGCCACGACGAATTGCTTTCCGATGATCCAGATCTCCGGCTCCAGCAATCGAGCGCTGGTAGATCTGCAGCGCGGCGACTACCAGGATCTCGACCAACTCGCCGCCGCAAAGCCATTCGCGAAGGCGGCCTATCGGATCGGCCGGATCGAGGACATCGGGCGCGGAGTAGCCCGAGCGATTCGCACCGCGGTCTCCGGCCGGCCCGGCGGAGTCTACCTGGACATCCCCGGAGAGGTTCTGGGACAGGCCATGGACGCCGTCGCGGCGGGCGACACCGTCTGGCGGGTCATCGACCCCGCGCCGCGGCAGCTGCCGGCGCCGGACGCGGTCGACCGCGCCCTGGGCGTGCTGACCCAGGCGCGGCGGCCACTGGTCGTGCTCGGCAAGGGCGCGGCGTATGCCCAGGCCGACAATGTAATTCGCAGATTCATCGAGGACACCGGGATTCCGTTCCTGCCGATGTCGATGGCCAAAGGGCTGCTGCCGGACTCGCACCCGCAGTCCGCTGCGTCCGCACGCTCGCTGGCGATCGCCCGCGCCGACGCGGTCCTGCTGGTCGGCGCCCGACTGAATTGGCTTCTGGGCCATGGGGAATCGCCACAATGGAGCCCCGACGTCAAATTCGTGCAGGTGGACATCGCCGCGTCCGAGTTCGACAGCAACCAGCAGATCGCGGCGCCGCTGGCCGGTGACATCGGCTCGGTGATGTCGGCGCTGTGTGACGGCGTGGCCGCCCGGCCGTTCGCCACGCCCCCGGAATGGACCAGCGAACTGGCCGATCGCAAAGTGCGCAACGACGCCAAAATGCGCGAGCGGCTGGCCGAAGACCCACACCCCATGCGCTTCTACAACGCCCTCGGTGCGATTCGCGCTGTGCTGCAAGACAACCGCGAGGTATACGTGGTCAACGAAGGCGCCAATGCGCTCGACCTGGCCCGCAATGTCATCGACATGGCGGTGCCGCGACACAGGCTCGATACCGGAACCTGGGGGGTCATGGGCATCGGGATGGGTTACGCCATCGCCGCCGCCGTCGAGACCGGAAAACCGGTGGTCGCGATCGAAGGCGACAGTGCATTCGGCTTCAGCGGCATGGAGATCGAGACCATCTGCCGCTACCGGCTGCCGGTAACCGTCGTCATCCTGAACAATGGCGGCGTTTACCGCGGCGACGAGGCCACACCCGGCACTGCCGAGCCGGCATCCGACCCGGCCCCGACCGTATTGAACGCCCGGGCCCGCCACGAACTGCTCGCGGAAGCGTTCGGCGGCAAGGGATATCACGTCACCACTCCGTCAGAGCTGCGCGCGGCGCTGACCGAGGCGATCGGTTCCGGGACACCGTCCATCATCGACTGCGAACTCGACCCGGCAGCGGGAGTGGAGAGCGGACATCTGGCCAACCGGAACCCGGCCAGCGCGGCCACACCACCACCGGCCGCGGTCAGCGCCGGCGGGTAAGCCCGACCAGTTGCGCGTCGAAGAACTCGTCGAGCGTCAACTGCGCGGCGGACGTGGCCAACGCGCGAGCGATCGGCGACCCCGGGCCGCTCGAGTTGGTGGCCAGGGCGACATCGGCTTTGAGGACCGGATCGACGAGTTGCACCGCCCGGATGTCGGGGCCCAACGACGACGTCCACAGCCATGTGTGCGGCACGATGGACGCCCAGTTGCCCGCCGACGCCTGCGCGAATAATGATGCGACGGAATCGGTTTCCACCTGTGGACTGACGGTGATGGAATGTTCGGCGAAGGCTTTGTCGATGATCTGGCGATCCCGCATGTCCGGGGTGAGCAACGCCAGCGGCAACTGCGCGGCCTGCACCCAGGTGATCGTGGCCGCAGCGGATCCCACCATGTCCGCCGGCGACAGCAACACGTAGCGCTCTTGGTACAGCGGAACCAAGTTCACGTCGTGTGCCTCGTCGGGCGCCGCATGCACGATCGCGGCATCGAGTTCGAACTCCCGCAGCCGCCGGTACAGTTCGGTGGCTGCCAGCCGGGAAAGAATCTGTACCTTCACCAACGGGTGTGCCGAACAGAACGCCGAAAGCACCAGGGACGCCGTCGTGGAGGCGGTCGGAACGGTACCCAGCCGAAGCGTCCCATGGATGCCCGAGCGCACGGCGTCCACTTCGGATTTAAAGGCATCGTGCTCGGCGAGAATCCGCCTGGCCCACACCACCAACCGCTCGCCTTCGGGGGTAAGGCCCTCGAAGCTGTGTCCACGGTTGATCAGTGTGACGTTCAATTCCCGCTCCAGCTTGGCGATCGCGGCCGACAGCGCGGGCTGGGATACGAAGCACTTTTCGGCCGCGCGGGCGAAGTGGCGTTCGGACGCGACCGCAACGAAGTACTCCAGCTGACGGAAGAGCACTCGCACTCCTCGTGTTCGGATTCGGCCTTAGGGCGCCGATCTCGCTGAGGCTAACGCGTCGCCGGCGACGGGCCAAGTTCGTAAGCCGCAGTCGGCCCGGCTGGTCCGACAGTTCGACGCCCTAGCCGACTCGGGGTTGCAGACCCGTGAAAACCGAAGCATCGGTGCCGCTTTCACGGGGCCTCCCGCCCGCACTGCTGCCCACCGGGTTTCGTCCCTGACGCAACTGAACTGCATCGGTTATTGGATCGTTACCGCGGTGACGGGGCAAGGTGCCATTGTTTGCTGAAACCGGTAATTAGTGGGTAACCAGTAGAATATGCGTGTGTTGATCGCACCATCTCGAAGGGTGGACGCTATGCGTCGAGGTGTTCGTTATCTGTCTGTTATGGTCGCGATCACGCTGATGGGCCTGATGGGGCCGGTCGCGCGCAGCACCGCCGCTATCCCGCTACCGCAACCCGCCCCCCAAATCGCCTCGATTTTGCCCGCTAACGGCGACGTGGTGGGCGTTGCCCACCCGGTCGTGGTGACGTTCACCGCTCCGGTGGCCGATCGGGGCGCCGTCGAACGGTCAATCCACGTCACTTCGCCCAGCGGCACCCCCGGGCACTTCGAATGGGTCCAGAACACGGTCGTGCAGTGGGTCCCCAACCACTACTGGCCAGCCCACACTCACGTATCTGTCGGTGTGCAGGCCCTGTCCACGGGCTTTGACACCGGCGATGCGCTCCTCGGCGTAGCCAGCATCTCGAAGCACACCTTTACCGTCAGCAGAAACGACGAGGTGCTGCGCAGCATGCCCGCGTCGATGGGCAAGCCCAGCCGCCCCACCCCGATGGGTAGCTTCAGCGCATTGGAAAAGGAGCGCACCGTGGTGATGGACTCGCGGACCATCGGTATCCCGCTCAGCTCCCCCGAGGGATACAAGATCACCGCCTCATACGCCGTTCGCGTCACCTGGAGTGGCGTCTACGTGCACTCAGCTCCGTGGTCGGTTGATTCGCAGGGCAACGCCAACGTGAGCCACGGCTGCATCAACCTCAGCCCCGACAACGCCGCCTGGTACTTCAACCAGGTCAACGTCGGCGACCCCATCGAGGTCGTGGCCTGAGCGGTACGGCCGGCTGCCCCGTCTGATCAAGGGCTCGCAACCGCACACCTACAGTGGTGTGATTACCGTCACAACCCTTGAACGGAAGTCTGGCCCGAAAGGGTTGGTTCTCGTAGACGGTTGATACGAATCGAGAGGCGGGCCATGACTGATGCAGCGACGGACGCCAAAGTTAGCTCCGCAGGCCCGATAAGCGCGGCGCGCCAGCAGGTAGCCGAACGCATCCGCACATTGGATGCCCACGACGAACAGTTCCGCACCACCAAACCCGATTCGGCCTTGCAGCGCGCGGCACGCCAACCCAACCTACGGTTACCGCAGATCCTGGAAATCTTCGCCGAGGGCTATGCCGATCGTCCTGCCTTGGGCTGGCGGGCCCGCTCCCTGAGCACCGATCCCGCGACCGGCCGCACCAGCGTGCAGTTGCTCCCTCGGTTCGACACGATGACTTATCGCCAGCTGTGGGCCGATGTCGGTGCCATCGCCAGCGCATGGCGGCACGACCCCTCGAATCCGGTGGCGCCCGGAGACGTCGTCGCCACTGTGGGTTTCGCGAGCGCAGAGTACCTCACCATCGATCTGGTGTGCGGGTACCTGGGGCTGGTGGCCGTCCCGCTGCAACACAACACCACGGCGTCGCGGTTGAAGCCGATCATCGACGAGGTCGAGCCAACGATATTGGCCTCGGGCGTGGGCTATCTGGATATCGCCGTCGAAGCGGCACTGGCAAGTTCATCGTTGCGGCGGCTGGTGATTTTCGACTACTTGCCCGAGGTCGACGAGCAGCGCGAGGCTGTCGAACGCGCGCGGGCGAAGCTGGCGAGTGCCGGCATGGCGGTCACCATCGAGACTCTCGATGGGGTGATAGAACGCGGTCAATCGCTGCCACCCGAACCGATGTTCACCGGCGACACCGATGAGCGGCTGGCCATGATCATGTACACGTCGGGCAGTACCGGATTGCCCAAGGGCGCCATGTACACCGAGCGGATGCTCTGCAAGTTTTGGACCAACGAACTGATGCCGGACTTCCCGGACACGCCGGTGATCAACGTGAATTTCATGCCGTTGAATCACCTGGGCGGGCGGATTCCGTTGTTGACGGCGTTCCAAGCCGGTGGTACCAGCTATTTCGTCCCGGAGAGCGACCTGTCCACCCTGTTCGACGACTGGAATCTGGTGCGCCCCACCGAAATGGGGCTGGTGCCCCGAGTGGCGGAAATGCTCTACCAGCGCTACCAGAGTGCCGTCGATCGACTTGAAGCCTCGGGCGTCGAGAGCGGCGCCGCCGAGGCGCAGGCGCAAGTCGAGTTGCGCGAGCAAGTCCTCGGTGGACGCATCGTGACCGCCTTTTGCGGCACGGCACCACTTGCGGCGGAGATGCGCAGTTTCATCGAGACCTGTTTGGACGTCCACGTTGTCGACGGTTACGGTCTGACCGAGGTCGGCATGGTGACCAAGGACGGCTGGATCATCCGGCCCCCGGTGCTCGACTACAAGCTCCTCGACGTGCCCGAGTTGGGCTATTTCCTTACCGACAAGCCATATCCGCGTGGCGAACTGCTGGTGAAGTCACTGACCGCCACGCCCGGGTACTTCAAGCGACCCGATGTCACCGCCAACGCCTTCGACGCCGACGGGTACTACCGCACCGGTGATGTGATGGCCGAGCTGGAGCCGGGTCGGCTCGCCTATGTCGATCGCCGCAACAACGTGTTGAAGCTGGCGCAGGGCGAGTTCGTCGCGGTAGCGCGCCTGGAAGCGGTGTTCGCCAGCGCGGCTTTGGTTCGCCAGATCTTCGTCTACGGCAACAGCGAACGGCCCTACCTGCTGGCAGTGGTCGTCCCTACCGACGATGCGGCCGAGAAGTTCGCCGGCGACACCGACGGCCTGAAGGCGGTCCTGAACGAATCTCTGCGCCAGTCAGCAAAACTCGCCGAGTTGCAGTCCTATGAGGTGCCGGTCGACTTTCTGGTGGAGACCGAGCCGTTCAGTGAGGACAACGGTCTGCTCTCCGGGGTGGGCAAGCTGCTGCGGCCAAAGCTGAAAGAGCACTACGGCGCCCGGCTCGAACAGCTCTACGCGGATCTGGCCGAAAACCGGGTGACAGAATTGCGTGCGCTGCGCGAAGGCGCGGCCGACCGCCCGGTGATCGTCACCCTGACCCGAGCAGCCGAGGCACTGCTAGGCCTGGCCGGTGGCCCGCCGGCGCCCGACGCGCTGTTCACCGAACTCGGCGGCGATTCGCTGTCGGCGCTGACCTTCTCCAATCTGTTGCGTGACATCTTCGACGTCGACGTGCCGGTGGGAATGATCACCGGCCCGGCGACCGATCTGCGTCAGCTCGCGGATTATATTGAGTCCGAACGTGAATCGGGATCCCGGCGGCCCACCTTCGCGACGGTGCACGGTCGGGAGGCGACCAAGGTCCAGGCAGCCGAGCTCACATTGGACAAGTTCATCGACGCGGCCAGCCTGGCGCAAGCGCCGACACTGCCGCGCGCCACCGGTACACCGCACACCGTTCTGCTCACCGGCGCCAACGGCTACCTCGGCCGCTTCCTGACACTGGAATGGCTCGAGCGGGTCGCCGAAACCGGCGGAAAGCTCATCTCCATCATTCGTGCGACGGACGCCGAGGCCGCCACCAGACGCCTGGAGGCGGTGTTCGACAGCGGGGATCCGCAATTGCTGCAGCGATTCCGCACCCTTGCCGCCGACCACCTGGAGGTCATCGTCGGCGATATCGGCGAGCCCAATCTCGGCTTGGAGCAAGCGATCTGGGATCATCTCGCACATAGTGTGGACCTGATCGTGCATCCGGCCGCCCTGGTCAACCACGTGTTGCCCTACGACCAACTTTTCGGCCCGAATGTGGTGGGCACCGCAGAGTTGATTCGGCTGGCGATAACGACCCGAATCAAGCCGGTCACCTACATGTCGACCGTCGCGGTGGCCCTGTCGGTGGATCCCGACAAGTTCGTCGAGGACGGTGACATCCGTACCATCAGCGCGGTACGGCCGCTCGATGACAGCTATGCGAACGGGTATGCGAACAGCAAGTGGGCCGGTGAGGTATTGCTGCGCGAGGCACACGACCTGTGCGGGCTGCCGGTCGCGGTTTTCCGGTCCGACATGATCCTCGCGCACAGCCGGTATGCCGGCCAGTTGAATGTGCCAGATGCGTTCACCCGGTTGATATTCAGCTTGCTGACCACCGGTATCGCACCGGCTTCGTTCTATCAGGCCGATGCGCAAGGACACCGGGCGGTGGCCCACTACGACGGGCTTCCCGCCGACTTCGTCGCCGCGGCGGTCACCACGCTTGGCGAGCAGATCGCCACCGCCGCTGACGATTCCGGTGACTACCGGTCCTTCGACGTGATGAACCCACACGACGACGGCATCTCGCTGGATGTCTTCGTCGACTGGTTGATCGCCGCCGGGCACGACATCCGGCGTATCGACGACTATGACGAGTGGCTGGGCCGGTTTAGCACGGCCCTGCGTGCCTTGCCGGACAAGCAGCGTCAGCATTCGGTGCTGCCATTGCTCGATGCGTACCGGGAACCGGAGACGCCACTGCGCGGCGCGCCGGCCCCGACCGACGTCTTCCGCAACGCCGTGCGAGCCGCGAAAATCGGTGCGGAGAAGGATATTCCGCATTTGTCGGCGGCGTTGATCGACAAGTACGTCGCGGATCTTCGCTTACTCGGCCTGGTGTAGCCGCCGCCGGGCTAGCCGGGCAGCCCGCTCTTGATCGCCGCGTCCTGCTTACGACCGACATCGAGGGCGAAGGCCGGATCGATCGGATCGTTGGGCGCGGTGTCGAATTCCAGGGTGACCAGTGCCTTGCCTTCGGTGAACAACAAGACGGTCATCGCTTGGGAGTTGTCCGCCGCGGTGCCCGAAATCGTCGTCCCGTTGGTCCCGATGGCAAGCGGTTGCCAATTGCCGGTCACCTTGCCGGCGTAAGTGCCTCGGCTGGTGGCCAGTTCAGCTGCGGCGGCTGCCGGATCGGCGGCGACCACGATGGTGTCCCATAGCCGACGGCTGCTGTCGGGATTGGCGAACAGCTGGGCGACACCCGGCGCATTGTTGGGGTTGAGCATGGGTGACTGCGGAGCGGTCAGACCCCCGCCGACGTCGTTTGGCTTGATCAGCAAGAAGCCGTAATCCGAGGGCTGCCCAGACGGTGGGCCGGTGACCGCGCTCGAACTGGTCGTCGCGGGCGCACTCGACGCCGAGGGCGGCGAGGCTTGCTGCGCACTGCCGCACCCGGCGCTCACGGCGCCGACCACGAGGGCGGTAACGGCCCAACCGGCGGCACCGATCCGAGCTTCTTCCACGCACGTTCCTTCCACGTGTTATCGGTATCCGGCTTTCACCGCGGCTCCCGACGCCGCCGACGAAATGCTGGTGCACACCAGGCAACCGCTACGAACATATGCCCACCGCGCCCCCGGTGGGTACCCATTTTGATGCCTATGCTGGCGTGGGTGAGAGCATCTTCGCGCGATGAGGAGATCAGTATGGCGGCTGCAGCGGCGCGCGCAGTACGGTTCGACCGTTACGGGGGGCGCGAGGTCTTGTACGTCGCCGAGATCGAGATGCCTTCGGCGGCTCCCGGCGAGGTGGTTGTCGAGGTACGTGCCGCCGGGATAAATCCCGGCGAGGCCGGCATCCGGTCCGGCGCGATGCACGAGATCTTCCCGGCCACCTTCCCCTCCGGTGAGGGCAGTGACCTCGCCGGCGTCGTCACCGCGGTGGGTCCCGGGGTCACCGAGTTTTCGGTCGGTGACGAAGTCTTGGGATTCAGCATGCGCCGGTCCAGCCATGCCACCCACACCGCGGTTCCGGTGAACCAATTGATCCGTAAACCGGCCCAACTCAGTTGGGAGGCAGCGGGTTCGCTCTACGTGGTCGGCGTGACGGCCTATGCGGCGGTGCGCGCGGTGGCGCCTCAACCGGGTGAGACGATCGCCGTGTCGGCGGCCGCGGGCGGAGTGGGCGGCGTGGTCGTGCAACTTCTGGTGCTACGCAAGGCGCGGGTGCTCGGCATCGCGGGCCCCGGCAACGCCGATTGGCTACGCGCCCATGGTGTCGTCCCGATCGCCTATGGCGACGGACTCGCTGAGCGGTTGCGTGAGGCAGCGCCGGACGGCATCGACGCGTTTATCGACCTGTTCGGCCCGGACTACGTACAACTGGCTGTCGACCTCGGCGTGGCACCCGAGCGGATCAACACCATCATCTCCTTCCAGAAGGCCGGTGAGGTGGGCGCCAAGACCGAGGGCAGCATGGAAGCCTCGACGCCCGAGGTGCTCGCCGAAATGGCCGACCTGATCGTGTCCGGCGCGGTGGAGTTCGATATCGCCGCGACCTATCCGCTGGACCGGGTCGCCGACGCCTACGCGGAACTCGAGCGGCGGCACACGCACGGGAAAATCGTTCTGCTGCCCACTAACTCACAGTGACGCGGCGGGCCCGACCACACCGGCCTGCACGATTTTGACGATGACGAATGCGACGGCAACCACCAGGTAGCCCCGCAGGGTGAACAGCCCCGCCCGGCGCATCGATGACATCGTCGGCCGATCGAGCAGCGCGAGGTTCGGGGTCTGCCAGGCGGCCCGGTCCTGTCGCCGAACGGCCCGCCGCTCGTCGCGCGTAAGCGACGACGCCTCGTCGAGTTCTTCGACCTCCTCCGGATCCAGGCCGCCGCCGAGCGTGCGGACGATGGCTTCGGCGTCGGTCATGTTGCGGTGCCGCCGGCCGGCGATGATCATTGCCGCGCCGCCGACGATGCCTAACACCGCTCCGCCGGCAAGGCCCTCCTCGAGCGTGGCGGCGGACAGGTGCGGGAAGAATGTGGCGGCCGTCAACGCCAGCGACAGCAACACCAGACACCACACGATGGTCCACGCAATGATGTTCTGCCGCACTGTGTTCACCCATGGTCCCAGCACCGCCCGGTCGTTGCACAGCAGCACTAGAAACACGGTGGCCGAGGGAAGCAGGACACCGGCAAGCGCCTGGACACCCTGCGTCACCAGGCCCAGGATGTGGTCGGGGCTGAAGGAGACGGCCGCCGAAACCCCGAGTAATACCGCGTAGCCAGCGTAGAACAACGGGGCCTCGCTGATCTTCCAATGCAGCGAGTGCCGCTTGCCCATCGCATCACCGACCGCATAGGTGGTCGCCAGGCCGACGGCGTTGGCGCCGATCAGCGAGGCGTCCAGCAGGATGATCGCGAACAGCACGCCCAGCGTGCCGCCTCGGTGCTTCGACAATCCCGCGGCGACCGCGCCCGCATCGG
The DNA here is from genome assembly GCF_001672975.1 of Mycobacterium sp. 1465703.0. Taxonomy (GTDB): domain Bacteria; phylum Actinomycetota; class Actinomycetes; order Mycobacteriales; family Mycobacteriaceae; genus Mycobacterium. Next base: position 46,402 of record NZ_LZKU01000183.1, read on the forward strand.
TGAAGTGACCGGCGTCGGCGGTGCCGGTCAGTCCGAACGCCGCCACCGCCATCAACGCCGTCGCGCCGACCATGACCACGACGATTCCGATGGCCAGATCCGCTCGGCCGTATGGGATCCAGCGGGCGGTGATGCGCTTGTCCACCACGTTGGACTGCTGGAAGAACAGCTGCCACGGCGCGACCGTGGTGCCCACGATCGCGACCACCAGCAGCAGCACCGTCGAGTTGAGCCCACCCGGGAACTGCGGGATCAGGCCCGCCACCGTCGCTTTCGGGGTCGGATGCACCAGCCACACCAGCGGGAAGATCAGCACGTTCACGGCAATCAGCAGGAACATCAGCCGCTCCCAGCGGCGGAACGAACCGCCGGCCACCACCGCGAACAGCAGTACGGCCGCGGCTGGGACGGCAAACATTCTGGGGCACCCCAGGAACCCGAGAGCCATTGAGACACCGATGAATTCGGTCACGATCGTCAAGGCGTTCAGGATTAACAGATCACCGACGCTGAAGGCGCCCCAGAATTTGCCGAACCGCTCGAATATCAAGCGCGCGTGGCCAACCCGGGCCACCGCACCCAGCCGCAGCACCATCTCCTGGTTCACGTACAGCACCGGAATCAGCAGCGCCAGCGTCCACAGCAGGCCCATGCCGTAATTCTGGCCGGCCTGCGCGTAGGTCGCGACGCCACCGGCGTCGTTGTCGCCCACCATGACGATCAGCCCCGGACCGGTGATGACTGCCAATGTGCGCAAGCGGCGCCAACGTCCACTGAACGCCCCGTAGCCACCGTGCCCGTCGCGCCGGATGCGCCCGAACGCGCCGACGATGTCGCCGACGTGCGCAGAATCCAGCACCGTCGGGCTTTGCGCCTCGCGGCGTGCGTCATGCGGCGTGGCGGCGGCGAACCCCGAGTCGCGGCGGCCGCCGCCGGTGTCGATCGAAGACATCGAATCCTCGCTATCTCGAGCAGTTCTCACCTCGCGGTGAGGCAGTCGTGGTTGCGGCACTCAACGCGCCGGCGGCGACGGGCGGCGCTGTGACGCCCGTCGCCGAGGCAGTGGTTCAGCGGTGGTTGCTGTCCGAACCCGAGGCGTGGCCACCCAGCGATGCGGTGACCATTGCGATCGGCATCCTCGACACGTACAGGTTGGCCCGTTCTTGCGGCGTCAGGCGGGCCCGCCGGTGAACCCTGTTGGCCAGCAACCGGCCCGCACGCAGCATCGAGACCCCACGCACCCGGGAGACAGTGGAAAGACGGTGTGTAACAACAAAAGCCATGATCTTCTCCTGGCGGCAGACCGATCGGCAGCGACACGACCTGTCAGACGCGCAGGACCAAGAGAGGTCAGGCGGTGAAGGAAATGCCGGAACCGGATCGGGACAAGACGGATTTCGGATAGGGACTATCGCCGGGACTCATCTCGCCCTCACCTCCTCACGGCCAAGACACACGCGGGTGTCACCACATTCACCTGGACGAAAGAGGCAGGAATGACCCGCGACACATGCCGCGGGTCGCACCCCTCTCGTCGGAGCTTCGGCACTGCACGGCGTATCCGGAACATTCCAGAAGCCACTTGGGCTCAACCCTTGGGTCCGGGAAGAGCTGTCCTGACCCGGGGCGTCTCTCGACGTTCGGGGTCAGTGGCCTGTATCCATGCAGACGCCTCACCTACCGAGGTGCTTGCGGGCTCCATAGTGGCACCGGGGCCATAGCCTCGTCAAACTCTCAGCGAAGCGCTGACGCCCGCCCGCGCTCTCCCAGCGCCCGCCCAGCCGGCGCGCCTAGGCTCGACGCCATGACCACAACGTTGCAGGATCCGCGGGTCGCGTCGACGCTCGACCGCATGTATACCGAGTCGAAGAACCAGATGTCGCTGCTGCGCGAGCGGCGCGGCACCTTCGACCGGCCGATGACCACGCAGGAACGCACCGAGGCGATGAGCGAGTTCTACATCCCGGTGACGCCGGAAGCCGGACGGCTGCTGTACTCACTGGTGCGCGCCACCCGCCCGGCCACCGTCGTCGAATTCGGCATGTCGTTCGGGATCTCCGCCGTTCACCTGGCCGCCGCGGTGCGCGACAACGGCACCGGCCGGGTGGTGACCACCGAGCTCAGCGACACCAAGATCGCCGCGGCCAAGCAGACGTTCTCCGAGACCGGCCTGGACGACCTGATCACCATCCTCGAAGGCGATGCCCTGTCCACGCTGGCGGACTTGGCGGGACCGGTCGATTTTGTCTTGCTGGACGGCTGGAAAGACCTGTACTTGCCGATCATCGAGCTGCTCGAGCCCCGTCTGTCCACGGGTGCGTTGGTCATCGCCGACAACGCCAGCTCGGCCGATATGGCGCCCTATCTCGATCGGGTGCGTAACCAGGACAACGGCTACGTGAGCTTCAACTTCCTGGTCCGCGACAGCGACAGCATGGAGATCAGCTGCCGCACAAGCGGTTAGGGACTATCTCAGCGATTCCTCGAGCCACGGCGTCAGCCACTTCACCCCTTCAGGGGTGAGGTGGACGCCGTCGCTGCGCACCTTGATGCCGTCGACCTTGGCGGTATAGACCCCGTCCGGACACAACTTCTTGTTCAAGTCGAGGATCGCCACGTTCGGATGATGGCTAACCGTCTTGCGCAGCATGCTGTTCCACAAGTTGACCCGATCCGGCTGGTCCTCCGGATACAGCCGGCCGTCCGGCTTCTCACCGCCCCGGCTGTAGGGCACCGTGGCGACCACCACGTGGACACCGGTCGCACCGACGACGGTCAACGCCCGCTCCAGCTCACCGTTGAGATAGGCGTCGAAGGTCGGGTCGCCGATGTGGGTCCACTGTCCCTCGTTGACCCGGTCCACCGTTTCCCAGCGTCCGATGACCAGCAGCGCGACATCTGGCTGGTCCTGGCTGACCTGCCTCGACCAGCGGATCGGCCACCCGTCGCATTCGGACCTTTGCTCCAGGGTCTGGCCGATGTAGCGATAGGGCGTGCCGCGCACCAGGCTGCATCCGATGACGGTGTGGTCGAGGAAGGCAAACCCCGGCGTCGGTGGAAGGTAGTGCATCCAGGTCCACCCGATCGAATCACCGAACACCGAAACGGTGAACGGCCGGTTCGTATCTCGGGGCCGGCTTGCGGCGGGTGGCGACTGCGAGACGGCCGCGACCGCCGAGACGCCGGGCGGTAGACCGGCCTCACGTAAACCGGGGCCGGTCCCCACCGGGACCACCAACAACGTCACCGCGGCCGCGCTGGCCACGGTCGCCGCCGCCAGCGGCAGCAACGGCACCCGTGCCGGCCGCCAGCGCCGGATGGGTTGTTCGAGTAGCCAATACGATGCGGCGGCCACTGCCAGCGTGGCGGCGCTCCGCGCGGCGAACAACGGCAGCCCGGACCATCCTGTGCGTTCGCCGTTGAGCGCCAAGAAGATTGGCCAGTGCCACAGGTAGACGCCGTAGGAGATGGTGCCGAGCCACACCAGCGGTCGCAACGCGAGGGCGCGGGCCACCAGTCCGCGCTGTTCCAACGCGACCGGGGCGATCACGACGACGGCCGCAATCGCGACCCCGATCAACAGGCCGTGGCGAAATTCGCCGCTGGCACCGGTGGCGTAGTGCGTCGCCGCCGCCAATCCTGCCAGACCCAACAGCGGCAGAATTCGGGCGATCCGGCGTCCCCACCGGCTGCGGATCATGCACCAGCCGCGGTTCATCGACGGCCAGTCCCGCACCAGCAGCGCCGCCGACGCGGCGCCGATCAGGAGAGCCTGCGCGCGGGTGTCGGTGCCGAAGTAGATCCGGTCCCGAGTGCCGTCGGTTGCCATGACGATGGTGAGCGCCGCGGAAATCGAGGCGCCCACCGTGGCGATCAGGAAGGTGGTGAACCGCACGCCGCCGACGGTGGCCCGGGTGCCGCGGCGCCGCGCTCGCGCGGCCAGCAGCAGCGTGGCCGCGATGAGCAGCACCGGCCAGACGAAGTAGTACTGCTCCTCCACCCCGAGAGACCAGGTGTGCTGTAGCGGCGAGGGCGGGGCGCCCTGGGTGAAGTAGTCGGTTTTCTGGGAGACGAACCGCCAGTTGGCCATCCACACAAACGCGGCGATGGCGTCGTCGCGCAGGCCGGTGAGGGATCGGTCGGGCAGCAGCTGGCGGGCCGCGGCCACGGTGAGCACCATCAACACCAGCGCCGGCAGCAGCCGCCGCGCGCGACGGATCCAGAAGCCGGTCAATTCGATACGACCGCTGCGCCCCAGCTCGTCCAGCAGCAGCGAGGTGATCAGGAATCCGCTGAGCACGAAAAAGACGTCGACGCCGATGAATCCGCCGCTGACGCCGGGAATGCCGCCGTGTCCGATGAGCACCAGCGCAACCGCGATGGCGCGGAGTCCGTCGAGTGCCGGGATTCCGCTGACCCGCTCCGGCCGGTCCCAGATCGCCAACCGGCCGACCCGGCGCACGGGAGCGACCCATCGGGGCCGAACACGACGAGCCGGTGCGGGGTGAGACCCGCCCGGCCCGGTGCTTACTGTTAGCGCGCCGTGACTACCGTCTCGCCCGGCGCCAATGTCGATGCCGATACGTCGCTGCCCCTCCTGTTGATCGGGGCCAGCTTAAAGGCGGGCGAGCAGGATTCCGTGGAGGACACGCAACCGTTTTTGACGCCGTGGATAGTTCGGTTCTGGGCCTGACGCTTTAGGCCTTGTCGGGCGCGTAGCCCAGCGTGCTTTTGACTTCCAGGTACTCGTGGAAACCGAAGTCGCTCCACTCGCGGCCGTTGCCGCTGCGCTTGTAGCCGCCGAACGGCGCGTTCATGTCGAAGGCGTGGTTGATCGTCACCCATCCCGCGCGGATCTTGCGGGCGACATCACGCGCCTTGTCGAGGTCGGCGCCCGAAACAAAGCCGGCCAGGCCGTATTCGGTGTCGTTGGCGATCTCGACGGCGTGGTCGATGTCGTCATACCCGAGGATGCACAGCACCGGCCCGAAGATCTCCTCGCGCGCGATCGTCATGTCATTGGTGACATTGGCGAAGACGGTCGGCTTGACGTAGTAGCCCGTGTCCAGCCCGGCCGGCCGGCCCGGGCCGCCGACGACTAGGGTTGCGCCCTCGTCGATGCCTTGCTGGATCAGGCGCTGGACCTTCTCGAACTGTGCCTTCGAGGCCACCGGGCCGATCGCCGTCGCGTCGTCGCTGCCCACCTGGACTTGCTCGGCCGCCTGGCGCGCGATCGTAATAGCCTCGGCCATCCGCGAGTTCGGGACCAGCATGCGAGACGGCGCGTTACAGCTCTGCCCCGAGTTGGGCATCATGTTGGCGACGCCGGCGCTGACGCCCTCGGCGAAGCCGTCGTCGTCGAGGACGATGTTGGGGCTCTTACCGCCCAGTTCTTGGGTCACTCGCTTCACGGTGGAGGCGGCATTCTTGGCCACCTCGACACCGGCGCGGGTGGAGCCGGTGAACGAGACCATGTCGATATCGGGATGGCTGGCCAGGGCCACGCCCACGCCCGCGCCGTCGCCGTTCACCAGGTTGAACACCCCGGCCGGTACGCCCGCGGCGTGCAGGATCTCGGTGAAGATGTAGGGCGAATACGGTGCGACCTCACTGGGTTTCAGGATGACGGTGCACCCGGTCGCCAATGCGGGGTAAACCTTGACCGCGACCTGGTTGATCGGCCAATTCCACGGCGTGATCAAACCGCAGACCCCGATCGGCTCCTTGGCGATCAGGGTTGCCCCTTTTTGTTCCTCGAATGGGAAGTTCTTCAGTGCGTCGATGGCCGTGGTCAGGTGACCGATCCCGAGAAAGACCTGCGGTCCGGCGGCCAGTGAGGGCGGTGCGCCGATCTCTTCGGTGACGGCTTCGGCGAGGTCATTCGCGCGCTTCTGGTATTCGGCGAGGATGGCCTGCAACAGATCCAGACGCTGTTCGCGGGTGCTTTGCGACCAGCCGGCGAAAGCCCGCCGGGCGGCCTGGACCGCGACGTCGACGTCGGCCGCCGACCCCAGCGAGATCTTCCCGGAAACCTGCTCGGTTGCCGGGTTTTCCACCTCGAAGGCGTTGGGCCGCACCGGGTCGACCCATCGGCCGTCGATGTAGAACTTCAGGTATTCGCGCATCAGACCATCCTTTTCTTACAGCGTGCCTTACTGCGTGCCTTCGGCGTACCAGGTGCGGAATCGGTCGTACTTGGGCATCTCTTCGGAATTGGCCTTCGGGTCGATGCACACGTGCACCACACCGACTTTGCCACTGGCGTAGGCGCGGGCGATGGCCGGCCCGATCTCGTCTTCCTTCTCGACATATTCCCCGTGGCAGCCGAAGCCCTCGGCGACCTTGTCGAGGCGGACGTCCTTGCTCCAGTGCACGCCGGGCTGCGGTGACGGCTGCTCGAAGGTGCGCTTGTAGACGCCCACCTCCAGCCCCCATTGGTGGTCCACGCCCACCACACACACCAGCGGAAGGTTTTGCCGCGCAGCGGTTTCCAGTTCGGCGATGTGAAAGAGGAATGCCGAATCGCTGGTCAGCAGCATCACCGGGCGCTTACCGCCCTCGGCGACCGAGGCACCAATTGCATAGGGCAGCCCCGTGCCGAGGTGGCCGAAGTTCTGGTTCCAGATCACGTCGCGCGGCTTGGACTGCGAGTAGGTCCAACCGAAGATGACGGTCGCCCCACCGTCGCGCACCATGATGCCGTCCTTGAGGTCGTTGAAAGCCTTGGTGGCCTCAACGACATAGCGCGCCGGATGGATCGGTGAACGTCCCGACGGTGCGCTTTCGGCAAGCTGCGAAAGTTCCTCGGCGTCGGCCTTGACCAACTTCTCCAGGTTGGGCGACGGGTCGCGCGGGGTGTCCCGGAGCGCTTCGACGAGCTGCGGCACGACACCGCGCAGGTCGCCGACCAGTGGCACGTCGAACTGGCGGTTGACGCCGATGGCGGTCGGGTCCTGTTCGACGTACACCCATTTGCGGTTCGCATCGTTGCCTGCCCAATGCTGGGTGCGGCCGTAGTGCATGGGCTCACCGAGTTCGGTTCCCAGCGCGACGCACAAGTCGGATTCCTCGACTGCCTCGTTGGCCGCCGGGGAGAACAGGTAGGGGAATGTCCGATCCTGTAGTCCCGGGATGTACGAGGTACCCCCGGAGGTCTGGATGACCGGGCAGGCCATCAAGTCGGCGAGCTCCTTCACCGCAGCACCGGTGCGCGATGTGTGCACGCCGTGGCCCACCAACAGAATCGGGCTCCTCGCCTCGCGAATCAGCTTCGCGGCCTCGGCGATTTCCGGGGCACCCGCCCCCTGGTTGACCAGGCGGTACCGATGCGGTGGCAGCGGATCCGCAACGTCGAGTTCCTCGAGGATGACGTGCGATGGGTACTCGATGTAGGCCGGGCCCGGCGTGCCGGACATGGCCCGGCGGAGCGCCTCGTGGATGATCTCATCGGTCTGGTCGGCGTACTCGATCGAGCTGCTGTACTTCACCGACGCGGCGAAAAGCGGCTCCTGCTGGACGAATTGGATGCGTCCGCGCCGGACCCGGCGCTCGGTGATGCGGGCGCGCTGGCCGCCGAGGAAGATCACCGGCGAGTTCTCCACCAGTGCGCACTGGATCGCTCCGGCGATGTTGGCCATGCCGGGGCCGAGCGTGCCGATGCACAGGCCGGGCTTGCCCGTCATCCGCGACGCCGCCTCGGCCATGAACCCCGCGCTCAGTTCGTGATGCGGCGCGACCACCGACCACCCGCGCGCGTCGGCCTCGGCGAACATGTGCACGAAGTTGGGGTCCGGGATACCGAACAGGGTGTTGACGCCCTCCGCCTCGAACAGGTCGAGGATGCGTTTGTAGACGGGCACGGCCATGGTCGGAAACTCCTTTACTAGCAATAAACTTCAAATGAGCAAGCGCTATCCGGGGTTCGCGTCGACTGCCAGACCCAGCTCGTCGAGGACCGCCGCGGTGTCGGCGCCGAGTTCTGGTGCCGGCCCCGCGACGCGACCCGGTGTCCGCGAGAACCAGGTTGGGACGCCCGGAAAGCGCACCGGTCCATGCGGGGTGTCCACCGTCTCGAACATGCCGACGGCGTTCAGATGCGGATCGTCGAAGAGCGCTCCGGGTGTGTTCAGCGGTGCGGCCGGGATCTCGAGTTCGCGAAGCAGCGCCAACCACTCCGCGGTGGGACGTTCTTTCATCGTCTCGGCGACCAACCCGTAAACGGTGTCGATTTCGCGGGCGCGTTGTTCCAGCGTCGAATACAGCTCGCTTTCCCAGGGTGGTTGGACGGCTTTGATGAAGGCGTTCCAGTGCTTGTCGTTGTAGATCAGCGCGGCAATGTAGCCGTCGCTGGTGCGATACGGGCGGCGGTTGGGCGCCACGGTGCGCGGATAGACCGCGGGCCCCAGCGGGGGGTCGAACATCGCGCCGTTGGCATGTTCGACGAGCATGAACGAGGCCATCGTTTCGAACATGGCGACCTCGACTTCTTGGCCTTGCCCGGTGCGTTCGCGATGGAACAGCGCCATGGTCGTCGCGTACAGCGCCGTCAGCCCGGCTACCTTGTCGGCCATGATGGTGCCGACATAGTCGGCCTCGCCGGTCAATTGCTGCTGCACCGCCGGCAGGCCGCACTCGGCCTGGATGGTGTCGTCGTAGGCGGGGCGGTCGCGATCGGGTCCGCGTCGCCCGTACCCGTAGCAATTGGTGTAGATGACGGCCGGATTGATCGCCGCGACGTCGTCGTAGCCGAAGCCCAGCTTGGCGATTGCCTTGGCGCGCATGGAGTGGATGAACACGTCGGCGGTTTCGACCAGAGCGCGCAACGCACGCGTTCCGGCGTCCGTTTGCAGGTCCAGCACGATGCTGCGCTTGCCCCGGTTGACGTTGACGAACACCCCACTCATCCCCGGCGCCGGGCCTACCGAGATGTAGCGGGTGTTATCCCCTTGTGGTGGTTCGACTTTGATCACGTCAGCACCCATGTCGGCCATGATCTGGGTGCAGTACGGGCCCATCACCATCGCGGTGAGGTCGATCACGCGCAAGCCGGCCATCGGGCCCGTCGGGCTAGCCATTGAGCGCTCCTTGGTTTGTTGAGCGGTGAGCCAGCTCGAAGCTGTAGCGGATGTGCTCGTTATGCCCGTCCGGGACGACCGGAAAGATCAGTGGCGCATCGACGTATCGGATCGCGTCCAGATGGCTGCCGACGTCCTCGATGGTCCACGATGCGCGGCATACACCCGGGCTCTCCGCGATGACCGCCCGCGCGACCCGGCCCGCAAGCGCGATGAACAGCTCACCGGTCACTGAACAGGATTCGTGTGCGAGCCAGCCCACCACGGGCGCAACAAGTTCCGAACCCATCGGCGGATAGGTCGAGGTGTCGATGCCTTCGGCCATGCGCGTCACCGCGGCCGGCACGATCACGTTGCAGCGCACACCCTCGGCGGCGCCTTCCAGCGCAGCGACATTGGACAACCCGATCACGCCGGCCTTGGCGGCCGCGTAGTTGGCCACGTTGTGGTTTCCGTACAGGCCACCGATCGATGAGGTCAGCACAATGCGGCCGTAGCCTGCCTCGCACATGATCGGGAACGCCGGCCGCACCACGTTGAACGCGCCGCGCAAATGCACGTCGAGCACGGCGTCGAAATCCTCGTAACTCATTTCCTTCAGCGAGCCGCGACGGACGTTGCCGGCGTTGTGCACCAGGATGTCGACCCTGCCGTAGTGCTCGAGCGCGGTCGCGATGATCGCCTCGCCGCCCTGGCGGTCGGCCACCGACGCGGTACATGCGACGGCCTCTCCCCCGGCCGCGGCGATCTCAACGACCACCTGCTCGGCCGGACCGGCGTCGGCCCCGTCGCCGTCGAGGCCAACGCCGGCGTCGTTGACGACCACCTTCGCCCCGCGCGAAGCGAGCAGGTGTGCATAGGCGCGGCCCAACCCGCGACCGGCTCCGGTCACCACGGCGACGCGGCCGTCGAATCGCAGTTGCGCTGCAGGGGTTTCGCTCAAGCGCCGAGTACCAACCCTTCCAGGTCGCCCTTGTCCCGCCATTGCCTCAGCAGGTCGTCGAACGCGTAAAAACCGGGCGAGTAGGGCTCGCCGAGGAACGAGCGGATACCCTCTCCTCCGCCGCCGCCCTCGTTGTTGTAATAGCCTGGCGTGCAGGAAACTTCGAATGCGGAGTTGTCGATCGTGAGTTCCCGGATGGTGCTGACCCAGTTGTCCTGACCCTGCTGACTCGGTTCGACGGTCGTCGCGCCGCGCTTGATTGCTTCGGAGATGATGTAGGCGATGTGTTCGGCCTGCTGCTCGAACATCGCCGTCGTGTTGGCCGAAACACCTCCCTGAAGGAAGCCGGTGTGGAACTGGTTGGGGAACCCGCGCGTGGTCATGCCGTGCAGCGTCTTGTAGCTGTCGCGCCAGTGGTCGAACAGCGACACGCCGTCACGGCCTTCGATCGCTTCCATCGCGTAGCGGCGGCTGATCTCGGTGGATATCTCGAAGCCGCTGGCGAAGATCACGCAATCGACCTCGTACTCAACGCCGTTGGCGACAATGCCGTTCTCCGTGAGCCTTTGCACGCCCTTGGACTCCGACACATCGATCAACGTGACGTTGGGCTTGTTGAAGGTCGGCAGATATTCGTTACTCGAGCACGGCCGCTTACAAAGGAACCGGTAGTACGGCTTGAGCGCCTCGGCGGTATCGGAGTCCTCGACGATGGCGGCGATCCGGCGTCGGAGCCGCTCCATGATCTTGTAGTCTTCCTCCTCGCGGATCGCCATGATCTGCTCGATACCCAGCGACGCAGGGTCGTCGCTGGCGGCGATCCGCGCTGTCATGTTGCGTCCCAGTTCGGTCCAGAAGTCGCAAACCTGATCCACCGCATCGAAAACGACGCCCTCGAACGGCGACCACCGATGGAAATTGCGCTTGCGTTCCGCCTGCCACCCGGGCTGCAGCGATTTCACCCATTCTGGATTCGTGGGCTCGTTTCCGCGCTCGTCCACCGACGACGGTGTCCGCTGAAACACATAGAGATGCTGGGCATCCCGCCCCAGGTGGGGAACCAGCTGAACACCTGTTGCCCCAGTGCCGACCAGGGCGACCCGCTTGTCGGCGAGCTTGCTCAGGCCGCCATTGGCGTCGCCGCCGGTGTAGTCGTAATCCCAACGCGCCGAATGGAAGACGTGGCCCTTGAAGTCCTTGAGACCGGGGATTCCGGGCAACTTCGGCCGGTTGTACGAGCCCTGCGTCATCACCACAAAGCGAGCGCGGATGTCATCGCCGCGATTCGTTCGCAGCCGCCAGCGTTTGATCGAGTCTTCCCAGCGCACCGTGCGCACCTGGGTAGAGAAGATCGCCCCGTCGTAGAGCCCGAAATGCTTGGCGATGCGCCGACAGTGCTCGTAAATCTCCGCACCGTCGGCGAACTTCTTGCTCGGCATGAAGTCGAGCTCTTCGAGCATCGGGATATAGCAGTATGCGTCGTTGTCACACTGGATTCCGGGGAAGCGGTTCCAATACCAGACGCCGCCGAAATCCCCGCCCATCTCGATGACGTGAACATCATCGACGCCTGACCTTTTGAGGTAGGCGCCCGCCAGCAGGCCGGCGATGCCACCACCGAGCACCGCGACCTCGATGTCCTCGGTGATCGGCGTGCGCGGAGTCACCGGCGTGTGTGGATCGACTTCCGCGAATTCCGCGAAATCGCCCGCGAGTTCCAGATACTGCTTGGATCCGTCCAGGCGCAACCGCTTGTCGCGCTCGTACAGATACTTCTCACGAAGCGCTTCGATGTCAATGTCTTGTGGGGTGTCGGTCGGCCCACAGGTGTCGAAAGTCGTCATTGAATCTCTTTCGGTTCGCCGGTACCCATGTACCTCGACAATTGGTAGTGCAGATTCACTGTGCTGCGCTCCCGGTACGGGTTGGGCTTGGTGCCCGGGAAGCCAAGAGACTTCATGCCCTGCTGCACGGCAGCCATATTCGAGAAGTCCTGCGGCAGCACCGATCGCCACCTGGGATCACCGACCGGCGTGTATTCCCACTCCGTTTGCGGCTCTTGGCCTTTCGGGTACAGCTCGAACACCGACACCTCGAAGATGCACTTGTCGGGGTTGTAGCTGGGGTGCGGCCGCGCGCTGTAGCACAGCGCGCTGGTCAGGCCCTGCCCGATCTGGAAGTTCGGGAAGATCTGCCATGCGGTGCCGGCCTGTCCGAGGATGTCGGCGGGAATCGTCGGCCAGATCACGCCGCGCGCCTCGTCGTCGCGGCGCGCCGACGCCAGCCAGTGTTCGAGAACCTTGTCGGCCGGTGTCCCTTCGGGCAATTCGTCGACCAGTCGCTTGGCGGCGTTCACCAACGTCTGGGTGGTGGTGGCGTTGGTTTCCTCCATCGTGTACACCTGCATCTCCGCGGTCGAGATCCGCGGATCGTCGCCGATGCCGAGGCGGATCTTGGACTTGGTGGCTTCCATGTCCTCTGGGGCGTCGTAGCCGATGTGGCTGTGCTTGCCCTGGGCTTTCGCCCAACCCTTGAATTCGCCGAATTTATTGAACTCGGGATGCGTGGTGTAGACGTGGTAGGTCTCGTTGAAGGCCTCCAGCGCGACTTTCCAGTTGCAGTCGAAGGACAGCCATTTGCGCCATTTGTAGCGCATGTTCTCCAGGCCGAACGGGTCGAGAATCTTGGCTGCCGGGAACAGGTAGTCGGCCAGCGGCTCGGCGTCGGGATCCATGTTGATCCACAACCAGCCACCCCAGGTATCGACCCGGACTGGGCGGAGATGGGTGTTGTCCGGTGTCAGTGCGTCCTGCCAGTCCTGCCGTTCGCGGATGTGGGTGCACGCACCGTCCAGACCGTAAGTCCAGCCGTGAAAGCCGCACACGAACGACTTTCGGGTGCGGGCGCAGGCGTTCTTCGCGCCCTCGGGGGTGTCGATCAGCCGGCGGCCGCGGTGCATGCAGACGTTGTGGTGGGCGTGAAACTCGTTGCTGCCGGTGCGCACCACGATGATCGAGTCGTCGAGGATGTCATAAGTGAGGTAACTGCCCACTTCGGGCAGCTCCTCGACGCGGCCGACCTGCTGCCAGACCTTGCGCCACAGCTTGTCGCGCTCGGCGCGGGCATACTCCTCGGAGATGTATGCTTCGACGCCGATCGTCATCGGTGTCGAGAGTTCCTCGGCCGCTCCGGGATTCGTGTCTTTGGCTAGATCGGTCATCACATCCTCCTGATCGCCGCGCGGAAGGATTCGTCTTTGAGGAAGAGCGACGTGTTGTCGGCGCCGAGATGGCTCCACTTGAGGTCCAGGCCGCCGTCGACCAGCAGTGTCTGGCCGGTGACGTAGCTGGACATCTCCGAGAGCAGGAACAGGATGGCGCCGGCCTGCTCCTCGGGCCGCCCACGCCGGCCCATCGCGATCGCCTGCCGGTCTCGCTCGGGGTCCTCGTCGACGTAGGTGCGCGACGCCGCCGTCTCGGTGACGCCGGGCGCCACCGCATTGACCCGGATTCCCGCCAGCGCTAACTCGAGTGCCATGGTGCGGGTCATCGCCGCGATGGCGGCCTTGGCCGTCCCGTACGCGATGTGAAACGGGGCGGTGTTCATACCGCTGATCGAGGAGATCGACACGATCGACCCCGGCCGTCGCTGCGCGACGAGTTCACTCGCGACGGCCTGGCTCATGAAGAACGCCGTTTCGAGATTGTCGGCGAAGATCTTGCGCCAGTCGCCGCGCGTCACCCGGATCGACGGCATCCACGTCGAGGGCTCGGCGCCGCCGGCGACGTTGACAAGCCCGTACAAGCTGCCGTCGGCGCGGCGCGCCTGGTCGAGCACCGCGGCGATGCCCTCGTCGGTTGATGCGTCGGCCGCGACGGGCAGCACGGGAAGGCCCTGCTGTGCCAACGGAGCGATGTGCTCGTCGAGGTTTTCCTTCGACCGGCTTACCGCGATCACCGTGGCTCCGGCCCGGGCGGTCATCGCCGTGACGGTCGTGCCGATGCCACCCCCGCCGGCGCCGGAAACCACCACGATGCGCCCGTCGAGCCCCAGAAGATGCCCGTGATCCTCGTGATCGTGCATGACCTGCTTTCGCCTGCTGCCGACGCGTGCCCGCGCCGACAGCGGGATTCATCTATTTTGTCCGGACAAAATATCGCATTCTGTCCATTTGAGAACACTATTCCGATCGGTGGACTTCGCTGTCAAGGTCGAGCCGGGACGGTTTCACGCCTATTGTCTGGACTAAGACGAGTTGATAACGTCCAGCGCAAACGGCTGACGGAAGGACCTCGGCGAGCATGTCCATCTCACGGGCCATCTCAACCCAGCCCTCGCGCTATGCGGCGACCCACCCGATCGACGTGGCGCAGGGCTGGGAGCTGGAACGCGTCACCGCGCCCAGCCGGCTGTTCGGCGCCAATGGCTTGCGCACCGGCCCGGATGGTCGTATCTACATCGCCCAGGTGACCGGCAGCCAGATCAGCGCGCTGGACCATCGCACTGGGGAACTGGCGACGGCCAGCCCCAAGGGCGGTGACATCGTGGCGCCCGACGACGTCGCGTTCGACGCCAGCGGCAACCTGTACGCGACCGAGGTGATGGACGGACGGGTGAGCGTACGTGACACCAACGGCCGAACGCGGGTGTTGCGCGACGACGTGCCGTCGGCCAATGGCATCACCTTCCATGCGGGCCGGTTGTTCATCGGTGAATGCCGTGAGGGCGGACGGCTGCTCGAATTCGACCTGGCGGGCGGGGCGCCGCGGGTGCTTTTGGAGAACGTGCCCTCGCCCAACGCCATGGAAGTCGGCCCGGACGGTCTGCTGTATTTCCCGGTGATGGGAGCCAACGAGATCTGGCGCATCGATCCCGATGGTGGCGAGCCGCATTGTGTCGCAGGCGATCTCGGCGTGCCTGACTCGGTCAAGTTCGACACGCAGGGCTATCTCGTGTCGACGCAGGTGGCCAGCGGTCAGGTGCTGCGCATCGATCCCCGCAATGGCGAACGGCGGCTACTCGCCCAGTTGAATCCGGGGCTGGACAACTGCACCTTCGTCGGCGACCAGTTGTTCGTCTCCAACTTCACCGGCGAGATCACCGAGATATCCCCAGACGGCACAGTCCAATCCGTGCTGGCAGGTGGACTCAACTGGCCGTTGGACCTGGCGGTGGGCCACGACGGGCAGCTCTACATCGCCGACGGCACCTACTTCTACGCCGCCCTACCCGACGGATCACTGCACACCGCCGGAATGTTGTTCAGCCCCGGCTATCCCGGCTTCCTGCGCGGCCTGGTGCCCAGTGGCCCCGGTGAGTTCGTCGTCACGACGTCGGGCGGCCAGGTTGCCCGCTATCGACCCGAAGCGAGCGAAACCGAGGTGCTGGCAGACGGTTTCGACCAGCTGTACGGTGTCGACCTGAGCCCCGGTGGTGTGGTGTTTGCCGAGTTGGGCACCGGGCGGGTGCTGTCGCTGCGGTCGGGTGTTGTCGAAGTGCTGGCAACCGGGCTGCGTGAGCCCGTAGGCGTCGCGACCGACACCGACGGCACGTGTCTGGTGGCGGAGGCCGGGGCCGGACGGGTGATCAGGGTGGACGGGTCGAGGACCGACACGGTGGTCGCCGATCTGCAACGCCCACAAGGCATTCTGGTCCGCGACGGAATGCTCTACATCGTCGACGCCGGCGCCAAGGAATTGATCGCCTTCGGTCTGACCACCAACGCGCGGCAGACGATCGCCTCCGGTCTGCCGGTCGGTCCCCCGCCGGGTGTGGCGCCCAAACCACTGCGCGGCATGCCGCCGTTTTCCGGGCCGCAGGGCCCCTTTGCCGGCATCACCGCCGCGGCCGACGGGACGCTCTACGTCTCGGCCGACGGCGAGGGCAGCGTGCTGGCACTGCGCAAGGACGGCGGCTGATGCCACAGGCCATCGCGGGCGATCACCGCTACCTCCAGATCGCACGCACGCTGCGCAAGGAGATCGTCGACGGGGTCTATCCGGTGGGCTCGCAGTTGCCGACCGAGCACCAACTGTGTGAGCGCTTCGCGGTGAGCCGCTACACCATCCGCGAAGCGCTGCGCCGGCTGCGCGAGGACAACCTGGTCGCTTCCCGACCACGGGCGGGAACCCGGGTCGTTCCCCGGCCGGCCACGAGTTCCTATGCCCAGGACGCCATGTCGATCGACGATCTGCTCGCGTTCGCCGCCGGCGCGCAGTTGACCATCGAATCCAACGCGATGGTGACCATCGACGACGAGCTCGCCGCTCGCACCGGTCTCGAGGTCGGCACCCAGTGGCTCTCGGTGCGCGGCTACCGGCAAGCGGACGGCGCGGCGGCGCCGATGTGCCGAACGGAGTACTACATCAATCGAAGTTTCGCCGCGGTCGGCCGACTGCTGCAACGCCACGCCGGCCCGATTTTCCCGTTGATCGAGGATCTTTTCGGTGTGAGCGTCGCCCAGTTGCATCAAGAGATCGCCGCCGTCCCGCTATCGCCAGAGCTGGCCAACGGACTCGGCGTGGACGCGGGGACGGCCGCGCTGCAGATGCGCCGCACCTACACGACCTCGGACGGCGAGGTGGCTCAGGTAACGATCAACACCCACCTGTCGTCGAGGTTCCGGTACGCGATGACCATGCGTCGCGTGGATGAGTAGGCCGCCCGAGATGAGGCCGCGGTGATCACCGGCGCCACGACGGCACAGGCGTCAGAGGCATACCAGCGCGGACTGTGGGTGCACACCACGCTGGCCGATGCACTGCGCACCGCCGCACAAGTATCGCCGCGACGAACAGTGCTGGTGGACAAGGATACTCGGCTGGACTGTGCGACGCTCTACACACAGGCCAGCGGGCTGGCGGACGCTCTTTCGGCGCGCATGCCCACGGGCAGCGTCGTGTCGTTCATGCTGCCGAATTGGCACGAGAGCGCCGTCATCTACCTGGCCGCGACGCTGGCCGGGATGGTGGTGAACCCGATTCTGCCGTCGCTGCGCGATCACGACTTACGCTTCATCCTCGAAGACGCCAGGACCGCAATGGTTTTCATCCCGCACCGATACGGCGGACATGACTACGCGGCGATGCTCGAACGGGTGACAACCGCAACGGCTCGCCCGCCCGAGGTAGTGGTGCTGCGCGGTGACTCCGGTTCGCACCTACCCTACCTGGACCTGCTTGCCCGCCCGCCGGAAGCCGCACCGCTTCCGGCGCTGGATCCCGATTCGGTGCGGATGATCTTGTACACCTCCGGCACCACGAGCCGGCCGAAAGGCGTGCTGCACACCCATAATTCGATCCACGCCCTGATCTGTCAGATCCGCGACCACTGGATGATCGGCCCGGGCGACACGTTCCTGGTCCCGTCGCCGGTCGCCCACATCGGCGGCTCGATCTATGCGTTCGAGTGCCCGCTGTTGCTGGGCACGACCGCGGTGCTGATGGACCGGTGGGATCCGTCCGAGGCGGTCGCATTGATGAGCTCCGAACGCTGTACCCACATGGCGGGGGCGACGCCGTTTCTGCAGCAGTTGTTGTCCGCCGCGGAGCGCGCCGATACCCGGCTGCCCGACTTGAAGGTGTTCATCTGCGGCGGCGCGTCGGTATCGCCGTCGCTGATCCGCCGCGCCGCGCGGTATTTCGACCACGCGGTGGTCACCCGGGTGTACGGCTGCACGGAAGTGCCAGTCACCACCGTCGGCGCGCCCCGGCATGATGAAGCCGATCGCGCGGCGGATACCGACGGGCGGCCGGGAATTGCCGAGGTCAAGATCGTCGCGCACGAAACCGCACCCGATGGTGACGGCGAGATCTGTGTGCGCGGCCCGCAGATGCTGCTGGGCTACCGGCATGCCGAAGACGGCGCCGACTCTTTCGATGCCGCAGGCTTTTTCCGCACCGGAGATCTCGGACGGTGGGTCTCAGCCGGGTTCGAAGACCAGTATCTCGTGGTGACCGGACGTGCTAAGGACGTCATCATCCGCAGCGGCGAGAACATCTCGGCCAAGGAGGTTGAGGATCTGCTCGCCGATCATCCCGACATCGCCGAAATCGCGGTCGTCGGGCTGCCCGACGAGCGCACCGGGGAGCGGGCCTGTGCGGTGATCGTCCCCGCCGGTGCGGCGGCCCCGGACGTGGCGAGCCTGCTTGCGCTGCTGGTGAGCAAGGGGGTGGCCAAATTCAAGGCGCCAGAACAGGTCATGATCTGGGATGCCCTGCCGAAGAACGACGCCGGGAAGATACTCAAGCATCGGATCCGAGCGGCTTTGACGCAGGCGGAGTCTAAGGATGGGTGAGATGCAGGTCGCGATCGTCACGGGTGCAAGCAGCGGTATCGGTCTGGGCTGCGCAACGAAGCTCGCCGAGATGGGCATGGCGGTGGTGGGCACCGGTCGCGATCGGGATCGGCTGGCCGAACTGGAAACCGCGGTGAACGATCCGGATCGCGTCGCGACGCTTGCTGTCGACTTGACCGACGATGACGCGCCACGCCGCATCGTGGATCTCGCGGTGCGACGATGGGGCCACATCGACTTCCTGGTCAACAACGCCGGGGTGGGCAGCCCCAAGCCGCTGCACGAGACCGACGACGAGACCCTGGACTACTTCCTGGGTTTGATGCTGCGGGCGCCGTTTCGGCTTGCCCGAGATGTACTGCCGCACATGCTTCCCGGTTCGGCGATCATCAATGTGACATCGACCTTCGCGGTTGTCGGCGGCCTGCGCGGCGGCGCCTACTCCGCCGCCAAGGGTGGGCTGACCGCACTGACCACGCACATCGCCTGTCAGTACGGCGCGTCCGGCATCCGCTGCAACGCCGTCGCGCCCGGTGTGACGGTGACGCCGATGGTGGAAAAGCGCTTGGAGGACGAACGATTCCGCAAGATCAACACCGAGATGACGCCGCATCAGCGGTTGGGCCGCATCGACGACATCGCCAGCACCGTCGCCTTCCTGTGCTCGCCGGGCGGAAGTTTCATCAACGGCCAAACGATCGTCGTCGACGGCGGATGGAGTTCCACCAAGTACCTGTCGGAGTACGCACTGGCGTCGCAATGGGTCGAACGATGAATCTGTTCGCGATGCTCGACCAGGCCGCGAGCCGGTTCCCCGATCGCGGCGCGGTGTACGACGGGGAGTGCTGCGTGAGCACCTGGGCCGAGTTGCGCGACCGGGCATTGCGTTTGGCCGCGTCGATCCGGCAACAGCACTGTGTGGGCGCTCGCATCGCAATCGCCACCCACAACCGTCCCGAGATCATCGAATTGATGTTCGCGACCTGGGCGGCCGAATGCGTCGTCGTCCCGATCAACTACAAGCTGCACCCGCGCGAAATGGCGCAGATCCTCGACGATGCCGGTGCGGCACAGGTGTTCGCGTCTTCAGCGATCGGCGCCGAGCTCGCGCCGATCACCACGGTGCCGACGGAAACCATTGAGTCCGAGGAATATTCATGTCGGCTCAGCGCGACCCCCGCGGCGGCGCCGCACACCGACCCGTCGGCGCTGGCGTGGCTGTTCTACACCAGCGGAACCACCGGCCGGTCCAAGGGCGCGATGCTCTCGCACCGCAACCTCACCGCGATGGCGGTCGCGCACCTGGCCGACATCGACGCTCCGGACCAGGACGGCAGCTTGGTGCACGCGGCACCGATGTCGCACGGCTCCGGCCTCTACATCCTGCCGTACGTGCTGCGGGCGGCCCGCCAGGTGGTGCCTTCTTCGGGTGCGTTCGATCCAGACGAGTTCCTCGATCTCTGCGAGTACCACCCCACCGCCAGCGCATTTCTGGCCCCGACGATGGTGCAACGACTGGTCGACACGGGCCGCGCCCGTCCGGCCAATCTCAAGACGATCGTCTACGGCGGCGGGCCGATGTATGTCGAAAGCCTGCGCAAGGCGATTACGGCTTTCGGCCCGATCTTCGCCCAGATTTATGGGCAGGGCGAGTCACCGATGACCATCACGGGGTTGCGCGGTGCCGATCACGAATCGGACGACGACGCGATTCTGGGTTCAGTCGGCTATGCGCGGTCCGGGATGCAAGTCGCGGTGCTGCGCGCCGACGGCCAACCGGCACCTGTCGGCGAGATCGGCGAAATCGTCTGCCGCGGAGACGCCGTCATGTCCGGATACTGGCAGAACCGCGACGCGACCGAGGCCGCCCTCAAAGACGGCTGGCTCTACACCGGTGACATGGGCTCGTTCGATGCGCGCGGCTTTCTCACGCTGCGGGACCGGTCGAAGGACGTCGTCATCAGCGGCGGCAGCAACATCTACCCCCGGGAAGTCGAGGAGATCCTGCTCGAGCACCCCGGCGTCGCCGAGGCCTGCGTCGTAGGCGCACCGGACGCCGAGTGGGGCGAGGTGGTGGTGGCATTCATCGTCGGAGCGGTCGACCCCGCGGCGCTGGACGCACATCTCTTGGAGCGGATCGCCCGCTTCAAACGGCCCAAGCGCTACGAATTCGTCGATGAGCTACCGAAAAACAGCTACGGCAAGGTGCTCAAGCGGGAACTGCGCGCCAGCTTGGCGCGGTAAGCCTCGCCGGGACCGCGCCACACATGCCACGAGAAATCAAGGGAGGTCACCAATGAAGTGTCGTGCCGCAGTGATCCGCGGTGTCGGTGAAGACTGGGAGATTCGTGAGATCGAACTCGATTCACCCCACGCGGGTGAAGTCATGGTGCGGATGGCCGTCGCTGGAATCTGCCACTCCGACGACCATCTGTTCACCGGCGACGTGGTCCCCACGCCCGAGGCGGTCGCCGCCAGCGGTCAGCCGGCACCGGATTGGTTCCCGCTGCTCGGCGGTCACGAAGGGGCCGGTGTCGTCGAAGAAGTCGGGCCGGGCGTGACGACGGTGCAGCCGGGGGATCACGTCGCGCTCTCATTCATTCCGGCATGCGGCAGTTGCCGATTCTGCGTGAACGGGCAGAGTTACATCTGCGACATCGGTGCGAGCCTGTTCGTGCGGGAGATGCCCACCGACGGAACGTGCCGCCGGCATCTCGGTGATGAAGACCTGTTGGCCTATGGACAACTCGGTACGTTCGCCGAATATGCGGTGCTCTCGGAGAGGTCGGTCATCAAAATCGATGACGCGATCCCGTTCCATGCCGCATCGCTCGTGTCATGCGGCGTCTGCACCGGCTGGGGTTCCGCGACCATATCGGCGGGCACCGAACCCGGCGACACCGTCGTCGTCATCGGCGCCGGTGGTGTCGGGATGAACGCCTTGCAAGGCGCGCGCGCCGTCGGCGCGAAGTATGTCGTCGCAGTGGATCCTGTTGATTCCAAGCGCGATTCGGCCAAGATCTTCGGTGCCACGCACACCGCGGCCTCCGCGCAGGAAGCGATACCGGTGGTCAGGGAGATCACCGCCGGCCTGATGGCCGACCGCGTCGTGGTGTGCCCCGGCGTGGTGCATGTCGACTTGCTGCCGTTGGCGATGACGCTGCTCCGCAAGGGTGGGGTCTGCGTGCTCACCGGCATCACCCCGTTCACCGAGCCTCCGGTTCCGTTGGTGCTGCAGGAGATGACGCTGTCGGCCAAACAGCTGCGGGGAGCGCTCTACGGCGGGATGAATCCGCGCACCAGCGTGCCGATGCTGTTGTCGATGTACCAAGCCGGCGCGGTGAAACTCGACGAGTTGGTCACCCGCCACTACCAGCTGGACCAGATCAAAGAGGCGATGGCAGACCTGCGGGAGGGCCGCAACATTCGTGGCGTGATCGATTTCGCGGGCTTCTGAACCGGCTCAACCGGATTCGAAGTGACTGCGAATGCCGGCCAGCATCTCGGCGTGCGCCTTGACCGCCTCGCGGATGGTGATCCCGGCCAGCAGCCGCGGGGCGGTGATGGCGATCCGCTCGGTGACCCGGGTCCCGCCGTCGACCGGATCGAAACTCACCGTGCCGCGCAACCGCACTCCCGGTGACTGATCGGCTTCGGTCAGCACGTCTCCGTCGACAGGCACCTGCAGCCTGGCCTGGTAGACGGTTCGTAAAGTAAACGGTCCCAACGGTATTCGGTCGACCACCCGATACGTCTGCCGGTGGCCATCCTGGGTCTGGCTGCGCGAGAGGGTTTCCACGGACACGATCAGCGGGTGCACGAGCTTGATGTTGCTCAGGTCGACGTAGAAATCGCGGACGGCGTCGGGGGCTGCGGGCACTTGTTCACTGAGTGTCCGCTCGGCATGGACGGTCCACCAGCTCATAAGAGAGAACCTAGCCCTGCGGCGGCGCCCCGCTTACCGTGGACGCAGAAGCGAGCGGAGAAGACATGGGCACGCGAGGTCACGTGGTCGAGCGTTACCTGGAATGTCTGGCCGCCCACGACTGGGACGGACTGGCCGACACCATCGCCGAGCACGGCCTGACCCGAGAGGGGCCGTTCTGCGACGTGGTCGAGGGCAAGGCACACTATGTCGCCTACCTGCGCAAGGTGTGCACCAGTCTGGCGGGCCATCGATTGCAGGTGCAGCGGGTCTCGCACGTCGATTCTCGAATCTCGTACGCCGAGCTGTCCGAGACATTCGAGATCGACAGCGTTGCGACCACCTGGCCCGAGTGCATTCTGTTCGAGCAAGACAACGACGGATTGATCTCTCACGTCAGCGTGTTCTTCAAGCAACGGCCCGGCGGCGCTGCATAGCGGTCTATTCCCTCACCCACGGAATTGACCTAACGTGTCATGGATGGAGGCAGATGCAACTCCGGAGTCGGTGCCGGTCGAGAAATTGCACTCGGGCGACCCGATCACCGATTGTGGTCAGCGGTACATAGTTCTCGAATCGAAAGCCCTCAGCGATTGTGTGGTGCTCGAACTCGAGTCCAGGGTGGACCACCACCTGCAGGTCATCGAGAAGTCATTCCCGGCCGGGTACCAGGTCGACAGGGCACACCACCGAATTCTCTGACAGATTCCGGTCGCCCTGAGAATAATGCGCGAGTAGCCGCCCGGCGGCTACCGCGCATTCATGTTTCTAGCGCGATTTTATTCAATCCGCCTGAGGCTGCTCAGTTCTCGCGTGGCGCCCGGATGTCGTTCGGATCGTCGGGGTCGGGCTCACCGAACCAGCGTGACGGCTCATGTTGCCCGTACGCGTCGTGCCAGTCCCACCACTCGTAAGGAGCGGTCTGCGGGTAGCCCTCGGGCGAATCTTCCCAAGTCTCCTGGCGCCCGAGCGCGGTCATGTCGAGGAAGCTCCACGTGGTACCGAGTGCCTCGTCGCCGCGGTTGTTGATGAAGTAGGTGCGAAACACCTGGTCGCCGTCGTGGATGAACGCGTTGGTGCCGTGCCATTCGTTCACCCCGAAATCGGCGTCGAAGTCATCGGTGATCGTGTACCACGGCATTTTCCAGTCCATCCGCGCCTTGAGACGCTCGATGTCGGCCTGCGGTGCGCGCGAGGCGAACACCAGCGTGGTGTCGCGCGCATTCAGGTGGGCCAGGTTGCCGACATGGTCGGCCATCATCGAGCAGCCCCGGCAGCCGTGCTCGGGCCAGCCGTCGATGTCGGGCCCATAGAAGGCCCGGTAGACAACCAGTTGACGCCTGCCCTGGAAGAGACCCAGCAAACTGACCCTGCCCTCGGGCCCTTCGAATTCATACCCGGTCTCCACGGCCGTCCACGGCATCCGGCGCCGCATGGCCGCCAGTGCGTCACGGGCCCGGGTGAGTTCCTTCTCTTTGGTCAGCAGTCGCTGGTGCGCACCGGCCCACTCTTGGGCCGACACGATCGGTGGTGTGTTCATCGCTGTCTTCCTTTCGGTCTGCCATCAGTCCAGCGGCGCGAGGCCGGCGGAGGTGAGCAGGTAGGCGTCTTGGTCGGCGGCCTCGCCGATAGCGATCCCCAGCACGGACTTGCCGACCTGTTCGGCCGTGAGCGCGGGTCCGGCCGCGTGCAGGAAGGATTCGACGTCGACGCCTTGCCGCTCGGCGTAGGCGGCGACCGCGGCAGCGCCCAGCTCGGTGGCCGGCGTCAATCGCGGCAGCACGGCGGTGAAGCCGATCCCCAACCCGGCGCGTTGCGATTCGATGGCGGCATAGCTGGTGATGAACCTGACGGTCGCCTTCGCGCCCGCATAGCCACCCGACAGCGGAGACCCGGCCAGGGCGGCGCCGCTGGACAACACGATCACCGCGCTGCCCGGCTCCGGCGGACGCCGCAGCGTATGGCCGATCCAGTGAAACGCCTGTGCGACATCGGAGTTCCAGTTGACACTGAAAGACTCCCACGTCTGCTCCTGCAGCGGCGTCATCCGCGGCGTCGCGCCCGCGCACAGCACCAGTGTGCGCGGCCGGTGCTGATCGAGAAGCCGGCTGGCCGTCGACGGATCGGCGGCGTCGGCCACCACCGGGGTGAACG
>NZ_LZKU01000184.1 GCF_001672975.1 Mycobacterium sp. 1465703.0
CCTACGCCGACGACAGCTCGATGATCGACAAAGGCGTCGCATTCGCCTCCAGCCACCTGGCCGCACCCGGGCCCGGTCCAACATCGGTCGCGTCGCCGCACGGAGGCTTCGGAGAGTAACGGCACGCGGGTTGTGGCCCGGCGCCGCTAGTCCCGGATGAAGCCCTTGTTGCGCATCAGGGCGTCGGCCAAGAACCCGTCGTGTGGAATTTCTGGCGCATGCAGCCACGTCGGATGCCGGCCGCAGTAGACATTGCCGACGGTCGGCTCGGCGACCAGATCGTCGATCAAGGTCTCGTCGGTGGTGATTGCGGTGACGACCAGTGAATGCCGCAACGGCTCCACTCCGGCACCGCGTGAGAAGCCCGAAACCCACACGCACGGGAAGGGCAGCTCCACGTTGAGCTTGTCCACGTCGGGTTCGGCCATCAGGTGTACCGCCGGCCGCAGCGCGGCGTAGCCGTCGCCGAGGTCGGCGACCACCCGATCGGGGCCGAGCAATGCCGTGCAGCCGGCGGCCTTGGCGGCCAGATACTCGGCCAGGGCGCGGGCCTTGTCGACGGGCTGGGTGGGCAGCACCGCGCGCTCGTCATCGGTGGGCAGCGGCTCGATCGCCGCCAGCCGTTCGGCGATCGCTCGGGCCAATGGAGCCGGATCGCCCTCGTAGAGCACGGCGGTGGTGTTGACGCATGCCATTCCGCCGTGGTTGGCGATCGAGTCGACGATGACGTCGAGGCAATCCCGCCAGTCCTGGTCGGCGGTGATCACCATTTTGGTGCGGCCCGGTCCGTTCACGATCACCGCCGGATTGCCGGCGTACTTGTCGACCACCTCTTGGCCGCCGTACACCATGGCGAGGTCGGCCGATCGGATGATTTCGTCGGCGCCGGCGTGGTCGGTGGGCAGATAAACGGCGTCCTCGGCGCGGAATCCGGCCTCCCCCAGCGCGAACACCAGCCGGTGCGCCGTCAGCGGCTCGCGCCGCGATGGACGCACCGCGACCCGGTAACCCAGCGCGAGCGCCTGTGGCCACAGTCCATGCACACCGGGGCCGTTCCCCGCCGCGTGCACGGCGAACACCTCCCCGCGGCGCACCCACACTGCGCCGCCCGCGCGGGTGTGCTCGTCGCGCCAGTGCTGTGTTGCGCCCACCGGGCGCGCCGGCCGCACCGCATCGAACGCGCCGGCTACCGCGTCGGCCACACCCCGCGCCCCGGCGCGGGTGATCGCGATCGGCATTCCCGAAATCCGGCTGGCCAACCTGACGTAGGAATCGAAATCCAGTCCGGCGATGACACCGCCCGCAAAGATGTCGGCGGCCCGGGACAGCGCTTTCGCGCGCTGCGCCGCCGGCAGCGGTGCGGCCCTGCGCTGCGCGCCCAGCGTACGCGAAACGTACAGCGGCGGAACCATGCTCAACTCCGCGACCGCCACACCGGCGGTGGTGGCGATGACCTCACGCTTGCGGGTCCGGTATTCGCCGTCCACGCCGAGCGCATCGAGGGCTACCAAACCCGTTGCAGCACTGATGCTTTCACCCATCACGGCTCAATACACACCTTCGATGACGGCCTCGCCCTCGAAAGTGGGCACCGGCCGCACCTCGCTCACCGAATCGCTGAGTTCACCCGCCGGACCGGGCATCCTGATCGCCAGGTCGCGCTCCAGGTTGTTCGGTATGAACATGCCCTTGCTGATGTGGTTCATCACCACCTGGCCCGGCTGCCCGTACGGCACCCGCTCCCCGGTGTCGGGGTCGACCACCCAGAACACCACGTACGGGGTGCGCGGGTCGAAGATGAACGCGTCGTCGACCGTCCGGGTGACAGCCTGCGACAGCACCATGGTGCTGCCGAACGCCATGGTGATCGTCGTTGCCGGGAAGATGCCGCGCAGCAGGTCGAGCGTGTCGGCGTCCACGTGCGCACCGCTGAGCAGCAGGTAGCGGATCTTGTCGTTGACCAAGTCGACCACTCGATCGTCGCGGGCCATCGCCGCCAGCAGCGGAGGCGTGGTGTGCAGGTTCGCGACATGCTGCGTCTGCAACACGAAGACGGCCTGCTCGACGACATGGTCGACGTAGGCCGCGACGTCGGCAGTCGCCGCGCGGGCGGCGAGCTTCTTGACCCAGCGGGGATCGATGTCGATCGCGTGGAAGATCGCGCCGAGTCGCTGCGATACCAGCCGGGAGAAGTAGCCGACACCGTGCGGCCCGCTCGGCATCAGGCACAGAAAACCCTGGCCCCGGACGAACCCGCCGGTGGCGAAGTCCTCGGTCTGCCATTCGACGACCTGTGCGACCCAATCGGGCATCTGCACAGTGCGTTTGGGGGCACCGGTGGTGCCGCCGGATTCGAAGATCTGGGGCAGCGGTGTGGCGGACTGCTGGGCTCGGTAACCCCGCGGAATGAGATCCTCCACTGCGACACTGCGCAATTCGTTGACCAGGTTGGGAAACAACCGCAGATCGGCAAAGGTCTTGACGTCGGTCATCGGGTCGAAGGCCAAGTCGCGGGCGGCCCGCAGCCAGAACGGCGAACCGGTGTCGTCGCCGAAATGCCACGCGATCGCCGCGCGCAGATAGGCCTCTGGATCCTGGACGGATGCCGCTCGTGGGACGTCCAACAACGAGAAATCGACATCGGCCATGTCCTCGATCCTGCCTTATCGCCGCCGGTACGCCAAGGACATCGGGCGTCTGCGCACGTCATCGAGTCGACCTATTGCCTTATTTCACAGCATGTTTCACCGGTGTGCACGCGGTGTTCAGCGCGATGCCAGTTCGCGAAAGTAGTCCCGCAGCGTCCGGGGCTCGCGGCGCAGAATTGCGCGCAGCACCAGTGGGTTGCCGCCGGGCAGGCCGTGCCGGTCGTAGTGGGCCATCATCCGGGTCATGCCGTCGCGGAAGGATCCCTCCGGCAGGCGTGCGGAGTACTGGTCCAGCGGTATCTGCACCGCGGCGATCGGCCGGCCGAGTACCTCGCTGAGCAGCGCCGCCGTCTGGTGGGTGTCCTGCATCCCCGGCGCGCACAGTTCGAAGGTGCCGTAGCTGAGTTCGGCGCCCGTCATCGCCATTGCGGCGACCTCCGCGACGTCGCGGTAGTCCACCGAAGCCATCTTCGACGTCAGCGCGTACGGCTGTGCCAGCCGGTTGTTTTCGACGATGTCGCGCCAGGATTGCTCGAAGTTCTGCATGAACCGGGCGGGCTGTAGCACGGTGAAGTCCATCTCCGAGCCGTACAGCGCCTCCTCAACCGGCAGTTTGGCGGCGTGGTTGGTCATTGCCGAGATCGACGGGTGAATGACGCCGGAATAGACGAACTTTCGCACCCCGGCGGCTCGGGCCGCGTCGACCAGCGCCAGTCCCATCTCGGCCTCGGTCGCCGAGTGCGCCGGGCCGATGTGGAACACACCGTCCATCCCGGCGACGGCGCCGGCGAGGCTGTCGGGCACGGTGAGATCGCCGATGGCCGCCTCGTCGGCGCCGTTGCGCCGAGCCAGCTGCGCCCGCTCCTCGTTGCGCACCAACGCCCGCACCGTGGCGCCGCGCCGCTTCAGCTCGGGCACCACCAAGTGGGCGTGGCGCCCGGTCGCGCCCACCGTCAAGACACGCATCGCGGGTAGCGGTTAACGGCCGGCGCCGGCGGTCATCGCCTCGTTGAATCTCGGATAGATGTGGTCGTAGGTGCCGTCACGCTCGGCGAACCGGAACGACTTGGCCCGCTCGACCACGATCTCGTCGGCCTCCGGCTGGGTCTGCAGCAGCGTCATCGTCTCGGTGATGTACTCCTCCAGCGGCATCGCTTGGGGGTCGAATCCCCGCTCGCCCTGCAGCGCGGTCTGCACCTGAGGCGGAATGATCTCGATCACCCGCACCGAGGTGTTGCGCAGCTGGAACCGCAGCGACTGGGTGTAGGAGTGCAGCGCCGCCTTGGTGGCGCAATAGGTCGGGGTCAGCGCGCTGGGCATGAACGCCAGAGCGGACGTGACGTTGAGGATCGCGGCGTGCGGTCTGCGCAGCAGCGACGGCAGCAGGGCCGCGGTCAGCCGGATCGGGCCCAGCAGGTTGGCCGCAATGGTCTGCTCGGCCAAGCCGACATTGCTGCTGGTGAGGTCCTCGACGCGCTGAATGCCGGCGTTGTTGATCACCACATTGAGGTCCGGGTAGTGGTCGGTCAACTCGGTGGCGAATCGCCGGATGTCGGCGGGGTCACCCTGGTCGAGCGACATGGTTTGCATGCCCGGGTTGGCCTCGGTGGCGGCGCGCAGTTGGTCGCCGCGCCGGGCGGCGATGATGACCTGATTGCCCAGCCGGTGCAAAGATTCGGCCAGGCCGCGGCCGATTCCGGTACCGCCGCCGGTGACCAACACGGTATTGCCCGTCATCTGCATCGCGGTTCTCCTTCGGGTCGCACTGCCGGCTCGCTCGACCGGCCCAGTCCGGGCCGACCTGCGGAATGCCCCAATGCGGAGCCGGCTAACCACGATGCCTTATGCGCCGGTGCGGTGTCACGGCCTTGCGCCGAGATGATGGGCCGAACTCAGAAAGGGGCTTACCCGGCGGCGCGGTTGTGCAGCCGTCGGGGGTCGATGCCCACGCGGTCCCACGCCTCGGCCGCCCAGGGCGTGTAGAGAGCCCGGACCGGCAGCCGGTTGATGAGCGGATTGAGCGCCCGGATGATGGCAGCGATCCGCTGAAAGTGCCTCTCCTTCTTGGCATCCCACCGCAACTGGCACACCTCGCGCATCTGTGGCGGCAGGGTGCCCACCACCATGAGCCGGGTGTAGGCGTTCAAGGGTGCCGACAAGATCTTCCACACCGGCCCGGGGACCCGCCGCGGTCCCGGGATGCCTTTGCGGATGTAGCCGGTGCCGTACAGCACGGTCTTGTGCGGGACGAACCGCTCGAGCATCTCGTCCCAGTAGGTGACGAACTCGTCGTAGGTCTGCGGTTGCCCCCGGTCGCTGACGCCGTAGAGGCTATACCAGAGCTTGCCCTCGTTGAAGATCTGTTCCTTTTCGGCGTGCGAGAGCCGCCGGATGAACATGTCGGTGTTGTAGATGACCTGGTCGACGAAGCTGGCGTGCGCCCAGTAGAACAGCTCCGGGTTCAGCGCGTGATACCTCGAGCCGTCGCTGACGGTGCCCTTGATCGTCTTGTGGAAGTCGCGCACTTTGCGGCCCCATTCGTGGGGTGCCTCGGAGTAAACGGTGTTCATCAGGGGCGGAGCGGTTCGCTTGGCCCGGCCCAGCGTGTCGCTGAAGATCACCGAATGGTCCAGCACGCCTTGGGCGAGCTGCTCGATACAGTTCTCCACCCCGGCGGTGCGCTGGAATCCGAAGAGCTGAGTTCGGTTGTCCCCGTAGAACTTCCAGATCAGCGAGTCTGGTCCCAGCCGGGGGGAAGCGGGGTCGATCTCGTCGTCGATCGGCATGGGCATCGCTTCGCGTACGCCGGTGTCAAAACGCGTGCCCGCGGTCGCCGTGGCCAACTCGTCGTTCTGGGCGGCCATGCCCACCTCCTTGTCGCATGCGTGCGGCGAGTTGGCATACCCACCAAGTTATGAATCAATGACACAAAGCCGTATCTTTGTTCCAGAAGCCTAGCAAGCGCCCACCGGCGTCGCACATCGCGGCATGCTTCCGGACGAGATGGGGCAACGAAAAGTCGACGATGAACCATGCCAAGGGGTTGATACGATTCCGCCAATCATGCAGTCCGAACCGGGCTCTGCCATTGCCGAGGCGCTCACCGACCTTGATCGCACCATCTTGGACACCGCCCGCAGCGTGTTCGAGACCTACGGCGTGCGTCGCGCCAACATCGACGACGTCGCCGCCCGAGCCGGGGTCAGCCGCAGCACCATCTACCGTCGCTTCCCGACCAAGGAGAATTTGTTCGCCAACGTGGTGCGGCGGGAGGCCGGACGCTTCTTCAGCACACTGGACCAGGCGACCACGGGCTGTGACCCGCAACGGGCGGTGGTCGAGGCGTTCGCGCTCGGCGTGCGGCTGGTCAAGGACTCTCCGCTGTATTCGCGGATCGCCGAGAGCGAACCCGAATTGTTCGGCATGTTCTCCCGATCGCAGGTGTTCCCGATTCGCCAGTTCGCCGACGGCATCGCCCATACCCTGCGCCGTTGCGGCGCCGACCTGGCCCAGACCGACCTGGACAACATCGCCGACATTCTGCTGCGCGTCGCCCTGGGCATCATCGTCTTTCCCACCGACCGCCTGGACACCGCGGATCCCGCGGCCGTCCGCGAGTATGCCGCCCGGTATCTGGTGCCGATCATCAGCCGCTAGCCGGCCCGCTGACGGGCTCACATTGTCGGCATCCTGAACTAGCCTTGAGCCGTGGCTGGGAGTTCTGCGGCTCCGCGGACCCGGTACGCCAGTTGCGGCGAGATCGACATCGCCTATCAGGTCTTCGGCGATGGCCCGATGGACCTGCTCATGCTGCCGGGCCCGCTGATCCCGATCGACTGCGTCGACCTCGAGCCCTCGATGTACCGCTTTCATCGCCGGCTCGCGTCATTCTGCCGAGTGATCCGCTTCGATCAGCGCGGCATCGGCCTATCGTCCCGGGTTCCCTCGCTGGACATGCTCGGCCCCGAATCGTGGGCACAGGATGCGCTCGCGGTCATGAACGCGGTCGGTTGCGAGCGG
The DNA here is from genome assembly GCF_001672975.1 of Mycobacterium sp. 1465703.0. Lineage (GTDB taxonomy): Bacteria > Actinomycetota > Actinomycetes > Mycobacteriales > Mycobacteriaceae > Mycobacterium. The sequence goes on from NZ_LZKU01000184.1 coordinate 6,669, forward strand.
GCCACTATCTTCGCCCCGGGTTTCACCGCACTGGCCGGTCTGGTTCTCGCGGCCGACCACTCCGATCGAGTGAACAGCCTTGTCATCGCCAACGGTGCGGCGCGCACGCTGCGGGGGCCCGACTATCCCATCGGCGCCGAACTCGACGCCGCCGAGCGATTCACCTCGGTCGGGATGGAGCCGGACGCCGTCGAGCAGGGTTTCGACATGCTCGGCATCATCGCGCCCTCTGTGGCGCATGACGCCGCCTTCCGGGCGTGGTGGGACATGGCCGGTAACCGGGCGGCGTCACCCAGCATGGCCCGTGCGTTCATCAACAAGGTCAGGCAGGGCGATGTCCGGGACAGGCTGCCTCGCGTCGCCGTGCCGACGCTGATCCTGCATCGCGACAACCCCGACTTCAGCCCCGTCGAGCACGCGCACTACCTCGCCGAGCGCATCGCCGGATCGCACCTCGTCGAACTGCCCGGAGAAGATGCCCTGTACTGGGTCGGTGACACCGCTCCCATGCTCGACGAGATCGAAGAGTTCATCACTGGGGTGCGTGGCGGCTCCGAAGCCGAACGGCTGCTCACCACCATCATGTTCACCGACATCGTCGGCTCCACCGAACGTGCCGCGGCGCTGGGTGATTATCGCTGGCGCGACCTGCTGGACAACCACGACAGCATCGTGCGCCACGAGCTGCAGCGCTTCGGCGGCCGCGAAGTCAACACGGCCGGAGACGGATTCGTCGCGACGTTCAGCAGCCCGAGCGCGGCGATCGCCTGTGCCGACGCCATCGTCGACGCCATCCGCGTGCTGGGCATCGAAGTGCGGGTCGGCATTCACGCCGGCGAAGTCGAAGTCCGTGGCGCGGACGTCGCGGGCATGGCCGTCCACATCGGCGCGCGGGTGGCGGCGCTCGCGGGGCCCAGTGAGGTGCTGGTGTCGTCGACGCTGCGCGATATCGTCACCGGCTCGCGGCACAGGTTCGGCGACCGCGGCGAGACCGCCCTCAAGGGCGTGCCCGGTTACTGGCGGCTGTACGCCCTGGTTCGCGAGCACGCCGTCGTGCGCCGGTAACCAAGCCGACAACTCGCAGCGGTCGAAGCGTCGAGGGCCTCGGCGTAGGCTGCGGACGGGGACTCACCGGAGCGGCGGCATCGCCGGCTTTTCCTTGGATTTTGCCGTCTATCTTGGTATTTGATCAAAGGAGTACGCATGACCGACGTGCACATCTCGCTGCCTCCCGCGCTCCGGCGAGCGCTGGATCTTCTCATCGATCCGCCGGCCGACCCCGACGTGAGCCGGGGTTATCTCGACCTGCTCGGCGAAGACTCGGCCGCGGCCGGCGCCATCGAGAAGAACACCGGCCCCATCCAGGCGGCGTGGGCGTCACCGATCGGTTCGATGCTGTATGACAACGCCCAGGCGATTTCACGCCGGTTGCTCAGCGTGTGGGAGCTGCCTATCGAGTGGTTGAACATCCCGCCGGGCGGGATTGCTTTGGACGTCGGCTCGGGTCCGGGCAACGTCACCGCGTCGCTGGCACGTCCTGCCGGCCCTGATGGACTGGCCCTGGGTGTCGACATCTCCGAGCCGATGCTGGCGCGCGCCGTTCGCAACGAAGCCGGACCGCAGGTCGGTTTCATCAAGGCTGATGCGCAGCGACTTCCATTGCGCGACAACACCGTCGACGCGGTGATCTCAACCGCCGTGCTGCAACTGGTCCCCGATCCGGCGGCCGCTCTCGCCGAGATGGCGCGGGTGCTGCGACCGGGCGGGAGGCTGGCGATCGCCGTCCCGACCGTGGGACGCCTGGCTCAGCTCTGGCGGCTGCTGCCGAGCGTCGGAGCGCACGTGTTCGGCGACGACGAAATCGCAGACATCCTGGAAGACAACGGCTTTGCCAGCGTGCGGGTCAAGAGCTTCGGCACGTTTCAGTCGGTGCGGGCGAAGACTCAACCGTGACCGATCAGTCGTGGGCAAGCTCTGGGTGCTCGATCAGCTCGCCCAACCCCGATGCGCCGAGCCGTTCACGGAACGCCTGGGCCGTGTAGCCGATGACAGTCGCGTCGGTGCGGGCGCGTACTGTCGCCGAGCGCGGCATATGAAACAGCACACCGATTTCACCGAAGTAGTCGCCCGGCTTGGCTACCTTGACCAATTCCTCACCGCCGTCGGCTAATTCGCGCACAATATCGAGTTCGCCATCCGCGACCAGATAAATCAGCTCGCCCATCGTGCATTGCTCGAATAACATCTCGCCGGCCTTCAGGCGCACGGTTTCGGGTGGCCGATTCGTCGATGAGATGGCGGGCGCGAGCTCGACGACACGATCGGCCAATGGCAGTATCCGGCTGTCGTGAGTGGCCACCACTACCACGCGGTCGCCCTGCGCAAGCGAGCGAATCAGCCGCAGCACCTCCTCCACCTGGATGAAGTCAAGGTGCGCGGTCGGTTCGTCGGCGAGGATCAACAACGGATCCAGGGCGATCGCGCGAGCGACCGCGACGCGTTGCTGCTGCCCGCCGCTCAGGTCGCCCGGGCGGTGTTTCATCCGGTCTTCGAGGTTGACCCTGGTCAGCAACTCCTCGGCGCGCTGACGTGAGGCCGCGCGCGAGTTACCGGCCGCGCGCAGCGGAACCATCACGTTTTCGCACGCGGTGAGGCTCGGCACCAGGTTGAATGCCTGGAACACGATGCCTACCTTGTCGCGCCGGTACTGGGCCAGTGCGCCGCCTTCGAGTTTGGTGATGTCGATGCCGTCGAACTCGACAGCCCCGGACTTGGGCCGCAAAATGCCGCCTAGGCAGGACAACAATGTCGTCTTCCCGCAGCCGCTGGGCCCGAGGAGGATCACCAGCGACCCGGCCGCCACTTCGAGGTTCAAACCGTTGATCGGCCGGACCGCGTACCCACCGCTGGAGTATTCGACGACAAGGTCTTTGATACGCAGGTCGCTCATCGCTCAGGGACCTCCGAATGCGAGGGCGGGATCGACGGCGACCGCACGCCTGAAGCCGGCGAGGCTGGCCAGCAGACCGATCACGATCGCGGCAAGCGGTAGGGCCACATATGCACTGGGGGGAACCACGACGATCATCGGGAACACCGGCGCAAGCAACAACGAGAACGCGACGCCCAGCAGCGCCGCGAGCAGGGAGACGACGACGGCCTGCACCGCAAGCCCCGCCAGGATCGACCGCGTCGGCACGCCGATCGCCTTGAACACCGCGAAGTCGCGCAGCCGCTCGAGCGCGGAGAGGTACACCACCGATCCGACGATCAGCACCGCCACAATCGACATCATCGTGGCCACGATCGAAATCGCGCCGACGGCGACGTGCTCTGGGCGCAGCAGGTCGTTGACAGCGGCCGCCCGGTCGGCAAGCTCGTAGCCGGCCGGGACGTGCTCAGGTGTGCCCTTGAGCGCGATTGACGTGACCGTTGGCTGCCCGTTGTATGACAGCTGCTGCAAGCCCTGGGTGGTCAGAAAGATGTTGGGCGTCTTGGCCAGCGCTGTGGAATTGGGCACGATGCCGACGACCCGCAGCGTGCGGGCCCCGGCCGTCAGGTCCTCGCCCAGCCGCCGGCCCAGGGTGCTGGACACCGCGACCTCGTCCGGCGTCGACGGTGGGCGACCCTGCGACATGTGCGGCATGCCCGGACCGCGCTCCGGCGCCCCGAACGCGGTGACGCTTCGCCTCGACGTGCCCTCGACGACCGTCGTCGCCGCACAGGCAAGTGGTGCCGCAGCGGTGACGCCGGGCGTGGCGGCCACCTGGCTCAATTCGGCTTCGCCGAACGGCGTGGCACCCAGGAGCGGTCCTGCGGCGCCGGACTTGATCACGAATGCGTCGACGCCCATGGAATCGACCGCGCGCTGCGCCTCGACCCGAAAACCGTTTCCCAGTCCGACCATGATCAGGTTCATCGCAAAGACCAGTCCGGTGCTGATGATCGCGATCACCAGGCGCCGCCTTCGCCACTGCATGTCCCGCAATGCTGCGAACAGCATGGGTGAGACGTTACCGAGCTGCACGCATTCCGGGCAGGGTTTGCTGTGCGCTCGTGTTATCGGTTCGATCGGCTACGGGCTTACTTGCGTTTCATCGCCACACGATCGTTTTCCGACCGCGCAACTTCCGGGCGGGAACCGACTGCTACTTATCGAGGTCTTGTGCGAGCATGGCGAGCTTGTCCATCGACTCGCGCAGCATTTCCGCCGTTGTGGAACGAGCGCGATCGATGCGGCTCGCGTCGTTGAGCGCCGTCCAATCGTAGGTGTGCGTCACGGTGGTCAGCGTGGAATTGATCTGGCTGACCTCCCAACGCCACAGGTGGCCGGGCGGCTGCTTTCTGGGTTCGGCTGGGCACCAAGCGATTTTGCTGCCCTCCACGAATTCCACGACGTGGTTCTCCCGCACCGCGCCATTAGTCAGGGTCGTTGTGAACACGTCGCCGACCTGACGGACGCGCTGCCCCGGAGCGGACGAGGCGAGGTTGTTGTTGCCGTCCCATCTCGGCTGCTGAGAGGGGTCGGCGATCAGTTCGAAAATGCGGGCGGCGCTGGCCGAGATGACACGAGTGGCGCTCACGATGCGTTCCTCATCCATGTCGTTATCCAAACACGCCGGGCCGGTCGGTGTGGTTGTGACTTTGGGCTCGGCGTCGAGGACGGTTGGCCGTCGCCGCCCGGCGGGTGTGCGGTAAGCGGTGGTCACACCAGGACAACCCGGTGATCTGCCCGAAGTGCAAAGAGCCCAGTTTGGGCTCCCGCCAAGTAAAGCCACCGCAGGGGCCGGCTTGACCCGCCGCCATACACGGGGTTCTGCCTTCGGACAGACCTTCGAGCGTCCAGGCGGTTCACCGCATCCGAGGCATCGCCTCGATCGGTCCGGACAGCGCCGACTTGATGTAGCGGGTGTCGTCGTCGGCCAGCACCTCGGTGTCGTCCCCCTCGATGCCGTCAACGATCGCGCGCGCCACCTGGCGCGGGTCATTCTTGCGTGCATCTAAGCCGGAGGTCATGTCGGTGTCGGTGAAGCTCAGGTGCGCGGCAACGACCAGGGTGCCCTGCTTCTCGAGTTCGAGACGCAGTGAATTCGTCGTCGACCACAGTGCCGCCTTGGAGTCGCCATAGCCGCCGGAACCCGGCATCCAGGACAAGATCGAGGCGATGTCGACCAGTGCCCCACCGCCGTTATCGGCCAGGATCGGTGCGAACGCCTTGGCGATGCGCAGCGCTCCGAAGTAATTCGTCTCGAAGACCGCTCGCACTTCTTCGATATCGCTGGTGAGCAGGCTCCGGGCGCCCAGAACACCGGCGTTGTTGATGACGATGTCGGCATCCGTTGCCGTGGCCGCCAGTGCCGCGACCGAATCCGGCCGGGTGACATCCAATTCGACGCTGACGACTCTGGCGTCCTGACTGGGCTTGGGCGCCCGCGCCGTGGCGTAGACCTTGTCGGCGCCGCGTTCCAGCAACTCCGCCACGATTGCCTTGCCCAGACCGCGCTGCCCGCCGGTGACCAATACGGTCGCCCCTTTGACGTTGACCATGACCCTACTCCCTTGACTTAGGCAAACCTACTTTGCTTGCGTCACGCTAGTTGACCGGCTCGACATAGTCAACTACTATTTGGTTATGTCTATGTCGTGGACTGCGTCACAGCGATACGGGTGCGCCGCCGCGCCCGGCGGCTTGGGCTTGGTCCAGGACTTCCTCAACACCAGGGCCATCAGGGGTTATGGCCCGGATCTGTTGGCCGACGTCCGGCTCGCCGGCGATTGGGCGGCGAGCGCGGTGCGAGTGTGGTCGTCGGCGCGTGGCGTCGATCTGCAGCCGCCGGAGCTCGCCGGCGCGGATCTGGTCAAGCTGCGCGCCTTGCGGACCACCGTCGAGCAGCTGCTGTCCGGCGAACCGTCGAGCGCGCGGGGCGCCGGTGCTGTTGTCGCGTCTTTCACGCTGACCGATGCCGGCGAGGTGCGGCTGGACCCCAGCGGCAGGGGTTGGCGTTGGCTGGCTTCGGCGCTGTGGGGCGAGATCTTGTTGAGCCAGCAGGCCGGCACTTGGCGGCGGATCAAGCAATGCCACAACCACCGCTGCGGGGCGACGTTCTACGACCGCTCGAAGAACAACAGCGGCGTCTGGCATGACGTCAAAACATGCGGCAACGCCATCAATCTGCGGGCCTCCCGGGCGCGCCGGCGCGAACGAGATCGGGCGGCGGAGTCAGGCGTTTTGCCAGAGCAGGCGGTACCGGTAGTACAGGCCCCGTCGGATGCGGGCCCCCGGTAGGACGTCTGCGGTTGCCTGCCGGATTTCGGCCAGGCTTTCGCGCGGATCGGCGACGGCCACTCCGATGTTGCGGGTTTCCCGGTGCAGCAGCGACCCGGCGCGCGCCGCCGGTGTACACAGGCCGGCCCACAGCCAGTCGGCGATGCTTTTGTTAGCCGACAGCCCGACAACCGTTAATTGCCCTGCGGGACGAAGCATTTGGCGTGCCTTCCGCATTGTGTCGCGCAGCGGCAGATGATGCAGGCTGGCGACGAAGGTGATGAGGTCGAAGGAACGTCCGGCCTGCTCGACGTCCTCGAAACGCAGCAACCGCACCGTGGCGTTGCCGAACGGCTGCAATCGCTCCGATGCGCGCCGTACCGATCGGGGGTCGGCATCGATCCCCACGACGCTGCGTGACACCTCGGCTAACCGCGCGGCCAGCAGCCCCTCCCCGCATCCGACGTCCAGGACGTCGCCGCGGTGCCGGGAGGCGATGTCGACCAGCCAACGGTGATAGGCGGTGTTGTGGTTCCAATAGTCGTCGGGCGTCGTGTAGTCATCCACCGTCGACCAGTCTGCCCGACCGACCCGTCAGCAGCGCTCGACGCCCCTGGACATCAGGCGCGGACCTGCGTCGGCTGAGCGCCGATTGCTTCTGAGCACCGCGTGTAATACGTGGAAGGCGCGCGACTTCAGCGGCGCGACCAGGTCGAAAGTGGCGGGAGCCTGGCTGACCCAGGCCGGAAGTGTGGCCACAGTATGTTCCTTTGTTCTTTCGGCTGATGCGCCGACTCATCCAATTGCACCGCAGCCGTTTTACGTCGGTGCCGCGCCGGGGTAAACGTGGCGAAAAGCGAGTTTGTGGTGTACGGCACACCGCTGGCAGAACGAAAGCCACGCCACGCAACCCGGGCCCCGTCGGTAGCCCCTGGCCTTAACCGACCGGTTTAGTGAAATCCCTTGAACCGGCGCAGATAACCGGGCACCCGACGTGCCGGTAGCGCCTTGGGCCAATCGTCCGGCCGAAAATACGCGTCGGTTCCACCGTCGACGAATACTATGCTGCCGCAAAGGAAGTCGGCGGCATCGGACAGCATGAAGCAGATCCAGTCGGCCATCTGCCCGGCGGCACCGAAACCTCCTACCGGGACGGGAAACGACCGGACGGCCTTGGCCTGCCGTGGGTCTGACAACTGTTCTTGCAGAAGCGGTGTCATGATGGCGCCCGGAGAAAGGGCGTTCAGGCGCACGCCCGACCCGGCCCATTCCGGCAGCACCGCGTGTCGCCGCACCCAGCGGCTCACCGCGATTTTGGAAGCCCCGTACATCATGGTCGGCGCTGCCGGGCCCAATAGCCGGACCACTCGCAGCGCCTTGTCGGCATCGTGGGCAAGCAGGGCTTTTACGGCCCGGCGCGGCACCGCGGGCACCGTCGTCGTCGAATTGCTGGCAATCACAACAACCTTCGCGCGTTCGGCGGTGGCCAGCGCTGCGCGCCACGCCTCGAGCAGTTCGACGACCCCGAAGTAATTGACCGCGGCGATCTGGCGCACGCGATCACGGCCGCGGCTGGGGCCGAGACCGGCGGCCAGCACGGCGCCGTCAAGTCTGTTCTCCGAAGCCGCCAGAACGCGGTCGGCAGCTTCTTTACGCCCGTCGGGTGTCGACAAGTCGGCGACGATATCGGCATCTTTGATGTCGACACCGATGATCGTGTGCCCGTTGTCGCGAAGGCGCTGGGCGGTCTCGCGGCCCATCCCGGAAGCCGAACCGGTAATCGCATACGTCCCCATTGACTCCTCCATTCCCAGGGCAGTATGCCGTGGGGACCGACTGCCGCGACTGGCGCGGCCCACTGGATGGACGCACTGTTAAGTTGCCAGCATGCCTGACCCATCGCCCTGCATTGATTTCAGCCAGCTCGAGTCGGTGTACGCACCGCTGGCCGAATCGGTCCGCCGACTCCTCGACATCAGCATCCGCAGCGAAGCCGGCCCCACGGCGGTGGCGGCGGCGATAGCCAAAATCGACGGTGCGGCAGACGAGTTGAGCGAGGCGTTGCTGCCCGGCCCGTTCGGCGTGCACCGCGCCCCGGACGGCCAGACCGTCGCGTGGGGCAATGCCGTGGTTGGTCTGCGCAACCCGGTCGCACCGCCGCTGGTCATCCATCACGATCCGGACGGATTGGTGTGGTCGGAGTTCGTACTCGGTGCCGCTTACGAAGGCCCGCCAGGCACGGTGCACGGTGGCGTGTGCGCTCTGGTGCTCGATCATGTACTGGGCGCGACCGCGCATCAGCCTGATCGGCCCGCGTATACCGGCACTCTGACGCTGCGCTATCGACGCCCCACCGCGCTGGGGCGGCCGTTACGTGCGCAGGCGCATGTCGAGCGCATTGACGGGGTCAAGATCTTCGCCGTCGGCCACCTGGCCGACGAGGACGGCGTCACCGTGGAAGCCGAGGGCATTTTCATCCACCCCAAGCCGGTCGCGGATAACTGACTGCGCCCCTGGGAGCGGGTCACGTCCCTGCCGCGGCCTTCTCGACGTCGAGCAGCTGCTCGCCGCGTCGTTCCTCGTCGTAGGCCTTGCGTCCGCCCCGCAGCCCGAACAGCCGTTTCGATATCAGTAGGTAGACCACCGCAGCTATGTTGATGGTGAACGTCACCACGCGGGTCATGGTGATGCCCTTGGCCAGATCGTGGATTTCCAGCGGCAAGAAGACCGAGGTGGCTATCACCGCGAAGTATTCGCCCCAGCGTTTCAGCAGCCATAGGCCCACCCCTTCGATGACTTCGATCAGCGCGTAGCCGGCCAGCATCAGGGTCAGCAGCGCCAGGGTGGACGGCTTGGCGGCCAACGCTTTTTCCAGTTCGTGCACGATGGTCATCTGGTCGACCTTGAAGCCGGCGGTGCGAAAGATCGGCAGGTCCCGATCGAGCGTGGCCTGGATGGCGCCGCGCGCTCCGCGGAACTTCCACACCGCGTAGGCGGCCAGCGCGATCACCACCGCCCGCAGCAGACGTTCCACCGCCAGGATGCGAATGATGATGGCTTGCCGTAAAGCCTTGCCGCGCATAATCATCGGCGCGTCTTCGGCACGGCCACGTCCGTGCGGCGCGCCGACGGTGTATTCGCCGCACCGCAGGCAGCGCCAGACCTCACCCAGCCCGGTGGTGCCGCTCAGCCGCTCGGCGAGTGACTGGTCGTCGGGTGCATAGGTGACGTGCCCAGCGACAGCGCAGGTCACCAACTCCCACCGATTGTGGCGGTGTTCTTTGGCCATGGCCGGATCATTCATGGCGGCAGGCCGGCCGCGCAAGGGGGCGCGCACGTCAGAAGCGCGTCAGAAGCGCGGCTTACCGCGCGGACGAAGCGCGGTGGACGACACCGATCCGAGAAGTCGGGTGAGTTCGGCGACCGGGATCTCGTCGAGCCGTGCGACCGCGGCGACGATCTCGTCACGCAGCGGCTCGTCGCAGAAGGGTTCGGCAAGCCAGCCGAATTTGTCCACCACGCGTTCCCAGGACATCGGGCGGGTGGGTGACCCCTCGTAGTCCGACTGCTCGCGGCTGAACTGGCGCCCGTCGTTGGTAATCACGTGCACCCGCGCCGCCGTGCGTTCCGGATAGTCCGCGGTCAGGTCGGCTGCTGGTCGAACCTCCACCCGCGACAACAGGTCCTGGACGTCGCCTCGCGAAACCCGTTCGTTTTCCAGCTGTTCGGGTCCGACCCCGCCATCGAGTAGCGCGACCGCCGTCAAGTACTTCAGGTTGTAGTCGGCCTGCTCCTTGGTGATCGGATGCCCCTTGTCGCCATACGCGCCGCCGCCGGCGAAGTCATAGGCGCCTTGGAAAACCTCGAGGATCACCCGCGCAACATCCCGACCGCGCAGATCGTTGTCGCTGCGAACGGCGAGCACCGCATCGATCACCACCTGCCCATGAATGAGCGCGCAGTACTGCTTCAAGTAGGTCTGCTCGACGCAGTTCAGACCCCGGTCGGCGGTGCGCAGATCGATGGGCTGATCGAACAGCTGGATCAATCCATGTGGGCCCTCGAACAGCGACTTGGGACCGGTGACACCGCGCGCGGCGAGCATCGTCGTGTAGACCGCGCGCATGCCGGTGATCGCCGGCGAGATGCCCTTCCAGTGCGACACCGGTTCAGCGTGCACCGTTGCCAGCGACACATTGTCGGCGGCCGCGGCGGCGATGGCGTTGGCAGTCTGCTCGGCGCTCAGCCCCAGCAGCTTGGCGCTGCCCGCCGCAACCGACATCGACAGTTGCAGCGCATGGTTGAGCCCACGGGCCATGACGGGAACCTTTGCGCTGAAACGACATTGGACCTCGTAGGCAACCGCCAGCGCCAGCAGGAAATCGGCGCCGCCGGCATCGACGTGCTCGGCCACCGCCAAAACCGCACCGAGGTTGTCGGCGGGATGGCAAAGCCCGCCCACGGTCAGAAAGGTGTCGAGCAGGTCGGGGTAGCGCACCAGCACCGCGTTGAAGAACGCGGCTTGATCCACCGATGCCCGCCCGCCGCCCACCAGGGTGGCCGTCGCGGCGCCACCGAACTGGGTGGTGTGCTCGCGGATGGTCGCGATGAGCTGCCCGTCCAATGCACCGACGGCGCATGCAATGCTGTCGAGCACGTTGCGCCTCAACAGTGCGCGCGACGGTCCGGTCAGATCCGCCGACTGCGCACCGACCACGAATTCGGCCAGCTCGTCCACAACGTAGTTATGTGCCACCACTTTTCGCCTCCCCGGCGAGGCTACCCCGACGCGAGCCCACGACGACCTCCGTCCGGGTCTGGTCTCTGAAATGCGCTACAGGGCGGTGTCAATGGCGCCCGGCCGCGGTTGCGATTCGCTGAGGGAGGTCGTCTCGTCGGTCAGGTGCTTTCCGATGTCCCGGATCTGCCGCGCGCTCAGCGCGCATAGCGGGTGTACGGCCACCATCAGCGCGACGCGACCCCGGTTTTCGAAAACCGGTGCGGCGATGGTCACCACGGGTTGCTTTCGGCGGCCCGGGTTGTCGTCGGAGAGAAAACCGATGGTGGTGAACTCGACCAGCAACTGGTCCATGATGTGACGCACCGGCGTCGGCATCTCGCTGCTGTCCAGGGTGCCGACCGCCTGCACCGCCTGCGCGAGCGCCGGTGTGGTCCAGTCGACGTCGAATCCCCGGTCTCGCGTGTGTGCCAGCACCTGCTGCAGGCGCTGGGTGCGATCGGCGTTGTCACCCGCGCCACGCCGGATCCATGCGCGCTGCTCCTCCTCGGTGTCCCAGGCCGCCATGGCGACGCCGAAGGGTGGCGCGTAGGGAATGCGATCCCCCGGTATCCCCGACGGCTGCGTGGCAGGTGCGCCCTCAAAGGCGGTGACCACCAAGGAATCACCGAACTTCTCCACCACCGAACATGCATACCCGGCCTCGCGGGAGAGTCGCAGCGCCGCCGAACGCGCGGCATGTGCCAGCGGCCGGGCGGTGTCCGTGCGGGCGGCCACCACGGCGAGGGCGGGGCCGAGCGCGAAGGTCTTGGCGACCGGATCGCGGCTGGCCCATCCGCGGTCGCACAGCGTCTTCAGGATTGCGTGCGCGGTCGCCTGGGTCAGATCCAGCTCGCGCACCACGTCGGAGAAGCGCAGCCGCGCGTTTGGAGCGCGCGCCAGCAGCTCCACAACATCGAGCACCCGGGCCGTCGGTGCTGACGTCGATCCGCGAATCGCTTGACTCCTTTGCGGCGCCATTTTTAGAGTTGGACGAACATTCGAGATTTTATATCGATTATTCGAGAAGGTTAACCTATTGCGCGCTGTGGTGTTGCGAGACGGTCGGTTACAGGTTCGCGAGACACCCGACCCCCGGCCCGGGCCGGGCGAGTTGTTGCTGCGCACGTTGAGCACCGCGATCTGTGCGTCCGACGTGCACTTCATGGACCACCCCGAACTTGCCGTCGACGACCCGACCGGCCGCTCCCTGTATGACACCGAACGCGACATCGTGCTCGGCCACGAATTCGTGGGCGAGGTCATCGGGCACGGACCCGGCTGCACCGACCAGTTCGCCGCCGGCACCCGCGTCACGGCGATGCCGGTCCGGTTGATCGACGGCGGTGCCGGCGGGATGCGCATCATCGGTCAGCATCCCGAAGCACAGGGCAGTTTCGGTGAGCTGCTGGTGGTTTCGGAAGTGGCGGCCAAACCCGTCCCCGGTGACGTGTCCAGCGACGCCGTCGCGCTGACCGACGCGTTCGCCGTCGGCGAGTTCTATGTGCGGTCCGCTCGGCTGCAACCGGGCGAGATCCCCATCGTCATCGGCGCGGGAGCGATCGGGCTTTCGGCCGTCGCCGCCCTGACCGCACGCGGCATCGAACCCATCATCGTCAGCGACTACAAACCCGATCGGCTCCAGCTGGCCGGTGACCGCTTCGGGGCACACGTTCTGGTCGACGCGAGCCAAAAGTCCCCATTCGATGCGTTCAACGAGGTTCGCGCGCAACGCGGATTGCCCGGACCCGCAGTGGTATTCGAATGCGTGGGTGCGCCCGGACTGATACAAAAGCTGGTCGAATCCGCCGAAATGGGCACCCGCATCTACTGTGCGGGCGGCTGGTACACCGGCGACACTCTCGACATCACCACCGCAACCCGCCAGGGCGTGACGATTCAGTTCGGCGGCGGTCCGCACCCGCAGGACTGGTACGGCACACTCGACGCCATCGCGGCGGGTCGATTGGACCCGCTGCCGAGTGTCGGCAAGATCATCGGCCTCGACGAGGTGCCCGAGGCCCTGGATCTGGCCCGCAGGTCCGACGGTCCGCCCCGGATCGTCGTCCGTCCGAACGGAGACATCCGGTGACCGAACGAGATGACCGGCAAGACATTTCCGAGCTGCTGGTGCGCTATGCCACCGGCATCGACCGGCGCGACTGGCCGCTTTTCCGCACTGTGTTCACCGACGACTGCGCACTGGACTACGGCGAGATCGGCAGCTGGAACGGCGTCGACGCGGTCGCAGACTTCATGGAGCAGGTGCATGCCCTGGCGGGGCACACGCTGCACCGGCTGACCAACCAGGCCATCACGGTCGACGGCGATCGCGCCACGGCACGCACCTACATCGACGGCCTGATCATGACCGGCGACAACAGCTCTGGTGTCAATGCCATCGGTTTCTACGACGACGAGATGGTGCGCACCCCGGCGGGGTGGCGCATCGCCCGCCGTCGCTACACCCAGGTCCGCATCACGACGGTGGGGGGCGGGTAGATGAGTTTCGCGACGAAGTACGGGCCATGGGCACTGGTGGCCGGAGCATCCGACGGCGTGGGTGCGGCGTTCGCCGAAGGGCTCGCCGAGCGCGGCGTCAACGTCGTGCTGCTGGCCCGCCGGCAAGCCGTTCTCGATCGGGTGGCGGCGCAGATCGAAGCCAAGACGTCGGTGCAAACGCGCACCGTCGCAATCGATCTCGGGCAGCCCGGTGCGGCTGCGGCGGTTGCCGCCGCCACCGACGACCTGACCGTCGGGATGCTGGTGTACTGCGCGGGCGCCGACCCGAATTTCAAGCCGTTCCTTGCCAATTCGATCCAAGCCGCCGAAGCGATGGTGCAGCGCAACTGCATGGTGCCCATGCAGTTGTGCCACCATTTCGCGCCCACGATGGTGCGGCGAGGAAGCGGCGGCATCGTCATTTTCGGTTCCGGCGCCGGGCTGGCCGGCGGCCCCAACATGGTCGCTTACGGCGCCTCAAAGGCGTTCGACATGGTCTTCGCCGAGGCGCTGTGGGCCGAACTGCACGACAAGGGCGTCGACGTGTTGGGCCTGATCCTGGGCAAGACCAACACGCCGGCACTGCGAACACTCGAATACAGCCGCGGCATTCTCGGTTCCCCCGACGAGGTTCCGCCGGACGCGGCGGCCGTCTCCGACGTCATCGCCGAAGCGTTCGAGAACCTGGGCAACGGCCCCACCTTGATGGTCGGAGAGACCATGCGCGCCGCCGCGCAACTGCTGGCGTCGCTGAGCCGCAATCAGGCCGTCGAACTTTTCACTCAGGCAGCCGCCGCGGCCATGGGCCCGGACAATTAGCGGGTTGTTCGCTGCGCTACCTGGAGAGAGCTCAGCGAGGTTTGCCAAAGATCAAAATCAGGCCACCCTAACTTTGTCGTTAGCAGGCCCCTGGTCAGCAAATATAGGGTCAGCGGCGCCGCCATCTTCGCTCACCCGCTTCGTTGCTGACCGCATGCAACGCGGGTAACTTGGGTAATCACTCCTCACGGCACCGAGCCGAAGCAACCCCGATCGCCACCCCCTACGAAGGATGACGATGCTCGCCATAGACAGGCCCGCAGCCGCGGGCTCGACGACGGCGCGCTCGCGGCGCCGCACCCTGACTCGTTCGGGACTGATCACCGGCGCATTCGTCGTCCCGGCCGTGGTCGTCCGGGTCGCCGGCCTGCATACCGGCGCGATAGCGGCCCTGCTGATCTTCGGAGCCGCGGTGGTGGCGGCCAGCTTCTTGCTGGCGTGGGCCGCCGAGGCCGCCCAGATCGACGTGTCCGGCGGGCTGGCGACGGCATTGCTCGCCTTGATCGCGGTGCTGCCCGAATACGCCGTCGACCTTTACTACGCCTACGTGTCCGGCCATAACGCGGATTACACGCAATACGCCGCGGCCAACATGACCGGATCCAACCGGTTGCTGATGGGTCTGGGCTGGCCCGTCGTGGTGCTGGTGAGCATCCTGGTCGCGCGTAAGTCCGGCTCGGCGAAGAGCACCGGTTTGACGCTCGAGCCAGCAAACCGCGTCGAACTCGGGTTCCTGTTGGTCGCCGGCGTCATCGCATTCGTCATACCGGCCAGCGGCCAGATCCATTTCGGACTGGGGCTGGCTTTGCTGGCCTGGTTCGGCTTCTATCTCTACAAGATCAGCCACGGCGACGTCGAGGAGCCTGACCTGATAGGTACGGCCGCGGCGCTGGGCGAGCTGCCCGACGGCCGTCGGCGCGTCGCCGTCGTCGGCCTCTTCCTGGTGTCGGGCGCGGTGATCCTGCTGTGCGCCAAACCCTTCGCCGACAACCTGGTCGCCGCGGGCACCGAACTGGGCATCAACCGCTTCCTGCTGGTGCAGTGGCTGGCTCCGCTGGCCTCGGAAGCACCGGAGTTCATCATCGCGACCATCTTCGCCACCCGGGGTAAGGGCACGGCGGCCATCGCCACGCTGATCTCCTCCAAGGTCAACCAGTGGACCCTGCTGATCGGCTCGCTGCCGATCGCCCATCTGCTGGGGGGCGGCGGGTTCTCCCTGCACCTCGACCCCCGCCAGGTGGAGGAAGTGCTGCTCACCGCAACCCAAACGATGATGGGGGTGGCGTTGATCCTGGCGCTGCGTTTCAACCGGGCCGCGGCCTGCACGCTGCTCGGCTTGTTCGTCGTGCAGTTCCCGATCTTCACCACGCAGGGACGGCTGCTGCTCTGTGGTGTCTACATCGCGGTGGCCGTCGTCGCGCTGATCATCAATCGCCGCCACGTTGCTGCGGCCCTCCGTGCGCCGTTCTTCGGCACGGCCATCCGGCACAGCGGGCATATCCATCACGAACCCGCCGGCGCCATCAGCCCGCACTAGCCCCCGATAGCCAAAGTCGCCCCGCGCCCCGATTCGACATCACGTTGCGTATACGGTCCAGGTATGAATCGAGTGTCGGTGATCACAGGCGGGGCGGGTGGCATGGGCCTGGCCACGGCGAAGATCGTCGGTCGCGACCACACCGTGGTGTTGTGCGACGTAAGGCAGGACCGGTTGACGGCCGCGGCCGCGACTCTGCAAGATCTCGGGATCACTGCCACGGCCGTCAACTGTGACGTCACCGACCGGCGAGCCGTCGCAGGGCTACTCGGCACCGCAAATAACCTCGGCACGGTGGTCTCGGTCATCCACACCGCGGGGGTAAGCCCGAGCATGGGTCCCGCCGACTACGTCATGCGGACCAACGCCATCGGCACCCTCAACGTCAACGAGGAGTTTTTCGCGGTCGCCGGCGAGGGCGCGGTGATCGTCAATGTGGCATCGATGGCGGCACACCTGTTGCCCGCGGAAATGATTCCGACAAGCCAGTTTCCGCAGGCGCTGGACGATGACGACGCCTTCATGGACACCATGCTGACGGCGTGCAACATTGCTCCCGAGCAGGCGCGATCCGGTCTGGCGTACGCACTGAGCAAGAGCTTCGTGAAGTGGTACAGCCAGTCGCAGGCGGAGCGGTTCAACGCGCGCGGATTGCGTATCGTCTCGGTGTCGCCGGGGTCCATCGACACCGAGATGGGCAGGCTCGAAGAGCAGGCCGGCGCCGGCGCCATGGTTGCCGATGCCGCGGTCCCGCGGTGGGGCAAGCCCGAAGAGATGGCCGAGCTGCTCGCCTTCTGCGCCAGCGACAAAGCCGGATACCTCACCGGCACCGACATCCTCAACGACGGCGGCGTGGTCGCGTCAATGGCCGAACGGGCTCGGGCCGCTGCCGCCGGCTAGACCAGGTAATACAGCTCGGCGTGCGGGGCGAGTTCGGGCGTGCTGGTAAAGGGTTCCTTGACTCTCTTCTCGGCCAGCTTGTTGTGGGCGTAGCGCACCGCCTTGAGGGTTGCCGAGAATTCCTCGTCCTCCTCGGGGAAGACATGCTCGGCGGGAAACCAGTTGTGGAATCCCACATTGCGCAGGACGCCGAGCGTATCGGGGCGCACCCCGGCGAGCAGTACGGTGACGCCCCGCTCGGCCGTCTCCCGTAGGAAATGCTCGATGCGCTCGATGCAGACCACGTCGGGATGACGAACCCGCTTGAGCCGCAACACCACGAATGCCACCTGGCCGTCCGAGATTCGCCCGCTGATCCCAGCCAGATACCGGTCCAGTTCCGGTGCGGCGCCGAAGAACAACTCGCCTTCGAGGTCATAGATGACGATCGAAGGATCCACCGAGTCGCCCGGAATGCGTTCGCGGACAACCCGTTCGGGCGTGACGACCAGTTCTTTGGATTTCAGCTTGGCCGCCCGCGGTACGAACAGCAGGATCGACAGGATCACGCCAAGCAGGACCGACTTGTCGAGGTCGACGGCGATACCGGTGACGGCGGTGACGACCACCAACCCCGCGTCGTAGCGGGACGCCTTGAGGGTGTAGATCAAGCGCTTGAAATCGACCAGGCGCGCGGCCGTGACGAGCAGAAGCCCGGCCAGCGCCGGCTGCGGGACATAGCGCAGCAGCGGGGCGAACAACAGCAGCGCCGCGGCAACCGTTGCGGCCGAGACGATTCCGGAGAACCGGGTTGCGGCGCCGGACTGGAAATTGATCGCCGACCGGGACAGTGAACCCGAGCCGGGCAGGCTCTGGAAGAAGCCGCCGGCCAGGTTGGCCAGCCCTTCGGCCATGATCTGGCGGTTGTAGTCGATCTGCTGTTGAGTTTGATACGCAATGGCTTTGGCGATCGACAGCGCCTCGATGATGCCGACGAAGGCGATGGCCAGCGCACCCGTCGACAGGTGGGGCAGCCACTCGGTGTGGACCTCGGGGACGTGCGGTCCCGGAAGGCTCCGCGGGATCTTGGCGGCCACCGACACCGCGGTGTGGCCGCCTGCGCCCGGGGTGGACCATCCCGCGACGTACGCGATGAGTGCTGTGATGATGAGCACCGCGAGCATGTCGAACTGCGGCCACCCGAAGCGTTGCACCAGCTTGCGCGACACCACCGCCAGAATCACCGCCGCCACACTCAAAGTCAGTGCGCGGTAATTGATGTGATCGCCATGGGTCAGGGTGAGCCACACGCGGCGCAGCACCTGCATGTGGCCGTTGCCCTTGTCGCGCACACCCAGCGCGTTGCCCAACTGTCCGATGGCGAGCAGAAATGCCGCCGCCGCCATGAAGCCGATGATGACCGACTCGGAAATGTATCGGGTGAGATTGCCGAGCTTGAACAAGCTGATCACGATCTGGAATGCGCCAACGAGTACGGCCAGCAGGAAAAGTGCCTCGAAGAGTTCCTTGGAATTCTCCGAGTCGATGAAGGCCAGCGCTGTGAAAACCAGTAACGAGATGGCGCTCGTCGGTCCGTTGATCAGATGTGAGGACGACCCGAAGATCGAGGCGACAATGGTCACGACGATTGCCGAATACACGCCGAACCTCGGGTCTACACCGGCGATCAACGCGTACGCCATCGCCTGGGGAAACGAAATGGCGGCGACGGTCAGACCGGCGATCACATCATGGCGGCCCTTCACCAGGTCGTAATGCACACGCACAGCCACGTTTTCGATGTCTTTCCGCTAAGCGCCCGACGCCGCGCCAGGCGCCGAGATGGTGTCCAGGATTCCGTTGGCGCCGAAGAACTGTTCCCGCGCGTCGCTCCAGTCCTTTGCGATGGCGGTGATCGGGAACAACGCGACAGGGGGTAGCCGGTCGGCGTGCTTGGCCAGGATCGCCGGCTTGAAGGGTCGATACCCGAAGTGCGCCACCAGTTCTTGGGCGGCATCGGTGAACAGGTACTCGAGATAGGCCTTGGCATGGGCCGCGGTGGTGGGATCGGTGAGGTTCGCATCGACCCAGGCCACTGCTGGCTGCGCGAGGATGCTCACCGGTGGGTAGACGAGCTCTAGTTCGTCCTTGTTCGCGGCAACCTCGCGCAGCGCCTCGTTCTCCCATGTCAGCTGGACGTCGCCGATCTTGGCCAGCGCGAAGTTGTCTCCGGCGCTGCGGGCACCGGCGTCGGAAACCGTGACGTGCTGCAGGAGCGACTTCACGTAGCCGGTTGCCTGCGCCGGGCTGCCGCCGCGCGTGGTGACCGCCCCCCAGGCCGCCAGCACGCTCAGTTGACCGTTGCCAGACGTCCGTGGGTTCGGCGACACCACGGACACATCGGGGTTGACCAGGTCGGGCCAGTCGTGAATCCCCTTCGGATTGCCCTTGCGGACCACGAAGACGATGGTCGAGGTGTATGGCACCGAGCCGTTCGGGAGTCGCTGTTGCCAGTTGCCGGCGATCAGGCCCCGCTTGCTGAGTGTGTCGATGTCGCTGATCAGCGCGAGCGACACGACGTTGGCTTTTTGGCTGCCGTCCAGCACGCTGCGTAGCTGCCGCCCCGAGCCGCCGTGAGACTCCTTGATGGTCAGCGTGGTTGCGTGATGTTCAGCGACAAATTGCTTGTCCAGCGCCGCATACAGTTCGCGCGTCGGGTCGTAGGAGACGTTGAGGATTTCGTTGGAACCTGCCGCCGGCAGGTTCTTGATCACGATCGCGGTCGCTGCGACGACGATGGCGAGAACGCCGAGGATGCTGAGCCAAGGAAGGCGTAACGACCGGCGGCCCGGATCGGGCGGCCGCAATTTCACCACGCCAACCACACCTTCCATCACCGACCATGTGATGTGCCAAACAGCCCCGTGTGGCACCAAACATTTTTAAGAATGTTAACGATCGGGCCACTCGACGACAGCCATGAGAATCACTCTGACGTAAATACCCGCGGCGGTGACTATGCTGGTCAAATGCCGCAACGGGCGTTGCGCGATCGCCTGATCGACATCGAGGTTCCGAGCGAGGATCTGGCCCGCGGGCGGGCGCTGCGCAAGACCGCCCCCCGGCGGTCTCTTGCGCGGTTGACACCATCCGCCCGAACAGCGACCGAAATTCTCGTCGCCCAAAACGCACAGCGGCTAAGTGAACTCGTCCCGCTCCGGTTCGCGCGCATGCTGGCCGACCCGTTCTCCTTCTACCGGGGTTCGGCGGCGGTCATGGCTGCCGACCTCGCCGCGAGCCCGTCCAGCGGGATCGAAGTCATGTGCTGCGGCGACGCGCACATATCGAATTTCGGCCTGTACGCCGCTCCCCACCGCTCGATCGTCTTTGACCTGAACGACTTCGATGAGGCCGCCGTCGCGCCCGCGGAGTGGGACGTGAAACGCTTGATCACCAGCGCGATCGTCGGTGGCCGTCACGCTGGATATCGGGACAGGGCCATCCGCCGCTGTGTCGAAGAGGCGTTGACTGGCTATCAAACCGGCCTCGAGGCAATGCTCGAGGAAATGAACGTTTTGGACCGCTACTACCTACGGGTGGAACCCGAGCACTACACCGGCAAGGTGTCCAAGGGCCTGCAGACGGTGATCGAGAAAACGATATCGCGGGCGCGCACCCGAACGTCAGAGCGAGTCTTCAAGCAGATCATGGAAATTGACGCAGACGGAACCCCGCGGCTGCGTGAGGCACCTCCCGTCCTGCAGCACATCGAGGAGGACATCGAAGCTTCCTTGATCGAGTCGGTTCAGGAATATCTGGCCGCGGTCCCGGCCGACGTGGCATTGCTGCTGTCGCACTTTCGCGTCACCGACCTCGCACTGCGGGTCGTCGGCGTCGGCAGCGTCGGCACCCGGTGCTATCTGGTCATCCTGGTCGGCCCCAACGGAACACCGTTGATCATGCAGATCAAAGAGGCCACTCGATCGGTGCTCGACGAATACGGCGGTTGGCCGCAGCCGGACACCCTCACCGCGGCGGTCGACGCCAAGGGCCAAGGAGTGCGCGTAGTCGACGGTCAGCGGATCCTGCAGGCGATGTCGGACGTGTTCCTGGGGACCACCCGCAAGGACAGCCGCGACTACTACGTCCGACAGTTCCACGACATGAAAGGCAGTATCGACACCGAAGGCATGTCGGCCTCGGTCTTCTCCGAATATGTCCTTGCCTGTGCGGTGCTGCTGGCCCGCGCGCACGCGCAGAGTGCGAACGCGTCAATCCTGCGGGGATATGTCGGCACCAGTAGCGCCGTGCACGACGCGGTGGCCGAGTGGTCCTATGCCTACGCCGACAAATCACTTGACGACTTTCACCAGTTGCGTGCCGCGGCAGCGGCCGGTGATATCGAGGTCGCCGCCGACCCCGCACGTTGAGCGTGGGTTTATCCGAGCTAGCCGCCGGTGAGTTGATCTGCGGGGCGCACGATTTCGGCCTGTGCTGATTCTCGACCGCCCGTGCGATGCAGCCAGTCTTTGGTCCGTAACCGCCAGGTCCGGCGCGCGTACTCCAGCTCGGTGTAGGGCCATTGGGTGACGATTCGGCCGGAGGGTGATCGGAAGTAGCTGTCGCACTGCGTCCAGATGGTGCGCTCCAGGTCCGCGGAAAGCGCGTCGTTGTATCGCTTTTCGGCCTCAGGCCGCACGTCGAGGTGTCCGCCATGGCGCGCCAGGCGGCTCACTGCGCTGGCGACCAGTCGCGCCCCAGCCTCGAGGATGTAGACGATGGAGTTGCCGCCCTGGTTGGTGTTGGGGCCATAGAGCATGAAGAAATTGGGGAAGCCGCTGACCGCGACCCCCAGGTAGGCGGACGGGTCGTCGCCCCAGTGCTCGTGCAGTCGGCGCCCACCGTCGCCGACGACTTCGATTCCGGACAGGTAGCGAGACGTCTCGAAACCGGTGGCCAGCACGATCACATCGACATCGACCTGTGCGCCCGAGGCGGTGGTCACCGACGTCTTGCCGATGCGAGCGATCGGGTCGGTGACCAACTCGACGTTGTCGCGCTGCAACGCCCGGTAATAGTCGTCACCCAGCAGCACCCGCTTACAACGGAACGGATAGTCCGGCGTCAGCGCCTGGCGCAACGGCTCGTCGTCGACGGTGCGGGCCAGAAACGACGTCGCGATCTGGGTGCGTGCCGTCACCACCGGGTCGTCGGCGAAGGTCGCGGTGTTGTCGTGCTGGAACTTCCAGATCTGCCAGCGGGTTTGGCGCAGCGCGAGGGGGCTGCGTTTGAAGCGGACCAGTTCGGTTGTGCTGTACGGGCGATCGTCCTTGGGCACCATCCAGGGCGGGGTGCGCTGGAAGACGGTGACGTGTCCGGCGGTCTTCGCCAATTCGGGCACCACCTGCACTCCGCTGGCGCCGGTACCGATCACCGCAACCCGGCGTCCGGTCACATCGAGGTCGTGGTCCCACTGCGCGGTGTGCAGCAGCGCGCCGGTGAAGTCGGTCAGGCCGTCGATATCGGGCAGCTTGGCCGACCCGAACAGCCCGGCCGCGCACACCACGACGTCAGCGGCCAGGGTGTCCGATTGCCCGTCACGCTCCAACTGACAATCCCACCCGCCGCTCCGCGAATTCCAGTGCAGCGAGCGCACGGTGGTGTCGAGCATGAGATGGCGACGCAGATCGAAATCGTCGGCGACGGACTCGAGGTAGGCCAGTATTTCGGGCTGCCGCGCGTAGGTCCGGCTCCAGGACGTGTTGGGGGCAAAGGAAAACGAGTAGAGGTGGCTCTGGATATCGCAGGCGGCGCCGGGATAGGTGTTGCGCCGCCAGGTACCGCCGACACCGTCGTCGCCTTCGATGATCACCAAGTCGTCGATGCCCGCGCGGCGTAACGCCACGGCCACACCCAGACCACCGAAGCCGGCACCGATGATCGCCACCTTCGGTCCGCGCCGACGCCGTGTCGCGGCTCGCATCCGCCCAATAGCGTAGAGCGATCGAGCTTTTCGGCTTGTCATGAGCGGTCCTGCGGGCGGCGGATCGACAGCCCTTCCAGGTCGGCGTCGGCGCGCCACTGCTGCAGGATGTCCGCGTATTCGGTTGGTGCGCCGAAGAAGAGGCTGCCCTGTCGGGTCTTGGCGTCGGCCTTCCCCTCGCGGTTGTAGTAACCGGGCGTACACGTCTTGGCGCGCTCGGCGCTCGCGACGGATCTGGCCACCACCGTGTCGACCCAGGCGGCTTCGGCGGCGGCCGTCGCTTCGATCTCGGTGATGCCTTCGGCGAGTGCCCTCGCGATGATCCAGGCGACGTGGCTTGCCTGCACGTCCAGCAGGTAGGGGAAGTTCACCGTCAGGCCGGCCTGCGCGATGCTTTCGATGAAGCAGTTCGGAAATCCGGTGGTGCACAAGCCTTGGAAGGTGCGCACGCCGTCACCCCAGTGTTCAGTTAGGGTCACGCCGTCACGGCCGATCAATTCGAATCCGCTGCGTCGGCAATAGTCGGTGCCCACCTCGAAGCCCGTCGCGAAGATCAGGCAGTCGAGTTCGTACGTCACGTCGTCGACCACCACACCGGATTCGGTGATGCGCTGCACGCCGCGGCCCTGGGTGTCCACCAGGGTGACGTTGCCGCGGTTGAACGTTTTCAGATACTCGTCGTGGAAGCAGGGCCTTTTGCAGAAGTATCCGTACCACGGTTTGAGTGCTTCGGCGGTAGCGGGATCGGTGACGATCGCGTCGACACGCGCCCGGATCTCCTCCATTTTGACGAAGTCGGCGAGTTCGATGTCGCGGCCACGTTGTTCGGGATCGACGGAGCCGTCTCCGTCATGGCGCATGACAGGAAGCTTGCGGGTGATACTCGTCCAGGCGTCGGCAACCAGATCCTGATCGGCTTGGCCTCCGGCAGTGAGGATCTGAAAATTCTGTATCCGCTCGCGTTGCCAACCCGGCTGTAATGTGCTGGCCCACTGCGGATCCGTTGCGGTATTGGCCCGCACATCCACCGAGGACGGGGTGCGCTGAAAGACGTAGAGCCGCTGGGCCGCGGCGGCGAGGTGCGGTACACACTGAATGGCCGTGGCGCCGGTTCCGATGATGCCGACGCGCTTGTCGGCCAGGTTCTGCAACCCCTCCCCGGTGTAGCCGTAGTCCCAGCGGCTGGTGTGGAACGCATGCCCGCGGAAGGCGCCGAGCCCGTCGATGCCCGGCAGCTTGGGCTTGGCTTGATAGCCGTTGGCCATGGAGACAAACGTGGCGCGCATTTCGTCGCCCCGGTCAGTACGGATGATCCAGCGTGACTCGCCGGAGTCCCAACGGATTTCGCGTACCTCGGTCCGCAAGCAGGCATCGCGGTAGAGGTCGTAGTGCTCGGCGATGCGCCGGCAGTGCGCAAAGATCTCGGGACCCTTGGCGTATTTTGCGGTTGGCGTGTAACCAAGCTCCTCGAGCAGCGGCATGTACACGTACGACTCGACGTCACAGGCGATTCCGGGGTAGCGGTTCCAGTACCAGGTGCCGCCGACGTCGGCCGCCCGATCGATCAGGCGCACGCTTTCGACGCCGTGCTGACGGAGCCGTGCACCGGTCAACAGTCCACCGAATCCGGCGCCGATGACGGCGACAACGACGTCGTCGGTGCGGGGTTCACGGGCAAGGTCACCGTTCACCCAGGGGTCTTCGGCGAATCGGGCGAACACGCCGGCCATCTCCACGTACTGGGCAATGCCGTCCGCACGCAGGCGGCGCGCGCGTTCTTCGGCGTACTTGCGTCGCAGCGCGTCGACGTCAAGCGCCTGGCCAACGGTTTCGGTCACGGCCTCGGGTTCCTCTCCGTGGCCTCGACCTTATAGTCAATCGCTGGATTGGGCCACGGAGTTGCCGAAGGGAACCTCATTATCCGCGGCCACCCGAGCCGTCAGTGATTCGCCCAACGTCCACAACGAGACGCCAAGCAATACCAGGTCTTTGAGCAGAAATTGGCCGGGCATCCCTGAGAGCACCGGAAGCCCGTGGGCGTGCGTGACGATCACCCCGGGCGTGGTGAACAGAAAACTCAGCGTACCCAAGAACAGCACCACCGCCAGTGCGCTGCCCGCGGCCGAGAGCCGCGACCACAGCGGCCGTAGCGCGATGAGAAGGGCGGCGATGATTTCCATCGATCCAAGGGCACGCGCGACGAACGTGAAGCTGAATACGTCGTAAACCCAGCTCATCAACGGGCTGTGCTGGATGAGCACACGGGATTCCATCTTCACGTACTTGCCAAATCCGATCCACGCCAGGACTACGACCAGGCCGTAGCGGCTGAAGAATTGGCCCCACCGGGCCAGCGGCGGCCCCGCATAAATGGCTAGAGCGTCGATCATCGGGCGATGTCCTTTCCGGGCTGAAGCGCGGGCATCCACCCAACCCACGGTTCAGAGTGCGATAGCGTTCACTTCCGCAATCGCTCGAGTCCGGCGACGATGAGCCGCAACCCGAACGCGAACTCGTCCGCCAACGGGACCGGCAGGTCGTCGGCGACAGCGAGCGTCGCGGGAAAGCGCGACGGGTCGAGTCGGTGAAATGCGGCCGCAAGTTGCGCGTCGTGTTGACCGCCTTCTGCCGTTGCTCCGGAGAGTTGTATCGCAAAGCCCAAAACGTAACGGGCCAGCGTCGCGTACGCGTGGGCCGCGATCTCTGGGCCGAAGCCGTTGTCGAGGAGGACGGCCAGGCACCGCTCGCGATTGGCCAATGCATTCGGCCCCATCGGGGTGTACTCGATCAACAGCGGCGCGACGTTGCCGTGCCGGCTCAACGCGTCGAACATGTGCTGCGCGAACAAGGTACACGCTTGTTGCCACGGCAGCGCTGCAAGCTGTTGCGCGTCGAGGTCGACCTCTCCGAGGATTTCGTCGATCACCAGGGAGACCAGTTCGGATCGATTGGAGAAGTGGCGATACAGCGTGGCAGTGCCGGATTCCAGCCGCTGCGCCAACGAGCGCATCGACAGCGCGTCGGGCCCCTGTTCATCGAGGAGTTCGACGGCGGCGCCCAGGATGCGCTCGATCGGCAGGGCCGGGCGGCCACGGGTCCGGCGCTGCTGCGGCCGGCCGGTGTCATTCACCTCACTCAATGCCTTCTCCTGACGCGCTTGACACCCCGCCCTATTACGGAGACACTGTATCCATAAATATCCGGAAGATCAACTACCATGACAGCGAGGAACATTCGCCATGCTTCTCCCCCTGGCGGCCGAACCCTTCACCGCGCCTACCGACCGCGACATGCTTCCCTCCGAACGACGCGAGTTCGTCCGCACACATCGCACCTGCGTGTTCGGTTACCGTCGCCGCAACGACGGCCCGGCCATGTCGATCGTGTACTACATCCCCACCGACGCCGGCGAATTGCTCGTCTCCACCATGGCCGGGCGCGGCAAGGCTCGCATCGTCCAACGTGACGGCAAGGTGAGCCTGTGCGTGCTCGACGAGCGGTGGCCGTTCAGCTATCTGCAGGTCTACGCCGATGCCACCATCGACCAAGACCCGGACCTGGCGGTCGACGTGATGATGGCCGTCGGCGGCCGGATGTCCGGCCAACCGCTCGGCGACGAGGCCCGGCCGCACATCCAAGCGATGTGCGAACGCGAGAACCGCGTCGTCATCCGCTGCCGGCCCTATTCCACCTTTGCCACCCCGCCGCGCCATCTGCACCGCAACGACCAGGCCCAAGAACTCAGCCACTGGGTATCCGGCGTAATGCCTTGGGACGCAGCAGATCCGATGGCGGGCTGATCACCCCGCGTAGCGGTCGCGCAGCTTGGCCAGCGTCGCTTCGATGCCCTTCCCATTCGCCTTTGCGAAGCCCATCCGCTCGTAGTACTTCACTTTGTTCTTGAGTTCGCCGGCGTCGCGGTAGTCGAACGTCTCCGTCACTTGGGTCAGGGTCGGAGATAGCTGCTCGAATTCCCATCGCCAGCGGTGGCCCAGCGGGTGCTGCCATTCGACCACTTCGTTGGGCTTCAACGCGGTGACCGTGCTGGTGATGCGGTACGGCAAGCCGAACATCTTCATGTGCGTCGAGAATTTCGAGCCCTCAAGGAGTTGCGCGGGCATGGTGATGTTGTCGCGCACCGTGCCGGACCCATCCAGTTCGTGATGCCGCCGCGGATCGGCGACTATGGCATACAGTTCCGCGGCCGGGGCGGCCACTTCAACCCGGCGGCTCACCTGGCGGGGCCCACGGTCGACAACGGTGACAGTCATGATCTCTCCTTTCCGCTACCCGGCAGCGTAATCCGGTCTAGGTCTGCGGATCCGGAATGTTCGGATCCCACACCGGCGACGGTACGAACCGCGCCGGCCAGAAGCCCGATTTGGTGAGCCGGGCGACCTCTTCACGCAACACGATGCCGATCTTCGTCGCGAATTCGCGGGGCACCTCCAGCGCTGAGCTGGCGGCCACGCCTAGATGGTGGTGGATCTCGGGTTCGTACACCGTGGTGTGACGCAGTCGTCCCGCCTCGACCTCGGGTGCACATGCGGCCGGCGGCATCACCGCGTATCCGAGCCCCGCTTCGACAAGTTGCTTGGATGCCTCGAGGGAGTCGGTTGAAAAGCGGGTGACGATGGCGACCCTGAGGCGCAAAGCGGTGTTCTCCAACGTGTTTCGGATACCGGTCGGTGCGCTGGGCATGATCAGCGGTAACTCGGCCAACTCCACGAACCGGATCGGCCGGTCCGGCGACAGGTCGCACGCACGACCTCCGACGACAACGAGGTCCTCGACCAACAGGGGGCGGTAGAACAACCGGTCGTCCGGTACGGGATTGATGACCGCGAGGTCGATCGCGCCGTTGAGCATGCGTTGCACCAACTCGTCGGTGTCGGCGACGGCGACGTGAAAATGCACGTTGGGAAACGCGGCGCTCAGGCTGGCCAACAGCGGCGCCGCGAGCACGCCTGCGGTGCTGGGCAGCATCCCGAACAGCAGGCCACGTTCGATGCGCGCCAACGGCGATCCGGCGTACTGCACCGCAAGCTCGAGTTGACGCAACGGCGCGGCCGTCGAGGAGCGCAACCGCTCGCCCTCCTCGGTGAGTTGCACGCCGCGGCGGGTGCGGTGGAACAGCGTGATGCCCAGGTCGTCTTCGAGCAGGCGCACCTGGCGGCTCAGTGCCGGTTGTGCGATCCCGAGCGCGGTGGCCGCCCGCGTGATCGAGCCTTCTTCGGCAATCCGCAGGAAATACTTCAGCCGGTGGGTGTCCATTGCTCCCACAACTACCAGCCATACAAATTCGGCATGACTGTTTTCCCGAATTGGTATTACCTGCTGGCCCCGATGCCGCCATATCGTCAGCCAGGTGGCGGTGGCGATGCCGTCCCGGTCTGGCACGAAGGGGTGACGATGACGGTTCAAGACGAGCGGGACTGGGCGCAACTGCTCGGATTGGATCGCTTGCCCGAGCACATCATCGGCAAGCGGGTGACCGAGCTGATGAACCTGTCCGGCAAGAAGGCCTTCGTCACCGGGGCCGGCGGCGACGGCCTGGGGCAGGCGATCGCCAACCGGCTGGCCGGCTGCGGCGCGGAGGTGGCGCTCATCGGCCGGACCCTCGAGAAGGTGCAACGCCGCGCGAAAGAAGTCGAGCAGCGCTGGGGAGTACGCGCCATTCCCGTCAAAGCCGACATGTCCGACTGGGACCAGGTGCACGACGCGGTCGCGCACGCGCACGGCGAACTCGGTGGGCTCGACATCATGGTGAACAACCCGGTGATGGTCGCCGCGGGCCCGTTCGAGCTGCAGACGAAGGAAGAAATCGACTACACCGTGCTGGGCAGCCTGACGATGATGATGTACGGCGCGCACGCCGCACTGCAGCACATGCTTGCCCAGGGCTCCGGCAAGATCATCAACATCGGATCGGTCGGCGGCCGCATTCAGCAGCGCGGCCTGGTGGTCTACAACGCGTGCAAGGCCGGAGTCATCGGCTTCACCCGAAACCTCGCCCACGAGGTCGCACCGCGCGGTGTCAACGTGCTGGGCGTGGCACCGGGCATCATGATCAAACCGGAGATGCGCCAGTACCTGCTCGATCCCCAGGACGACAGGCAGCGCGCCGGCCGCGGCGCCATCCAGGAAGCGATCACCCACCAGGTCCAGCTCGGGCGCGCGTCGTTGCCCGAGGAGGCCGCCAACATGGTCGCCTTCCTGGCCTCCGAGGCGGCCGACTACATGTGCGGGCAGACCATTGACGTCGCCGGCGGCCAGTGGATGGGTTGACCACTGCCCCAGCAACTTTCATCAGGGAGATGCCGTGCTGACCACTGATGGCGTGATGGGTGAGGCCACCACGCAGACCGGCCTGACCGACTTCGGCGACGCCTCTTTCACCGAGGGCCTGGATGTTCTGCTGGCCGCATTGCGTGACGAGGCGCACCTGAACGAGCCCGGCGAAGCCTTTCTGCATCAACGAATCGTGGGGTATCTCGCGCACCGACTCCAGGTCGAGGATTGGTTTCAACGACACCCGGAAATCGCCGATGTGCCCATCCGGGCACCATTGGTGGGCCTGGGCTTGCCCCGGACCGGATCCACCGCGCTGTCGATGCTGCTGGCGCAGGATCCCGATGTGCGATACCTGCGGCGATGGGAGTCTTCACAACCCTGTCCGCCACCCTCGACGGTGCGCGGCGTAGACCCGCGGGTGCCGCCCGACAGGGGTGAGATGGTCGGCACGCGCTATCACGTCCCAGCCGACACTCATGGCCCGATGGAGTGCCACGAGCTGATGGCGCTCGATTTCAAATCGCACATTTTTCAGTCATTCGCCGAAATACCCTCATACTCAGCGTGGTTGGTGCAGCACGCAGACCTCACCTCCACCTTCCGATATCAGCGTCGGGTGATGCAGCTACTGCAGTGGGGTGAGCCGGTGCGGCCGTGGCGGCTCAAATGCCCGTCACACGTCTTGTGGCTCGACGCCCTGAACGCGGTGTTCCCCGACGCGCGCTTCGTGATGACCCATCGCGATCCCACCGACGTGCTGTTGTCGGTGGCCGATCTGTATGCCGACATCATCGGATCGTTCAACAGCGAAATCGACCGCCGGTACATCGGTAGGCTCAACGTCGAACACTGGTCGCTGGGGATGCAGCGGGCGCTGCGCTTCCGTGCCGATGGTGCAGAAGATCGGTTCTACGACATCGACTTTCGCGCCATGCAGGCCGACCCGATCGGCGAGGTCGTCGGCTTGTACACCTGGCTGGGCGCCCCGGTGGGTGCGGAGTTCGAGGCGCGGATGCAAAGTTGGTGGGAGCATGCCGCCGCGGAGCGCGAGCCGAGTACACACGCCGACCCGGTGGAATTCGGCATCGACCTCGACGAGGTGCGGCCCCGGTTCGCACGTTATGTGGACAGCGCCCGGCGGTGGACGGCGCACAGAAGCTAAGGAGTGACCAGAGCAATGGCTGTTGACCTCACCGGCGGCATCGACGCATCCCGCGAGTACGTGCTGGCGCAACGCCCCGAAGATCCGGAGATGCGTGACTCGGTGAGCTTCTGGGTTGTCGATGACCGTGGCGCGATCGGGTTGCCGCGCATCGGAATCGAGGCGGTGGGCGCCAATTGGGATTCCCACGACATTCAGGTCAATGCCGCCTTTCCTGACGGTCGCGTCTACCGACTGCGCGCCAACGGGCCGTCGCTGCCCACCCGCGGTGCCGGCGGGCGGCCCACCGTGCTCGGTGCCGGCGGCCTGGCGTTTGAGTGCATCGAGCCGTTCGACACCTGGACCATGTCCTATGCCGGACCGGCTGTAGAGACCTCGTCCACCGATTTGGTCGAGGGCAAGAAAGACGGCCCGACGGTCGACATCAGCTTCCACGTCGAAGCGAAGATGGCGGTACCCCCGTGGATTCAGGGCGCATTGCAGCGCGATGCCGACACCCAGCTCAAAACCACCTCCGTCGGCGCCATCATGGGCGGCCCGCGTTACGAGCAATTGTTCACCGCCGCCGGCGAATTCCGGGTAGCCGACCAGCGGCACACGTTCACCGGCAGCGGGTTGCGCATTCGTCGCACCGGCGTCCGCAGGCTCGCCGGCTTCTGGGGGCACTGCTGGCAGTCGGCCGTGTTCGGCAGTGGCCGCGCGTTCGGCTATATCGCCTATCCACCGCGCTCCGATGGCCAGCCCACCTTCAACGAGGGATTCATCTTCACCGGTGACGGCGGCCTGGTCCCGGCCCGGGCGGTGCATGCGCCGTGGCTGACACGGCTGCGCGCGCTGGGCGAACAGGTGCCGCTGGTGCTGGAGGCCGCCGACGGCCGCGTCGAAATCGACGGCGTAACAGTCTTTTCCACTCACGACATCAATCACAACGACGACATGTACTCCATGAACGCCCTCAAACAGGAGATGGCCCAGTTCCCCGCCGTGCAGCAAGCCGGCGTGCGCTATACCTGGGACGGCGAAGTGGCCTACGGCATGCTGGAACGCTCCAACCCGCTCGACAAGATCGCGCGCGACTGAAAGGAACCCCCACCACTTATGAGCCAGCCACTTTCGGGAAAGGTCGCGTTGATCACCGGCGCCGCGCGTGGGCAGGGCCGCGCGCACGCGGTACGCCTGGCCGCCGAGGGCGCCGACATCATTGCGGTTGACATCGCCGGGCCGCTGCCGCCCAGCGTTCCGTACGACTCGCCGACGCCCGACGACCTGGCCGAGACCGCGCGACTGGTGAATGCCAACGGCCGCAAGGTCATCGCCGCCGAGGCCGACATCCGCGATCTCGACGCACTGGCCGCCGCCGTCGACAAGGCGGTGGGCGAACTGGGCCGGCTCGACGTCATCGTCGCCAACGCCGGGATCTGCAGTCCCGCGCCGTGGAACCAGATCACCGCGCAGGCGTTCCGGGACACCATAGACACCAACGTCATCGGCACCTGGAACACCGTGATGGCCGGCGTGCAACAAATCATCGACGGTGATCGCGGCGGCTCGATCATCCTGATCGGGTCGGCCGCCGGTATCAAAATGCAGTCGTTCATGATCCACTACACCGCAAGCAAACACGCCGTCGTCGGGATGGCCCGCGCATTCGCCGCCGAACTCGGCCGCTACAACATCCGCGTCAACAGCCTCAACCCCGGAGCGGTCGCCACCCCGATGGGCACCGGCCGGATGCGCGACGCGCTCCAAGCGGCCGCCGACGACTACCCGCACCTGCGGGGCATGCACAAACCACTGCTGCCCGAAGGTATCGCGCAGCCCGAAGACATCGCCGACGCGGTGGCATGGCTGGCCTCGGACCAATCCAGATTGGTTACCGCAACCCAGGTTTCGGTCGACATCGGAGTGGGCTACGTCTGATGCGCGGCCTGACCGACAAGACATTCCTGGTCGCCGGAGGCGCTACCGGAATCGGTGCGGCCACCGCCAAACGCCTTGCCGCCGAAGGCGCTTCGGTGGCCATCGGGGACAACAACATCGCCGGCGCCACCGCCACGGCCGAACAGATCGCGGCGTCCGGCGGCCGGGCCATCGCGATCGAATTCGACCTTGCCGACGAACGGTCCGTGCAACGCCTCGTCCAGACCACCATCACCGAGTTCGGCGCCCTGCATGGTCTGCACAATGTGGGCGCCGATCTCTCCGAGGACAACCTGGGACGCGACAGCACAATCCTCGATACCGGGATGGACGTCTGGCATCGCACCCTTGACGTCAACTTGCTGGGATACGTCCGCACCATCCGCGCGGTCCTGCCCCATCTGCTCGACCACGGTGGGGGCAGCATCGTGAACACCTCCTCGGGCGCCGCCCTGGGCAGCGACCCGGCACACGTCGCCTATGGCGCCTCGAAGGCCGCGGTGAACCACCTGACCCGGCACGTGGCGGTCAATTGGGGCAAGCACAACATCCGCAGCAACGGCGTCATGCCCGGCTTGGTGATGGGCGAGACCCAGGAACGGCAAAACGACCTCGCCCTCCAGCAGGCCTTCCTGACCTTCGGCAAGACGACGCGGCTGGGTAAACCGGACGATTTGGCCGCGATCAGCACGTTCCTGCTGTCCGACGAGGCCGAGTGGATCACCGGTCAGGTCTGGTACATCGGCGGCGGATCGCACCTGCGGCAATAGCCCGCTACACCTAGCAGGCAGAATGGTCTGGTCAAGACCTGCCGGGGGATCGAGAAGGAGCGGCATGCCCACCAGCGAATATCGGGTGAGCGGAATGAGCTGCGGGCATTGCGAGGCCGCAGTCCACAGCGAAGTGGTCCAGATCCCGGGCGTCGACGGCGTGACGGTCAACGCCGCCACCGGCACGCTCGTCGTCACGAGTGCGCAGCCCATCGACACGGACGCCGTCCTTGGCGCGGTCGACGAGGCCGGCTATGAGGCCGTCCTGGTCGCATGAGCACGCCCCCAAGGCATCTCAACGAGGGCATTCTTCCGGATAACACCGCCTCAGCCGCGCCGCCTCAGATCGAGCTGGAGATCACCGGGATGACCTGCGCCTCCTGCGCCGCCCGGATCGAGAAGAAACTCAACAAACTCGACGGCGTCGAGGCGACCGTCAACTACGCCACCGAAAAGGCTGCCGTAACGGTCCCCGCCGGTTACGACACGCGGATTCTCATCGCCGAGATCGAAAAGGCCGGCTACGCAGCCGCCACCCCACAACGCTCGCCGGAACGCAACCCGGACGAGGCGACTCCGGTGGCGACGGCACCCAGCGACCCCGAGTTGACGTCGCTGCGGTGGCGACTGATCGCCGCGATCATGCTGGCCGGACCGGTCATCGCCATGCCGATGCTGCCCGCCCTGCAATTCGAGCACTGGCACTGGGTGTCGCTGGCCCTGACCGCGCCGGTCGTCGTGTGGTGCGGGCACCCCTTTCACGCGGCCGCCTGGGCCAACCTCAAACACGGCGTCGCCACTATGGACACCCTGGTGTCGATCGGCACTCTGGCGGCATTCCTGTGGTCCCTCTACGCGGTGTTTCTCGGCTCGGCCAGCCAACCGGGCATGCAGCACGATTTCGAGCTGACCGTCGGGCGCGACGGCGCCCCTTGTCACGTCTACTTCGAGGTCGCCGCGGGCGTCACGCTGTTCGTCCTCGCCGGCCGGTATTTCGAGAAACGGTCTAAGCGGACGGCCGGTGCCGCACTGCGCACGCTGCTCACATTGGGCGCCAAGGACGTCGCTGTGCTACGTGACGGGATCGAGACCCGCATCCCGATTGAACAGCTTGCGGTCGGTGACGAGTTCGTCGTGCGTCCCGGGGAACGGATCGCCACCGACGGGGTCATTGTCGCGGGGTCCTCGGCCGTGGACGCCGCCATGTTGACCGGCGAGTCCGTCCCGGTGGAGGTCGGCAAGGGTGACGCTGTCATCGGCGCCACCGTCAACGCCGGCGGTCGGCTCGTGGTGCGTGCCACCGGCGTCGGCGACGACACCCGGCTCGCGCAGATCGCCAGGCTGGTCGAGCGGGCCCAATCCGGCAAGGCCCGCGCCCAGCGTCTCGCCGACCGCGTCTCGACGGTGTTCGTCCCCGTCGTAATGGCCCTCGCGGCGGCGACCCTGGCCGGCTGGCTCGCGGCGGATTTCTCGCTCACCACCGCCCTGACGGCGTCCGTCGCGGTCCTCATCGTCGCCTGCCCGTGCGCGCTGGGACTCGCGACCCCGACCGCGCTGCTGGTCGGTACCGGACGCGCCGCCCAGCTCGGCGTGCTCATCAACGGGCCTGAAGTCCTGGAGTCCACTCGCAGCGTCGACACGATCGTGCTCGACAAGACCGGCACCGTCACCACCGGCGAGATGACGCTGGTCGACGTGATCGCCGCGGCCGAGACGGACCGCAGCACGCTGTTGCGTTACGCCGGGGGCCTGGAAGACGCCTCCGAGCATCCCATCGCACAAGCGATCGCCCGAGGCGCCCGGGCGCAGCTCGGTGCGCTCCCCACCCCCGCCGGCTTCACCGGGGTCA
Organism: Mycobacterium sp. 1465703.0; assembly: GCF_001672975.1. Classification (GTDB taxonomy): domain Bacteria; phylum Actinomycetota; class Actinomycetes; order Mycobacteriales; family Mycobacteriaceae; genus Mycobacterium. The sequence continues at coordinate 41,426 of NZ_LZKU01000184.1, forward strand.
ACGGGAGGGGCGCGTACGGCGCGGTCGACGGTCGAGCCGTCGTCGTCGGGCGCGAGAGCCTGCTGACCGAACACGGCCTGCGCCTCGACGCCATGCTGTCGGCCGCCAGGGCCCGCGCCGAGGGCGAGGGTAAGACCGCTGTCACCGTCGGCTGGGACGGCCTGGCCCGGGGCGTCCTGGTGGTTGCCGACACCGTCAAGCCGTCCAGCGCCGAGGCGGTCCGGCGGTTCACCCAACTGGGCCTCACGCCGGTGCTGCTCACCGGCGACAACACCAAGGTCGCCGCCCGCATCGCCGGCGAACTCGGCATCACGCAGGTCATCGCCGAGGCGACGCCCGCCGAGAAGGTCGCCGCCGTCAAACGTCTGCAATCCGAGGGCAAGGTGGTCGCCATGGTCGGCGATGGCGTCAATGACGCCGCTGCGCTGGCCGCCGCCGATCTGGGCCTGGCCATGGGCACTGGCACCGACGTCGCGATTCAGGCTGCCGACCTCACCGTGATGCGCGGTGACCTGCGCGCCGCCGTCGACGCGGTCCGGCTCTCGCGGCGAACGCTGGCGACCATCAAGACCAACTTGCTGTGGGCGTTCGGATACAACCTCGCCGCGATACCTCTCGCCGCGCTCGGCATGCTCAACCCGATGTTCGCCGGCGCCGCGATGGCGCTGTCCAGCGTCCTGGTCGTGGGGAACAGCCTGCGGCTGCGCTCGTTCACCAGCGTCATCGACGACGCGTGAGCCAACCGGTCCGGACCGCGCGGATCTGGTCGGTCTACACGCACGAACGGTCGGCTGGTGGCGCGCATTGGTATGGGATAGTTGGTCCGGCCGCGGCCTTCGGTGACCCCCGACCGGCCGATTGACAGTCACCCCCACCCTCGTTCAGCGATCGATCTAGCAAAGGTCACGACCGTTGGAGCAGTTCTTCGGACAGCTGTCCTTGCTGCATGGCTGGTTTCCGCCGGCCGTGCAGGGTTTGGCGCTGCTCGTGCTGGTCGTAGCGATCCAATGGCGTGCGCGAAGCTGGCTGAAGCGAGTGCTGCCGGTGGCGTTGATCGCGGCAATCGCGGTGACCTTGCTGTCGCGTTGGTACATCACGTCGCTCGGCGTAGCCGGAGACCCGGCACCGACGGCACTGTGGCTGTGGATCGCGATGAGCGGGCTGGCCGCCGCGGTCTTCCTGGTCGGCTGGCGAGGCACCCGCTGGTGGCGCCGCGGGGTGGCGGTGCTGTCCATACCGTTGTGCGTCCTGTGTGCGGGCATGGCGCTGAACGGCTGGGTCGGCTACTTCCCCACCGCACTTGCCGCGTGGAATCAGCTGACGTCGGTGCCGTTGCCCGACCAGATCGACCGGCTGCGGGTCACCGAAATGCAGGTCGCCGGAACCAAGCCGACCAAGGGCGTGGTGGTGCCGGTGGATATCGACGACAACGGCTCCCACTTTCAGCACCGCCGCGAACTGGTCTATCTGCCGCCCGCGTGGTTCAACACCAACCCACCACCTCGGCTGCCAGCGGTCATGATGATCAGCTCAGCCTTCAACACCCCGGCTGACTGGCTGGGCCCCGGTGGCGCCTTCACCGCCATCGACAACTTCGCCGCCGCGCATCACGGGTTCTCCCCGGTGCTGGTGTTCGTCGATCCCACCGGCTCGTTCGACAATGACACCGAGTGCGTCAACGGCCCCCGCGGCAACGCCGCCGATCACCTGACCAAGGACATAAAGCCGTTCGTGGTGTCGAACTTCGGCGTCAGCGCTGATCGGGCCAACTGGGGTGTGGCCGGATGGTCGATGGGCGGTACCTGCGCCGTGGACTTGGCCGTCATGCACCCCGAGCTGTTCAGCGCGTTCGTGGACATCGCGGGTGACCGCGGGCCCAACGGCGGCTCGAAAGATCAAACCGTTGCCCGGTTGTTCGGCGGCAATCATGACGCGTGGGCGGCCTTCGACCCGGTCACGGTCATGACGAAGCACGGTCACTACGACGGCCTCTCGGGATGGTTCGACGTGCCCGGATCGGAGGGGGCCCGCAACGTCGCTCAGGAAGGCAATCCGGCCCTCGTCGCGTCCAGCGGCGACCCTGACGCCAACCCCGAAGGCCAGGACGTCGCGGCGAACTCGCTGTGTGCGGTCGGCACCGCCAACGGCATCACTTGCGCGGTGGTCACTCAGCCGGGCAAACACGACTGGCCGTTCGCCGCCCAGGCGTTTGCCACCGCATTGCCGTGGCTGGCTTCAACGCTGGGCACACCCAACGCCGAACCCGTGCAGCTGCCGCTACCAGGCGCCGGGGTACCGCGTTGATTCCGGCTGGTCGGCTCGCGTTCACCGGTGAACACCGGGTCGGCGATAATTCACAGCTGACCCACCCGTAACAGAGCCGAGGGATTGGCGCCGCAAATGGTACGGTTCGCTGCTGTGGCTCCGATGTTGTACACCGAGGGCGGTTCCTGCGGGGACGCGCTTGGTGCGCCATGCGCCACGATCTATTTGCGAATAAGCGGGTCGAATTCGCATTTCCGCACGGCGTCTCACCATTTGCTCGACGCGGTCCCGCATCAACGATGAACCGTCGTCAGTTCCTCGGATCGCTGGCGGCGTCAGTCGTCGCCGGCGTAGGCGCTGCCCGGCTCATCGTCGACCCGCAACCGCGCACCTTCGCCCAGACGCCGACAGCCGGCATACCGACTTCAGGGCCCACCGCCCCGCAGGCACTGTTGCCGCCACCACCACCCGGTGCCCGCATACCACTGCCGGGCGGGGGCGCACTGATGAAGATCCCCGGCGAAGGAGATCTGCTGGCGCTGACAGTCGATGACGGTGTCAACAGCGAAGTGGTGCGCGCCTACACCCAATTCGCCAAGGACACCGGCGTGCGGCTGACCTATTTCGTCAATGGCATCTACGACTCGTGGACCGAGAACGTCGACCTGCTCCGACCGCTGGTCGACAGCGGGCAAATCCAGCTCGGCAACCACACCTGGTCGCACCCGGACATGACCAAACTGACAAAAGAGCAAGCCGCCGAACAGCTCTCCCGCAACGACGAGTTTCTGAAAAAGACCTATGGCATTGGCGCCAAACCCTATTGGCGGCCGCCGTACGGAAAGCGCAACGCCACTGTGGATGCCGTCGCCGGCGACCTCGGTTACAAGGTCCCCACCCTATGGTCGGGCTCGTTGTCGGATTCGACCTTGATCACCGAGGAGTACATTCTGCAGATGGCCGATCAATACTTCACCCCACAGGCCATCGTGATCGGGCATCTCAATCATCTGCCGGTGACGCACGTCTACCCGCAACTGGTCGACATCATTCGAGATCGGAACCTTCGCTCCGTCACGCTCAACGACGTATTCCTCAAGACACCGTAACTGCGGCTCGTCCACTTTCTGTCCGTCCTCGTCGCCAAAGCGGCTGCGTTACAACGTTTGACGTACCTCCCTGTGGGCTGCGGCGTCGATTCGACACCGTCATTCTTCAGTCGAAAACTTCCGCGGCGAAACACCAATCTCTAAAAATTTAGAGATCCTCTTCCCTTAGCTCGCCCGTGATTGTTACCGTTCCGTAATGCATCGGGTCGGGGGCGTTTTCGCAGTACTACTGGTAATTGCTTCAACACTCGTCGGAGTCGGAAACGCGCGGGCCGATGGCGGGGACGAACCGCAGTATGCGGACTTCTACCTCCCGCCGGATCCACTGCCGCCGGGCCAGCCGGGCGATGTGATTCGTGCCGAGCCGTCGCGGCTGGTGCTGGAGCCCTCCGGTCAGCTGGGGGCGATCATGGCCACCGGCACCAGGATCATGTACCGCAGCACCGATACCCGGGGAAACCCAATCGCGGTCACCGGCACCTACTTTGAGCCCTACAACGAGTGGCCCGGCGGCGGACAGCGACCGTTGATCAGCTACGCACCCGGGACTCAGGGCCAGGGCAATCAGTGCGCCCCGTCGCGAATGTTCAACCAGGGCATCCACTATTCGGGTGGCTGGGACATCATGTTCAACTACGAGGAGCTGTTCGTCGCCACCATGGTGGCACGCGGTTTCGCCATCGTGATGACCGACTACCAGGGCCTGGGCACTCCGTCGATGCACACCTATGTCGGGCGGGTGGCGGAAGGGCAGGCCGTGCTCGATGCCGCCCGCGCTGCCCTGCGGCTGCCCGAGACATCGTTGGATCCGCATGGGCCAGTGGCTTTTTGGGGCTATTCGCAAGGCGGCGGCGCTTCCGCCTCGGCCGCCGAACTCGCCTCGCGGTATGCGCCCGACCTACACATCGTGGGCACCTACGCCGGGGCGCCGCCGGCCGACCTCAAGGAACTCTTTCCCTACGCCGACGGCAGCGTTCTGGTCGGGGTGGTCGGGTACGCGCTCAACAGCGTGATGGCCGCCTATCCGGAGTTCGCCGACACCATTCGGTCCAAGATGACGCCGCGCGGGCTGGCAATGCTGGAATCGGTGTCCCGCCAATGTGTGGGCCAGACCTTGCTCGACTTCATGTTTCGCCACCTGCAGCCCTATTTCACCGAAGACATCTACAAATTGGTCGACGAGGAGCCGTTCAACACGCTGTTCGACGCGCAGCGGATCGGTCGCTACAAACCCAATGCTCCGGTGATGATCGACAGCAATCGTTATGATCCGCTGGTGCCGTGGACCGCGGCCAATCAACTCGGCCGCGACTGGTGTGCCCAGGGCGCCGATGTGGAATTCCGCACCAACGAAGAGCCGCCCTTCCTCAACAAGCTCATCATCAACCACGCGCTGCCGATGCTGGTCGACGGGGAACCGGCCATGCAATGGATCGCCGCCCGCTTCAATGGGGAACCCACCGCACCGAACTGCGGTCAGTTCTAGACTGGACGCATCGCTGCACGTAGAAAGCACAACGCGCCCGAGCGGCGCCGCCAGCTCGCCGACGCTGCGATTGAGCTGTTGGGCCGCAACGGAATCCACGGCATCAGTCACCCAAAAGTCGACGGCCACGCCGGCGTCCCGTCCGGCACCACGTCGTTCTACTTTCGGACCCGCAAGGCGCTGGTGCACGCCATGGCGACCCGGCTGGCCGAACTCGACGTCGCCGACTTCTCGATGATGGCCGAACTCGCCGAGGACAACGAGTCCGAATTCACCGGCACCGCGGGTTTGGCCCGCATCGTCATGTACGTCAACAACGAACCGTGGCTGACCCGCGCCAAGGCGCGCTACGAACTTGCGCTGCTCGCCGGCCGGGACCCGGAACTGGCGGCCATCCTCGACGAGTCCGCGAACAGGCTTTACACGCTGGCCCGCAATGTCGTCACCCAATGGCATCCGGACGACAGCGCTGCGGATCCGGCTTTAATCGACGACCAGGCGATCGCCACCCTGGCGTTCATCAACGGCATCATGCTGACCTTCGTTGCGGGGCAACCGGCAGTCGACGATGCCGAGCACCTGGACCTGCTCATCCAAGGTGTCATCGCGGGCGTCGCGCGGGTCCGCGAGACCTGACCGAAGTTGGCCTGGTCCTGCGACTTTCGGCCAACGGCGACCGCTAGCGCCGATCACCGCACCTCGAACATCGCATCGATCAGCCGATGCAGGACCTCCCCGGTTTCGCGACGGGTCTGCTTCGGGTCGTCGGCGGTGGCGATGACCATGGCCGCCTCGTCAAGCGCGCCGATCAGCACGTGCGCCAACGGCCGCACCGGCTGCTCGGCCAACTGGCCGGCCCGGATCGCCTCGGTGAGCAGCTGCTCGGTCATACCCAGGCTGTATCGCTGTGCGACATCACGGAATTCGGCCCAGCCGAGCACGCTGGGCGCATCCAGCAGGATCAGCTGACGCACCTCGGGATCACCGGAGACGTCGAGCCACGCGTCGACGGCGGCCCGAACGGCCTCCGCCGGTGCGCTGGCGCCGGACTCGGCCACCACGACGGCCATCCGCGTCATCACGTCCTGCTCGACGGTCTCGACGACCTCGCGGAATAGCGCCGCCTTATCGGCGAATTGGTGATACATCGCGCCGCGGGTGACTCCGGCGGCCGCGGCGATCTCCGGTGTGCCCACTTCGGCGTAGCCCCGCAGCCCCCACAGCTTGCGGGCAGCAGAGATCAGCGCGTCACGCGTCGCCGCGGAGCGCTCTTCCTGGGTTCGTCTCTTGCTTTCCATACAACCTGTTGGTAACTTACGAACAGGCAGCCTGTTTGTAAGTGTATCTCTGAATGAGGAGTTTGCTATGTCGACGATCGACATTAGTGCCGGAACCATCCATTACGAAGCAACCGGACCCGAGAACGGCAGGCCCGTCGTCTTTGTGCACGGATACATGATGGGCGGGCAGCTATGGCGTCAGGTCAGTGAACGCCTTGCCACCCGCGGTCTGCGGTGCATCGCACCGACCTGGCCGCTGGGCGCGCATCCGGAGCCGCTGCGCCGCGGCGCCGACCGGACCATCACCGGCGTCGCCGGAATGGTCGCCGAGGTGCTCGACGCGCTGGACCTGCAGGACGTGGTGCTGGTCGGCAACGATACCGGCGGCGTCGTCACCCAGCTGGTGGCCGTGCACCACCGCGAGCGGCTGGGTGCGTTGGTGCTCACGAGTTGCGATGCGTTCGAACACTTTCCGCCACCGATCCTCAAGCCGGTGATCCTGGCGGCGAAGTCCAAGACGACGTTCCGGGCCGTGGCCCAGGCCATGCGGGTGCCGGCCGTGCGCAAGCGCGCCTTCGACGGCCTGGCGCATCGCAACATCGACGAGCTCACCGAGATCTGGGTGCGCCCGGGGCTCTCGGATCCGGCCGTCGCCGAAGACCTGCGTCAGTTCACGCTTTCGCTGCGCACCGAGGTGACGACGACGGTGGCGGCACGACTGTATGACTTCGACAAGCCGACGCTCATCGCGTGGTCGGCCGATGACGTTTTCTTCGAGCAGGAAGACGGGGCGCGGCTGGCCGCGACCATCCCCAACGCCCGTCTCGAAGTCATCGAGGGGGCACGGACCTTCTCCATGATCGATCAGCCCGACCGGCTCGCCGATCTGCTGTCGACGATCGCGGTGCGCACCTGACCATCGGGCTTCATGACGCCAAGGCGGTCCCGCGCCACGCTCGCGGTACCGTCGTGGCCATGTCAGACGCGACGTCTCCCCTGCTCGGCAAGCGAATCCTGGTCACCGGCGGCGCCACCGGCATCGGTGCGGCCGCCGTGGCAGTTCTCACGACGGCGGGTGCCCAGGTGGCCGCGACCTATCACCGGACCCCACCGCCGGACGGCCTGACGGCCGAGTGGCTGCAGTGCGACGTGCGCGATGCCGAGGCCGTCTCGGCGATGGTCCACGAGGCCGCGCATCGCCTCGGTGGACTCGACGTTCTGGTAAACGCTGCGGGCCTGTGGCAAGCCGGGATTCCCGGTTACATCGGCGCCGACGAGATCTCGTTCCTGTTGGACACCAACATCAAGGCGACCATCCTCACCAACCAGGCCGCCTACGCGGTGATGAAGGACCAAAACCCCAAGGGGGGCCGGATCATCAACTTCGGATCTTCCGAAGCCGTGATGGGAAGCCCGATCTCGGCCGTCTACGCCGCGACCAAGGGCGCGGTGCAGGCGTGGACGCGGTCGGCCGCCAAGGCCTGGGCCTCCGAGAACATCACCGTCAACGCCCTTGCGCCCGCGGTGCAGACGGCGGGCGCCGACCGCCTCCGCGAATTCCTCGGTCCGGACGCCGCGGCCATGATCGATCAGCAGATGCAAATGATGATCCCGCTCGGCGGCACACTGGGCGAGCCCGCCCGCGACGTCGGACCAATGCTGGTTTTTCTGGCCGGCCCAGGCTCGGGGTTCATCACCGGACAACTGCTGGCCGTGGACGGCGGCCTGATGATGGTGGGCGGATAGCCCTGCGCCGCATCAGCTTTGGTGGTTGTCTTTCGATGCGGACGGCCGGCTGCCACCATGGCGCCGGCTCAAGGAGCGGGCTGATCGCGATTGTGCGGCCTCGCGACGATATTCGCGTGCTCGATTCCGGAGCAGGATCAGCGACCTGTGCAACTCAAACAGCATGAAGCAATGATGGCCGCTGAAGGTAGCCGGAGCCGCTGTACACGCGGTCCTTGATAGGGAATCCTGAGAGAAATCAGCATGACAACTTCTACAACATGCGGTGGTGCGCGCCTCTGGACCGCCGGCTCCCGACGGCGCTCAACAATTACCGCGGTTTTGCGCCGCCCGGCCGGCCGCTAGTATAAGACGGACCGTCTCGTCTCGTAGGATAAGGCAGAGTAAGGGTGAATCGGATCGATGGCTGACGACACGATTCAAGCGCTGCTGCAGAAGCGCTTGTCCGACCCATCGATCGCGGTGAAATACCGTGACGTGCAATGGACTTGGCGTCAGTATCTGGCCGGGGCGGCAGCCCGCGCCGCCGCTCTGTTGGCCGCCGCCGACCCGCAACGGCCCATGCACATCGGCGCCCTACTGGGAAACACACCCGAGATGCTGAGCCAGATGGCGGCAGCCGGGCTCGGGGGCTACGTTCTGTGCGGCCTGAACAACACCCGGCGTGGCGAGGCGCTGGCCGCCGATGTGCGGCGCTCCGACTGTCAGTTCGTGGTGACCGACGCCGAACATCGACCCCTGCTGGATGGACTGGACCTGGCCAACACGCGGATCCTCGACACCTCCACGCCGCAATGGGCTGAGCTCATCGACGCCGCCGGGGAGCTGGAACCGCACCGGCAGGTCACCGCGATGGACGCCTTCATGATGATCTTCACCTCGGGGACGAGCGGAAATCCCAAGGCGGTGCAGGTATCTCACTTCATGGCCACCGTCGCCGGTCTCAGCCTGGCCGACCGGTTTACCCTCACCGACCAAGACACCTGTTACGTGTCGATGCCGTTGTTTCACTCCAACGCCGTCGTCGCCGGATGGGCGCCCGCAGTGTGCTCCGGTGCGGCGATCGTGCCGGCGAAGTTCTCGGCGAGCAGTTTCCTCGAGGATGTCCGCCGCTACGGCGCTACCTACATGAATTACGTCGGAAAGCCGTTGGCCTACATTCTGGCCACCGCCGAACGCGACGACGACGCCGACAATCCGCTGCGGGTGGCGTTCGGCAATGAGGCCAACGACAAAGACATTGAGGAATTCGGCCGCCGGTTCGGCGTGCAGGTCGAGGACGGCTTCGGGTCGACCGAGAACGCCGTCATCATCGTTCGCGAACCCGGCACGCCGAAGGGATCCATCGGTCGCGGAGCCGACGGGGTGGCGGTGTACAACAGCGACACCGTCACCGAATGTGCGGTGGCCCAGTTCGACAGCGACGGGGCGCTGCTCAACGCCGACGAAGCGGTCGGCGAGTTGGTCAACACCGCGGGCTCGGGTTTCTTCACCGGCTACTACAACGACCCGGACGCCAACGCCGAACGCATGCGCCACGGCATGTATTGGTCCGGCGATCTGGCCTACCGGGATGCCGACGGCTGGATTTACCTGGCCGGCCGCACCGCCGACTGGATGCGGGTGGATGGTGAGAATTTGGCCGCGGCGCCCATCGAGCGGATTCTGTTGCGCCACAGTGCGATCAGCCGCGTCGCAGTCTACGCCGTCGCGGACGGTCACGTCGGCGATCAAGTGATGGCCGCCATCGTCCTCAACGATGGTCACACCCTGACCGCGGCCGAATTCGAGAGGTTCCTGGACGCGCAGCCCGACCTGTCCCCCAAGGCCCGTCCCCGTTACGTCCGGATCGCGGCCGACTTGCCGAGCACCGCCACCCACAAAGTGCTCAAGCGCCAGTTGATCGCTCAGGGTACGACCGTCGGGCCGGGCGAAATGCTGTGGGAACGCGAGCCGCGGGGCACGGCCTACACGGTCAGGGCCGGCTCCTTGGTGCCCGACGGCGGATCTGACCCTTCGACCGTCGCACCCGTTTGACCGGGTCTCGTGTTGTGCCAGCGGCGATCTCGTCGCGCAGCTGGGAGATGTTGGAAATCTCGGCGTACAGGCCGCGAATCGCGTAGTCCAGTACGGCGAACGAGTGCCGCTGGTCCGGGTCCTCGGTGATGCCGAGTTCGGCCGCCCGTTGCCGCGACCACAACGCCTCGTCCAGCCGGGCGCGGGTCGCTTCGAGATGCCGGTCCAACGCGTCGAGGACGTGCTCGGGATCCTGGCCGCGGGCCAGCCAGGTTTTGAGGATGACCGGGTGTTTGATGACCACCTGGTCCTGGCCCGGGAAGTGCTGGACCCAGCGGCGCAGCGCATCCAGACCAGCATCGGTGGTCTCGTAGAGGGTGATCGCGCGCTTGCCGGATTGTGCGCCGATCTCGCTGACCAGCCCCCGCTGCAGCAGACGGGTCAGTTCGCGCCGCACGTGACTGACCGATGGGGACCAATAGAAGTGGCCGACCGACAGTTCGGCGCGCATCTTGATCTCGCCGGCGGTCAGTTGCTCGTCATTGCCCGCCAGCACCCCTAGGACCAGATAGGCGGTGACCGGCAGGCCGTTGCTGGTTCTGGGGCTCACGAACTGTCAGTTTCCGCGCCGGTGAAGTACGGGAGCGTCACGTCAGGTCCGACAGCATGGAACTCCACCCGCACCCGCATGCCGATGGCCAGGTCCTCCGGTGGCACGCCGACGACATTGGTCAGCATCTGATAGCCCTCGTCCATGGTGATGATCGCCGGTGCGTACGGTGGTTCGAATTCGGCGGTGACCGGCCGATAAACGACTGTCCAACTGTAGATTTCGCCGCGGCCGCTGCCCTGCTGCCAGATGATCCGATCCGAAAGACATTGGCGGCAGTGTTCGGTCGGGGGGAAGTTGGCAAGTCCGCATGCGTCGCAAAGTTGGTAGCGCAGTTGGTGGGATCGGCACCCCTCCCAGAACGGGCCGCTGACGTGGCTGCTCGCGTGTGGAACCGGTCCGGCCTGGGGCCGCAACGGATCTGACGTCATCGTGTTTCGTCTCCCAGAATCAACACAGTGGTGAACAGGGCGCCCGCGCCCCCGTTGCTGCACAATGCGACATGCGCATCGGGGACCTGGAGATCGCCGGCCTGTCCGCGTAGCTGCTGCACGGCCCGGATAGCCCGTTGCATCATCTGCGGATTGGCGCCCGCGTGGCTGAACGACATCGTCCCGCCGTCGGTTGTGATCGGGTGGCTGCCGTCGATGGCGATGCGGCCGTCAGCGACGAACGGTCCGCCCTCCCCGTCGCCGCAAAAGCCGAATGCCTCTAGCTGGCGGATGATTTCGAAGGAGAACGGATCGTAGAGTTCCAGCACGTCGACCTCAGTACGGCGCAAGCCGGCATAGTTGAACGCACGGTCGGCCGCGCGCCGGCCCACCACACCGTTGACGTGATCGTTGCGCCGACCGGCGAGGTCATAGGCAGGCGGGTGCTGATACGACGGGCCGTGGAAGTCCGCGCCACTGCCCAGTACGTAGATGGGTTGGCTCGCGATGTCGACGGCGTCGATGTTGGCCACCACGATTGCGCAACCGCCTTCGGAGGTGGTAGCGCAATCCAGCAGATGGAACGGATCGGCGATGGGCCGTGAGGCAGTGATGTCCGCCGGTGTGAACGGTCCACGATCGTAGTAGACGGCTTCGGGATTGCGTGAGCCGTTGTTGCGGATGGTCGCCGCCACCAGCGAAAGTTGCTCGCGCGTCGTGCCGTAGACATGCATGTGCCGCCGCGCGATGAGCGCGAATTCGGCGGTGGTGAACATGCCCCAGGGCGCGACGAATTCGTTCTCGGGCCGCGTCCACGGCGCCGTGGCCTCGTGATCTCGGTATTCGCCGGCCTGCGCCGCGACCAGCACCACCACGTCGGCCATGCCGTGTTCGATGGCGGTGACCGCCTCGGTGATCATGCCGACCCCAAAAGCCAAGCCCTGCCAGGCCGGCCCGATCCGTAGGTCGTAGATCAACGAGGTCGACTGCGGGCTGGCGCTGATGCCATCGACGTCGTCGAGGGTCAGACCGGCGTCGTCGAGCGCGCCAAGGATCGCCTTGATCGCCAGGCCGCGTGAGGTCTCGCCATCCAGCCGCCGCCCTTGCCGGGTGTTATGCACCCCGACGATTGCCGCGGTGCGCCTCGCTACCGTCACCGATATCCCATTCCCTTATGGCCCTTCAGTTTTCGTCCGCAACGACACCCAGGTAGGTGCCTCGAACCTGGTATTGTCGCCCGTCGCGGGTGATGGTGCCGATGGTCGTGGCGTGCGCATCGCGGTTCTCGCTGTCGGCCACCGCGTCCTTTTCCACGACATCGATTCGCACGTCCACCGGCCGTGCCGTCTGCGGGTCGGTGATCTCGACGACCATCGCCACCGCGCGCTCGTCCTCGTCCCAGTCGACGCTGGTGATCCGGTGACGCGCGGTCAACTCCATCACCACGGAGTCGCGGCGCACCAAGAAGCGCACCGGCGCGCAAAGCTCCCCAGCGCGGGGCGGCACACACAGGCTGACCGCCATCTCACAACCCGGCCGGCCGGGTGCTGATGGTTCCCGATCGCCGCAGTTCGGCCAGGTCATCCTCGCTGTGTCCCAGGACATCGCTCAGCACCTCGCAGGTGTGCTGGCCGTAGAGCGGCGGCACCCGCCGGATCCAGCGCCGCGGCTTGCCGACGAACGCGAAAGGCATTCCGGTACACAGGAAAGATCCCGCGACCGGATGGTCGACCGTCTCCCAGAAGCCGCGGGCGCGCAGTTGCGGATCGGTCAGCAGGGCCGCGGCCGGTGTGACGCGTGCGGCGGAGATCCCGCCCGCGCGCAGCACGTCGACAGCCTCGGTCACCGAGTGCCCGGCGGCCCAGGCGGAGATGAGTTTGTCTATGTCGTCGGCGCTTGCGTTCCAGGCGGTTTCGTCGAGGACCGGGTGCCCGAGCAGCCCGGCCAACGACTCCCGGGCGGCGGTATCCATCGCGGCCAGCGCAACCCACTCGTCGTTACCGCGGCAGCGGTAGACGCCCTGGGGGCCGGGCCCGGGACCGCGGTTCCCGTTGCGGCGCATGATGATTCCGTTGCGTGAATACTCGACCAGCATTTCGGCGGCCACGTTCAGTGCGGCCTCGACCATGGTCGCTTCCACCTGCATTCCGGCGCCGTGACGATCGCGGATCACCAGCGCCGCGACGGCGGCGAAGGCGGCGTGCAGGCCGGCGATCGGGTCGCACACGCCGCGTGGAATCACCGGTGGGCCGTCGGCGTGCCCGGTCATCCACGCCATACCCGTCGCCTGCTCCATCGTCTGCGCAAAGCCGACACGATCGCGCCACGGGCCGTCGAGGCCGAATGCGGGCATCCGGACCATGATCGCCCGCGGGTTGGCCGTTCGCACCGCTTCCCATTCCAAGCCGAAGTTCGCCATCACCCTTGGAGAGAAGTTCTCCACAACGAGATCGCTTGCGGCGATGAGCTCCAGCGCGAGCTGTCGTCCGGCGTCGGTGCCGAGTTCGATGCTGACGCCTCGCTTGTTGTTGTTGCTGCACAAGAAGACCGGGCCCCACTCCCACCAGTGGTCCCAGTCGGGCGGGCGGCCGGCGGAGAACCGCATGCCATCGGGCCGGCGTACTCCCTCGATCTTGATCACGTCGGCGCCGAGGGCGCCCAGCAATTGGGTGGCGACCGGGCCGGCCCAGAACGCGGTCAAGTCGGTCACCCGGACGTCGGCCAACGGTAGTGCGTCGGCGCCGGCAGACGCCGGGGGTCGCCCCGGCCCCCACTGCACGCAGCCGTTGTCGGCGCCAAGGTGCGGCGGCTCCCCGGGCGCCCTGGTGGTTATCGCATCGCTGCGATACGGCACCCTCGGCGCCAGCACGCCGGCCGGCGATTCGACGAAGACGCCGCGTTCCACGAAATGGTCGATCTTGGGGAGCACCTCCGGTGACGCGATGGGCGCCACGGGAATTCGGAATGCGACCGCGAGATCGACGATTTCTTGGGTGGTTCGGCTCCGGGTCCACGCGGTGACCATGTCCAGAAATTCGTCGCGGCGCTCGACCCGGCCGGTGAACGATGCCAGATCGGCGTCGTCGACCAGATCGGCACGCTCGATCATGACCAGAAAGTCCTGGAACTGTTGGGCGGTGATGGTGCAGAACCCGACCATGCCGTCGGCCGTCGGGACGATCGATGGCAGTTCCAGACTCCGTTCGTGCAGCAGCGAATCGGCGCCCAGCACGCTGGCCGACATGGCGGACAGACCGCCCATGGCGATCGCCATGGCCTCGTACGTCGACACATCGATGATCTCGCCGCGGCCGCTTCGGACGGCGTGCCGGGCCGTCGCCGCAGCCACCGCCGCCGCGAACGTGCCCGCTAGCCACTCGCCAAGCCGGCCACCGGCCTGCACCGGCTCGTCGTCCGGCCAGCCGCGACCGGCGATCGAGCCGCACAACGCCTGCAGAATGAACTCGTTGGCGACGACCTGGTCGTCGACGTAGGGCCCGGTGGTCCCGAACGGTGTTACGGCCACCACCACGGCCGAAGCGGCGGTGTGCGCGGTGATGTCGTCGAGCGTCCACCCGTCGGTGAGGTCGGTGAGCACGATGTTCGCGCCGGCCAGCAGCGAGGCGATCTCGGCCTGGCCGTGATTGACGACCGACTTCTTGCCCGCCGCCAGATATCCGAACAACGCCCCCGGAGGCCCTCCGGCCGACCAGCCCCGCATCGAATCCCCCTGCGGGGCTTCGATTTTCACCACGTCGGCGCCGGCGTCGGCGAACATCTTGCCGCAGTAGGCCGCCGCCAGGCCGTTGCACAACTCCAGCACGCGCCAGTCGGCGAACGGCGCCTCGGCTGCCACGCTCAGTTGCCCAGGGTGGCGGCGCGCCCGGCGATACCGGCAGCCTCGACCGTCACCGGAGCCTGCGCCGAGGCCTGTGCCTGCAGGGCGAACCGCGTCATCCGCGTCCACGCGTCACGGTCACGCTGGCTGGCCTGGCGCCCGACATGGGTGACCACGTCGACATCGGCGGCCTGCGCGCGCAGCTGGCCGGCCCGTGCCTGCTCCTTCGGGATGTACCGGAACGGGTCGAATGAGTATGCCGCCATGGCATTTTCGTGGGTGATCTTGTCGATCACCGAGTCGTCGAGGTGGCCCATGGTGGCGATGATGTCCTCCGGCGCGAAGGGCCAGTTGCTGTCGGAGTGCGGGAAGTCGGACTCCCAGCACAGCATGTCCTCGTTGAACCAATCCATGTTCTGCACGCCGACTTTGTCGCTGATGAAGCAGGTGTAGAAGTGACGTTTGAACACGTCGGTGGGTCCGCTGTATCCGGGCGGGAAGGTCGCCAGGGTCCAACCCGAGTGACGGTTGTAGACGTGCTCGGCGCGCCACAGGAAGTACGGGATCCAGCCGACGTCGCCTTCGGTCAGCGAAAACTTCAGTTGCGGGAAGTCTGCCCAGAACTGCGCCCAGATCAGCTCGGTGAAGGTGAACATGCTCATCATCGACGAGGCGGTCATTTGCACACTGGGCGGGGCGTCCGTCGACACCTGCGGAGACCGCGACGCCGAACCCACATGCGTGCACAGCACCGTCTTGTTTTCGCACACCGCCTCGAACAACGGATACCAGTACTTGGTGTGAATGCTGGGCATCTGCAACGCTTCTGGGTTCTCCGAGAACGTGACGGCGTGACAGCCCTTGTCGGCGAGGCGTTTGACTTCCTTGGCGGCCTCGGCCACGTCGAACAGCGGCAGGATGCCGCACGGGATGAACCGGCCCGGGTATGCCCCGCACCATTCGTCGACGTGCCAGTCGTTGTAGGCCTTGATCATCACCAGATTCGTCTCGCGGTCGGGGCCCTGGTTGAGGACCTGACCGGAGAAGCCGGTGAAGTTCGGGAAGTTCAGCCCCGCCAGTTGACCGCCGGCATTCATGTCCCGCACCCGCTCGTCGACGTTGAAGCAACCCGGCCGCATCTCGTCATAGCGCGACGCGTCGATGTTGTACATTTCGCGCGGTTTTCCCGCGACGGCGTTCAGGCCCATATTGCGCCCGCGGATCTCGCCGTAATACCACTGCTGGATGCCGTCGGGTTCGAGGACCACCCGCGGCGCGCGGTCCTTGTACGCGGCGGGAACATGGGCGTCGAACATGTCGGCCGGCTCGGCGATGTGATCGTCCACGCTGATCAGAATGAGATCGTCCTTGTTCATGCCGCGCTCCTCGAGCCGTTGATAGGGACTAGTAGATAATGGTGTCCATCACAGTGTCAACCGCGGCGGGACGGGCGTCGATGAACGCGTTTGCAGCTTAATCACCGGAGTCACAACAAATCAACGATCGGCTGGACAGGCGCCAGGTCTGCTCAACCCGGGCCCGCGATTAGGGACTATTAGTCTAGTAGGCCGCGTCGATGCCGCCTTGCCCTCGTGGGATGGCGCACTGCCGACGCGCGCCGCATGCCACCATGGGGCATGACCGGGCCGGGAAGGTAACGGAGTTGAGCACCAGTAAAGCCGCGCGTCCGACCACCGCCGATGTGGCCCGGCTGGCCAGCGTGTCGACCGCCACGGTCAGTTATGTGCTGAACAACGCGCAGGGCCGGCGCATCTCCGCGGAGACCCGCGATGCGGTGTACCACGCCGCGAAACTCCTGGGTTACCGGCCCAACCTGGCCGCCCGCAACCTCGCCCGCGGGAAAAGCGGGGTGGTGCTCTACGTGGTGCCGCACGTGGCCGTGGGCGAGATGCCGATGCAGGCCGGCAGTCGGATGACCACCGCACTGGCCCGCGAGGGTTTCCTTCAGGTGCAGATTTTCGAGACCGATGACGACCAGCATGTGGTCGACGCGATCGAGAATTTGGATCCTGTCGCGGTCACCAGTTTGTTCCCGCTGAGCGCCGCGGCCCGTCAAGCGGTGATGGCGGCGGGGATTCCGCATATCGAGATCGGCACACTGCCCGCGCTCAAAGATCCGCATCTGTCGGTGGGCGAGATGCGGGTCGAGCACCTGATCGAGCGAGGTCATCGTCGAATTGCGTTCGCCTACACCGGGATCGCCCGGTGGCGCCCGCTTGGTGACTACTGGTTCGAGGGTGTTTCACGGGCGGCGCAGTTGCGCGACCTGCCGCCGGTGCGTGTCGACGAGGTCACCCTGGACAACGCCGCCGACGTGGTCACCGGTTGGGTGGGCGACGGGGTGACCGCCGTGTGCGCCCAAAGCGACGAGATCGCCTGCCTTGTCCTGTACGGCATTCATCAAGCACGGTTGCGTTGTCCCGGCGACCTCGCGGTGATGGGCGTCGATGCCAGCCCGATGGGCATGGTGAGCACGCCGCCGCTGACCACCGTGCAATTCGATCCCTGCGCGGTCGCCGATGCCGCACTGGCCGCCGTCTTCGAGCGGCTGGGCCACCCCGCCCCGCCGTCGCCGGAACTGACCGACATCGCCCATCTGGTGGTGCGCTCAGACGGGAGTATGCCAGTGCGGTTGCATCCCTACTCGGAGCCGCGGTTGTCTCTCGGCGGCTAGGTGGAGGAGCGCACCACCAGATGGGCGATGTCGGTCAGTTCCGGCGACGGCGGGGCGGGGTGGCCCAGCCGCTCGAAGACGGT
>NZ_LZKU01000185.1 GCF_001672975.1 Mycobacterium sp. 1465703.0
CTATCACCGCGGCCAAACCCGACCTCATCATCGACACCGGCGCCATCGACCAACCCACCTATAACGCGTTGGCCGCGTTCATCACGACGGGCTGAGCGCCGAGAGAGAGCACAGCATCGGGATCGCCGGGTCCCAGCGCGGCGATGGCTACCGGGCGGTGCTCGAGTTTGAGAGCGCCGAATTTGGTGTTGAGGGTTTGTGGCTGGTAGGGGCCCAAGTCCCCGCTGGAGCGGCCGAACACGTGAATACCCACCACGGTCGCGGCGACCAGTGCGGCAACCAGCACCGTCGCTCCCACAATGAGGCGGATACGGGTGCGGCGCTTGGGCTTAGGTGCGGACATGGGCGGGTGGGTGGCCGGTGGCGTCGACGGCAAGCTTGCAAACGGTTGCGGTACAGCACTGTTGGGTGGTTCAGCCGCCGCTGGGGAGTTATAGGCCGGCCACACCGGCGCGCCGGGAGGCGGCGTCGGTGGGTAGGTCCACGTGGGATTGGTGGGGTTGATTACTCGCGGTCCACTGGGACCGGTCGTGGTCGGCGGGGCGGGCTTGCTGGTAAGCGCGGCCGCGGTTGCGGCGGCCAGCGCGCCGGCGGTTTGGTAGCGCTGCTCGGGATCTTTGGCCAGCGCTCGGTCAATCACGTCGTCGATCTCGGCGGGCAGGGTGGGGTTGAGTTCAGTGGGGTGTGGGATGGGCCGCATCAGGTGGCCGGCCAGCATCGCCGACAGGGAGTTGTCGTCGTAGGGGGTGCGGCTGGTCAGCAGCCGAAACAAGGCGCAGCCCAGCGAATAAATGTCGGTGCGGTGATCGGCCGGGCGGCCTTCGATCGTCTCCGGAGCCGCATACGCGGCGGTGCCGACCATCGATCCCGTCGCGGTCAAGGTCGTGGCGTCATCGAGGGCGCGCGCAATGCCGAAGTCGGCCAACAGCACCCGCTCATGGTCGCTGCCCGGTGACGAGACGAGGAAGTTGCCGGGTTTGATGTCGCGGTGCAGCACGCGGCGCGAGTGGGCGTAATCGAGTGCGGCGGCGACGTCGGTGATGATGCGCACGATGCGGGTCGGGGTGAGGTTGGCGCGGGCCAAATCGTTGGCGGCGGTTCCTTCGACGTACTCCATGGCGATCCACAGATGTCCGTCGGTTTCGCCCCGGTTATAAACCCGCACGATGTTGGGGTGGTTGAGGGTGGCGGCCAGGTCAGCTTCGCGGGTGAAGCGGACCCTAAACTGGCGGTCCACCGACAGTTCAGAGGACAAAATTTTCAGTGCATCGCTGCGCGGCAGCGTGGGGTGGCGAGCCAGATAGACCGTGCCCATTCCGCCAGAGCCCAGCACATTTTCGATGCGGTATCCAGCGATCACGGTTCCTACGGCAAGCGGCATGAGTGGCTTACTTTCCGGTCAGCATGCGGTATTGGGCGGCCATCATCTGGTGCAGTGCGTGTTCTTGTTCGTTTTGCATCTCGTAGGCGTAGCGGTCCGCGCGGGCCACACACCAGTAAGCCAGCGTCTCGTTGAAGCATTTCGCCTTGGGCATGCCCGAGATCCCGCCGACCTGGTTCGGGCCGGTCATGTCGGTCACCAGGCGCGCGGCCGAGCCGCTGTCAGGGGTTTGGTAGATCCTGGTTTCCACCACCCAGGCAACCTGCTGCACGCCAGCGGATTTGAACAGCGCGCTCAGATGGACCGGGTCGTCGGGAGCCAGGTGCAGGGCCCCGTGTGCGTCATAGACGCCGTCGCTGATCGACTCATTTTCGGATCGGGGCGCCACGGTGCGCGCCATCAATCCGTCGGGGTCCAGCGGCAGTTGGGCCATCTGATCCGGTGGTGTGGGCTTGAATTGGTCGACCTGGGGTTGCTGTAAATCCAGTGTGGTGGCGATCGTTTGGGCCGCTGTATCGGGGTTGTCGGACGAGGTTGCCGCTTGCGCCAATACGTATTGGCCGTGTGCGCTCAGTGCGGTCACCGTGAAGCGCGGCCCCCCTGGTTCGGGGTAGTGTGCGGTCCAGTTGTAGCTCAGCGCAGTTGTTGCGGGGTATCGGGGAATCGAGAACGGTTGGGTGGGGACAGGTTTGGTGTCAAACGGCATGGTCAAGGACACTCCTTTGGCGGCCATGTCGGTGACCGCGGCGGTCGCGTCGGCGGGGCTGGCCAGTTCCAACACCATGTTGAGCAGGTCCTTATAGGAGTCTTTGTCGGTGTGGCGAGCGCTGGAAAACCCGGCCAGTAAGTGGTGGCCGTTAAGGGCCTCGCCTAGTGGGGCGCCCAGCAGGGAGTTGACCGCGTCGGTGTCTTTGACGACGCCGGATTCCATTTGCGCGAAGTCGATCAGGTCGGGGTTGACCTCCCAGGGGCCCACCACGGCGCCGGCCAGGCGGCGGCCTTCGGCCCAGCCGCCGCGCAGCGGGTCGCCGGCGGCGCCCAGAGCGGGGCGCGGGGTGGTCGGGAAGTTACCGACGTCGAGCAAGGCCAGATCGACACCGTCGGGGCTGCCCGTTCCCGGGGCTTTGATCGCGCTGCCCGCGATCGTCGTGCTGCAGGCCACGGTGGCCGCCGCGGTCGCGAGGGCGAGGATCAACGTGGGTGCGTGTCGTGTCATGGTGTCGTCAGCATCAGGTATTGGGCGGCGATGATCTGGTGGGCCTCGATCTCTTGTGCGGCAGTGGCTTTGAAGGCGTAACGATCGGCGGTTGCGATGCACAGGAATCGCACGGCGCCCAGGTCGGTGCTGTCGGGTCCGCGGTCAAAGCAGCGCGCCGAGGGAAGCCCGTTGACGCCGGGAGCGGAGTGGTAGCGCAGGAACGGGACGTCCATGCGGGCAAGGCCATCGGCGGCGCGCTGCGCACCGGTGCTATCAACTGCCTCGTAGACGGTGGTGCGGTCGGCGGCGACGCGGGCGATGCCGGCGTCGTTGTACATCGCTTGGGTGGCTACCGGATCGGAGCGGAAAAGTAGCGCGCCGTGCGGCGGGTAGACCGCGGCCTGGTTGATGTTGGGGTCGGTGGCCGGCACGGTGCGGGCCAGTAGTCCGCTCGGGTCAGCGGGCAAAGTGGCCAGCTGGTCTACCGGTGTGGCTTGGAAGTGATCAGCCGAAGGGCCTTGCAGGTCCAGGGTTTTGGCGATCATGTCGGCGGCCGCTGCGGCGCTTTCCTTAGAGCCGGCGAACTGGAAGAACACATAGGGTCCGTGTGCGGTGAACGACTCGGCTTCAAAGCCTCCCGAGAGCGCGGCAACGTCGGCCAGTGTGTTCGGATAACGCGGAATGGGGAGTCGGGTGGCCCAAATGTTGCCTGGGCGCACGGTGCCCAGGTCGGCTGCGCCCATGGCCGCCGCGGCGTCGGCGGCGTCTTGGGTGCTGGGGAAGCGCAACACTCCGTTGTCCAAGATCTTGGGACTGTCGCCGCCGGCCTGTCCTTTCGGGGGTGGCGGGGTGGTGCGGCCGCCGACGAACCCGGCCACGAAGTGATGTGAGGCGGCGATCGGGGCGATCGTCTCGCCGCGCACCAGCACCGAAAGCCGGCCCGGGTCGGATATGGCGGTGGTGGGCGCGATTTCGGCGTTCGTCGGGCTGATGAGCTTGTCGTCTATCTGCCAGGGGCCGGTCACCATGTCGGCCATCCGCTGGGCTTCCACCCGGCGCCCGGCGGCGTCATCGGCCACAGTGCCCAACGGTGGTCGTGGTCGGCGCGGATAGTTGCCGGGGTCGAGCAGCGCCGCATTGGCCGCCGCCGGGGCCGGGCCGCCGGACTTGACGGCGCTGCCGGTCACCACCGATGAGCAGCCACTGCCCAGCGCGATCACCGCGGCGAAGCCGGTGAGCAGAAGTGGTGCCGACATCAGACGCCAGCGCAGGTGGCCGCGGTCGCGCGCGCCCGGGCCCCGTGCAATCACCGGCGGGCTTCCTGAGCCAGCGCCGACCCGGCGGGATGGGAACTCGTCGGTTTGCCCGACCAGCGGCGCAACCGCATACGGTCGACCCCGATCGCGAGGGCTACCCCGCGCTCGGAGAACGTCTTGTCGGCCACCGACATCACCGCCAACTGTCGCACCCGGGCGCGGAGGCGCTTTTCTTCGTCACGGACTCGATGCCATTCGGCGCCCGTGGCGCCCAGATCGGCGGCGCCGCACAAATAGTCGATCGCCGCCTCAACCGTGCAGTGCTGCAGGGCAGGGTCGTCTGGGTAGAGCAGCGCGGCCTCGCGTGCGACGTGGCGCACACGGGCCTGCTGTGCGGCATTGAGCTGCCCGATTCGCGGTGCGCTAAGCCCTATCGTCGGCTCGGCCGGCGGCGGGCGGCGATCGGCTGCCTTGCCCTTTTCCATGTCGTCGTCCTCAACTCTGCGACTGCGCGCGGGCCTCGGTGGTCATGACGAGCCACCTCGACCGGACCAGCAGATGGTAGCTGCTACTACCAGTGCGTCAGGCGCGATCGCCGATTTTGTTCAACATCTGGCGAGCCACATCGCCGGCGCTATGCCCGGGCGCGGGCGCGGTGTTGCGGAAGTAGGTGATGGAGACCTCGACGATGCAGTTATCCCGCACCCCGAGCGCATGAGCCTCGCGAAGATTTACTGTCTGATCGTGGTTGGTCACGGTGGCTTCCACGACAGATGCATCGGCGTGCACGTCGCTGGCCTCGTAGTGCTCGTTGATACCGGTATCGATCCGTGCCCCAACACATCTGCGCCACTGTTGGGTGAATTTGTCGAACATTCCATCCGCGGCGGCCATCGTCGGCAGCGCGACCACACCCTCCTCGAGGTCGATCACCGTTGGATCCCGATCGTCGTGCGAATCCCACCACAGTTCATGCGCGACGTTGAGCACCTGGGCGCTGGTGTAGACCTCGCCCATCAGGATGTGGGTTAGCCCGGCGCAATCGCTTTGTTTGGAACCTGGCCAGTCCCAGAACAGCTCGGCGGGGCCGCCGAATGCTAGCGTCCGGTCGATGACGAATGACTGACCAAACACGTGTGACAGCTCGGTGTCGGTCAGCATCGTGTCTTTGATGACCTCACCCGTGAGGGGGCGGGGTTTGAGGTTCGGTCCGGCGCGTACCGTCCCGGGAACGATGTCGGTGCACCCGGCCGCCAGCGTGATTAGCGCCGCCGACACCAACACGTGGAAGAGCCGAATGATGGTGGGCGCAAACCGCATCCGGGTCATTGTTTGCCTTTCGTCATATGGTGCCTGGCGGCCGTGGTGCGATGGCGTGCGCTTTTTGGTGGGGTGCTCGTGGTGTGTAGCTTCTCATGACCGATGTTCTGTCGGCCGGCCTTGAGCTGGGGCGATGCGATGTGTGTTGTGCCTTGGCCTAGTGCAGCCCGGTCGACAACTTGGGCGCCGTTCATTGATCACCTGGTGTCAGCGTGGGGTGACGCGGTCAGCCATGCGGGTGGCGATGGTGATGGCCTGGGGGGTCACGCCGCAGTCGCGCACGTCGATTACGACGTTGTTGCGGGCAGTGAGCGCTCGCTGGCACTGCCAGCCTTCGGCGCCTTCTTCGGTATTGGTGACGGTGAGCATGCCGTCGTGGTTGGCGGCGGTGCCCACCATCCAGATGCTTGGTGATTCCCCCGGCGCGGGAGCGGGGTGCAGTGTGGCGCCGTTGCATTTCGGCCAGGCCTGGGCTTGCTTGGCGACAAAGTCGTTGGCCGCCTTGGCCGAAGAAAAGTAGATCGCGCCGTCGTCGATCACGTGGTCGGTCTGACGCGGGTCTTGCAGCGCTTGGGTCCGCACGGCGAGGTAGCCGCTGTTGTCGAGGTCCTTTTGGAGCGCTACACCGTGGATCTCCCCGCATTCGGGGTGGTCGTTGTCTCCGCCTATGTAGGCCGCGGCGTCATTGGTGACCTCGGCGCGCGGCGCGATGTTCGTGGCGCCTTCAATGCTGTTGATGGTGGCCACGTCCAGGCGCAGCCCGGGCAGCGCCGACAGCGGCATGGTTGCCGCCGGCGCGGGGCTGGCGCTGGGTTGGGCCGGCGAGGCGTTCGGCGCCGCAGCGCCTTTCGGGTCGGGGCCGCTATCGGAACTGCTGGCGGCGTGGATACCCAGGGCGGCGCACGCGGTGACGACCGCGACTGCGATGGCACCGACGATCCAGGTTGCTTTGCCCTGCCAGGCCTGCCGTGGCGGGACCGTCGGGGCGGGCACGGGATGCGCTGGGGCGAAACCCCAAGAGGGACTTATCGATGCGGGCGGTGCGGGGGGTGGTCCCTCGAGTGCGTAAGGCCGCCGCGGTAGCACCGTGGTGATTTCCTCGCCAGGTCCACCGAGGCTGGGCGGCGTGGGGACAACTGGGTGGCCATAGTGGGCGACTGCTGTACCACTTCTTAGCGCAGCGGCGGTAGACGATGCTGTCGCCGGATGCGGCATGTCGGTCAGCGGCGGGTGCGTGTGCTCAGGCATGGGGAGTGTCCTTTCGGAAGTCGGTGAACGCCGGGTTCGTGCGGTAGTTCACTGGTGAGCGGCCACGCCGTGGGTGTGCCCCGGGTGGAAGGTGAGGTGGCCGCGTGCGGAGGGTCCGTCCAGCATGCTTTGGAGTAAAACACAGCGGTAAGGGTTGCGCAACGTTTCTAACAGTTGCACTGCTGCGTTTACTGCGGTAGCGTCCCCGGTCATACCGATGCGCTAGTAAGTGAGGACCCACATGAGCGCTGTGTCGCTGGTCCAATCCGGACCAATAGGCTCCCCGCAGGGCCACGAGGGTGGCGCCGGCACCCGGATGGCCGCCACTGCGCGCTGGGTGATCCTGGCCGGCATCGCCCTGGCTCTCCTGCTGACCGGGTGCACGGCCACCGCCGTCGGACATCCCGCGGCGGCGCCGGACCTGGGCCGATGGCAGCCACCACCGATTCTGCCGCAGCATCTGGCAGATCTGCTGCTCAGCGAGAACGACGTCAACACCATCGGCCACACCACCGCCATGGCGGTGCGCCAACCGGTCTCACGGATGTGGCACGACGAAACCGTGGTGTCCAACACCAGCTGCCTGGACATTTACTCACCGGCCGAAGCCACCGTCTACCAGGGCAGCAACTGGACCGCTGTGCAAGGGCAGAACCTCGATGACACTGGACCCCGCGGCGCGCAGCACGCTTTGATCCAGGCGCTGGTCGGCTTCCGTGACGCCGACTCGGCCCACCAATTCTTCAGCCAGTCCAAAACACGCTGGTCGGACTGCGCCAACCGCTCACTGATCGTCACCCCGCCCGGTCACCGCCCAGTCACCTTCACCTTCGGTGACGTGCAGGCCAGCGAGGCCACCCTGACCGCCACTCAAACCCAACTCGGGATCGACGGATTTACCTGCCAGCGTGCGATGGGACTGGCCAACAACGTCATCGTCGACACCTTGTGGTGCGGCTTCGACACCACCAGCCAGGCCAGCGACATCGTCGCCAAAACCACCGGGGCGATCTCGCAGGCATGACCCATTACGACCACAGCTAGCTCACGCCGATAAGCCGGCCTGATTCAGGCCGATCCCTACTCCCGACAGAGGACCATCAGATGGCTCAACACCACCCTTATTTCGGTCAGCACGGATACCCCCACCACCACCCTCAATATCGGTATCCCTATCCCCCAGTGCCGCAACCACTTCAAGGACCCGCGCACTGGCCGGCTTACTGCACTCCGCGGGCGCCCTATCCCTCCGGAACTGTGACCGGCGGCCAATCGATCTTTCGGGTCCGCATCACCAAACACACCGGCTTGGTGATGCTCTCTCTCAACCAGAGTTACGCCTTCACAGGGACTTTCGCCCAATGCGAGGCTGAGTTGCGCGGCGCGCTGCTGCACAATCTACTTGCCGGCTGGTGGAGCATCACCTCCGTCATCGCATGGAACTGGGTCGCCCTGCTCGAAAATCACAATGCGCGTAAGGCACTGCGCTGCCAAGCCGCCCAGGCAAGTCCTGCGCCCCAGCCACAATCCCCGGCCTGGACACAACCGACGCCACCTCCCCACGGGGCTGCGACATGAGCTGGCGG
Source organism: Mycobacterium sp. 1465703.0 (assembly GCF_001672975.1). Classification (GTDB taxonomy): domain Bacteria; phylum Actinomycetota; class Actinomycetes; order Mycobacteriales; family Mycobacteriaceae; genus Mycobacterium. The sequence continues at coordinate 7,990 of NZ_LZKU01000185.1, forward strand.
CGCGCATCGCGCTATGCCGCGTCGTCGGTGGCAGCCATGTTGCTGGTGGCAGCGTGTGCCTCCCACCCTGACACCGCCGCTGCGGCGCAACCCAATTCACGACCACCCGCCGGGTGACCGGAATCCCTGAACGACCTCACCGTGGTCTGGAGCGCCGAGCCCGGGATCGACCTGACCGCGGGGCCCGCCGTAGCAGTTCGGGCTTACACCGAGTCCTACCTGCTCGCCTCCCTCACCGGCGACGACAAATATCTCTACCCCGGATTCGAGCACGCCGTGGACCCGAACAAAACGGATAATGATCCGATGGGCACCCAGCAGCTATGGCCCGACACCGGACGGCCCACCAACCCCTGGATCGGAACCGAACAGCAACACATCCTTTCGATTACCGTTGCTGGACGCGATGTCATCGTGGTGACATGCGAGTACGTCTTCAGCACCGCTGAGCCCGGTCGTCACGGCGATTACGCAGACCACTACGTGATGCCCGACCCTGACGGAGGCATCGAACCCAAGCGGATCGCCATGACCGCACCGACCGATCCCGGGCCGCCGAAGCCACCCCAGCGAGGTCCCGCGCGGGCACCCTCTGCCGATGTCTTCAACGGATGGAAGATCACCAACCATCAAGGGGGCTGGTTCGCCAATAGTGGCGTGGGTTCGGACTGGCCCACCTGGCATGACGACCACGACAGATGCCTTGCCAAAGCGCCGCCACATCCCAACCTCGTGCGCGGCGGCGGCGCCTACCCCCGCTCCCAGTTCCCCACCCTGCCCGCCGTTCCTGGCTGGCCCCTCTAGATTCACCGCAACGCCTTTGCTGTAGCGCCAACTCGCACAACGGTTTTCGCGCACTCACTTTGGTGTCGGTGATGTGCCAGTGGGGCGGGCGCGGTTGGACACCCCACAGAATTCGGTACAGGCGAGGGGGAGCGAATCGGGTCGCGGCCAAGACCTGATCGCACAGGACCCACAGCGGGCCCAGCGGCGGCAACTCCGACCCTAGCGGGCGGCGCCTCCTATGCCGGGTGGCTGCCAGGATGCGATCAGCCAAAAGCCACAACGGTCCAAGCGGCGGCAATTCAGACCCTATTGGACTGCGACGCCGTTGATTTCGTCCTTCCACACCTCGAGTCTAGGGGACCTACGACGCATAATTGCGCGGCGATTGCAGGTCGTATGCGTCGACGTGCGCGGCCAGCGCGAGGACGTGCCCACCAACGATCAGCTGATGCCCAGTTGAGCGATCAGATTCGCCAAAGCTGTTTCGGCTTCTGCAGATACCGCCCGCTCGGCTTCAACGTCTTCCAAGACCGTCACCGGCAGCCCCGCACCATTGGCGGCCTCCTGCAGGCTCAGCTCGGCGCGCTGGCGCGCCCCGTAGAGTCGCTGGCCCAGCGTGGCCGAGGGGGATCGCGCGGCGCGCATCATCAACTCGTTGTAGCTGCGCCGAACGCTGCTCAGCGCAAGGATGACCGCCGGGCTGCCTTTGGCATTGCGGGCAGCGCTCGATGCCAGTCTTTCCAGTTTGCGTAGATCCGACAAGATGCTGGTGGCTTTCGGGGTGAAGCTGGGGTCGTCGGGCTCGGGCAGATCAGCAATTGCCGCGGTGAGGGTGTGCATGGCCAGTTCCACCGTCTCGGCCATCAGCGGCGCCTGAATTGAGTCGGTGAAAACCTCGGTGGCCTCGTCGCTGATCGCTGATGTGGGTCTGCTGGGCTGTAGCGGACCGGTGAGGGGTTGGGTGACCGCTCCGCGTCGAATACGGGTGATGTGGCCCGTCGGCCACTCCAGGACCTTTTCCAGCCGTTCCAATGTTCGTTGCCGCGGCCAGCTGCGGCCCTTTTCGAACTTGATGAGTGCGCCGGCATTGATGATCCCGTCGCGGTCCAAGCTGCGCTGGGAGAGCCCCAACTGCTGGCGGCGCTCGGCGACCGCGGCGCCTGCACGCACCACGCCGGGGTCACTTTGGTCGTCCTCCCATTGTTCGTCGGTATCGAACGCGGCTACGACCTGCGTCGACTCGTCGAGTGATCTTTGCGAGGAGCCCTGGGGGGTTAACGTCACCGCGATGCCGTCCGGCGCTCCTAGGTACAGGGTGATGGCGCCGGTAACGAGTACACAATTACGGCGCACTGCGTCGATAAACATCCCGTTGGCGCTGGTGTCAATTGCTTGCCAGCCGTCGCGGTGCGGTTCGAGCCGGACATGCCGGCGTGAGATCCGCTCGTCGTCGACCTCGATAGCCACCCCGGCTTCTCTACCGATCACCGCCACGCCGGCGGCCGGATCGAGTGTGTGGGTTACCTGGCCGACCTGGACGACCAGCGAAGTGGTGGGTGGGTAGGTCGGGTATTCGGACGTCAATGGCTGCTCCCTCGATAACGGGTGAACGTGCTTGTGCTGCGGTTCGCCGACCTGCTTCGTCAAATGCTACACCTTGTACAGGTGCAGTGGCTGCGCCACACTCCGCGTGACCGTGGGCGTTTCGTGCCAGCTAGCGAATCGCGCGGGCCGGATCGCGCTCTCAGATTCCCCACGTTAGCGGCCATCAGCCCTGGCTAGGTCCCTACCCGTGGCAGACGCGGTCTGCCTTCGCACAGCGGATAGGGCGTGTCATCCTCAGCGGTGCTGTTGTTCTAAACGTTGCACAATGCCTAGCGCTGTGGTTACAGTAGCAGCATGCATCTGTTGGACGACATGCAGCAGCCACAGGGGGCCGATCATGAATGCCCCTGACAAGCCCCCAGCGGCGCCACCAGAGGATTACGTCGGTGCTTGCGTCCGCGACCCCGACCGCTGGACCACCGAGGAACCCGACGCTGAAGCCAAGGCCCTATGCCGCGCGTGCCTGCGCCGCTTCCGGTGCGCCTACGACGGATGGAACACCCCAAACGCTTCCGGCTTGCTGGCCGGGGTCGTGGTCCCCGAAGAGCCCGGCCGGCCGCGCGACTTCGCCCTGCGCCGCTTGCACGACCTCGCCGAACACGGCGGCTACCCCGTGCGTCCCCGGCGGCGCGGCCGCCAAAAATTCACCAGGTGACGGCGAGTTCTTTGGTGACGAAAAGGCCTGGGGCCCAAAATCCTACGATGGCGAACAGCACGACGGCCACAGTGAGGGCCACGCCCAGATACAGCGGCGCCTTCGTGCGGCGCGCGCAGGCTCGAAGAGTTCGGTGCGTGGCTGGGCTCTGTCGCCGTAAGTGCAGCTGACAACGGGCAGCGGGCGGA
>NZ_LZKU01000186.1 GCF_001672975.1 Mycobacterium sp. 1465703.0
ACCGCACCGAACCGCAACGGCAGCACCGGCGTGACGCTGGCGGTGCCGTCGAGCAACTGCGCGTGGGCCTGCAGGTCCTCCGGGGTGCCAAGAGGGCGGTCCGTCGGAACGTCACTTATCAGCGCGGCAATGTCGCCTTCCCGGACTACATCTACCTTCGTCGGCGGATCCCCGACGCCCCGAGCATGTTCCTCGACCTGGACATCAGCGGGAACGATCCCGTACACATAGACACCGCTGCGGCGTTGTGCATCTTGCCCCTGGTCTTGGAGATCGGAGGAGGTCATGTGGCGCCCCGGCGGCTTGAAACCCGTTTCACTTTGTGCCGTTGCGGTTGTTGGCTCTGGCTGAGAAAGTCGCCAAGCTTCTCGCTTGCCGCCTCCAAGACGCCTTGAGTCTTGGCGTTGGAGCCACCCGACTTGACACTTTGAACGAGGTCGGCCAAGCCCTTCGGCTCGTTCGTGGAGATCTGCAGCCGGTTGGCTGCCTGCGCGAAACGCAAGTAGGTGTCGACGCTGGCAATGACGATTCGTGCGTCTATCGTGATCAACTCAATGCCGACGAGCGAGAGCCGCACGTAAGCGTCAATAACAAGGCCTTTATCGAGGATCGTGTCGATGACGTCGGCTAACCCGCTGGAACTTGGTCCGCTAGCTGAACCGCCCGCGGGCGGTAGCGCGGTGGTCATGGGCGGACCCCTTGCTTTGCTGTGGCCCGCCGACTCCAACCGTATGACATGATGGCTCTCCTCTCGCTACGTCCCCATGTCTATGAGAGTCGGAGTTAACTCCCGGCGACCTACAGATCCTCCGCAGCCTTCGACCCCGTATGGGGCAGCGTCTACCCAAAACGGCCTCTGACAAATCCCAACGGACAGCTGAAATTTCAGGATTAATTGACGGCAAGATCTATTAAGCGGATGGTGAGAGATCCTCGATGCGCCCAGTTCTCAGGGGTAGCGACAGCAAGTTATGGGTAGCCGCCATCTATGCATCGGTCGAAGGTCTCGGAGTTAGGGCCCGGGCGTCCGCTCGATGGACATGGAGGGATTAGCTGAGGAGAGGAGGCAGTTATGTCGCCTCCAAATGGATCCAAAGTTGCGCTGGCGGTAGGGGCCGGGTACCTGCTCGGGAGAACCCGCAAGATGCGCCTTGCACTGATGCTGGCTTCGGCAGGCATCACGGGGAAGTTCCGAACCAAACCGACCGATGTTTTGGCCGATGGCCTGAGGTCGTTGGGCGCGTCGGATGAGCTCATGCAACTCACCGAGCAGCTGCGCGATCAGGCACTTAGTGCCGCAAAGGCAGCCGCCCTCGCCACCGCCATTAATAGAGTGAACGCACTCAACGAGCGGCTACAGCAAGCGCCGTCGGCAGGGTTGGGCGAAGTCGTGGAGGACGTCGGCGACACAGTCGACACCGTCGGCACTGATGTCGGCGACACCGTCGAGGACGTTGGCGACACCCTCGGCAAGTCAGTGAAATCGGTGACCGGACTGCTGCGCAGGCGTGCGCCAGCGGACCAAGACCAGGAAGCGGATCTCTACGAGGACGACGCCATCGACGACGATGAGGGTCCCCTAGACCTGGAAGACGAGGACGGCGAGGAAGTCGATCAGTACGACCAAGCAAACCTTGCCGACGAGGCTGAGCCCGTCGATGAAGAGCCGCAGCCGCCGCCACGGAAGCGCCGGGCGACGCCTAAGCCGGCCGCGCCAAAGCCATCAGTGCGGCGGTCTGCGCGCGTCGCTGCAGCGGATGCACCCCAGGCCCGCGCTGTTCGCCGTAGACCAGCGACGACACGCGCACCCGTGCGCCGAGGCCGGTGACTAGCGATGGTGCAGCCAGTAAAGGGAAGGGAATCTCGCCGGGGCCAAGCGGCAGAAACCATTTCGCCTTTGGAGGAGCTCCAGTCCTCGCTGCAGGAGCTGGCCGGCACCGTGACCGCGAGGGCAGTGTCGTCGCTCTCGGGCCGGCTCACCGGTGCTACCGAACGTCTCGCCGACTACGTGGAATCCGGTGGCGAGGGAGGCCTTTTGGGCGCCGTCACCGGGATAGACCGACTCACCGCTGAGTCGCCGATTAAATCGGCTGTCGCCTCGGGTGTCGCCGGCGCCACCGGCAAGCTGAGAGCGAAACTACGAGACGCCGCGGCATTGTCCCGCAGTAACAAAAGCGATGGCGGTGCGGAGAAGTCCAAGGCCACCAACATCGTTGAGCACATCGATGTCGCTGTACCGGTGGACGTCGCCTATCAGCAGTGGACGCAGTTCGCCCAGTTCCCGAAACTCATGAAAAAGGTAGAAGAAGTCGAACAGGTTTCGACCAAGAAGCTCCGATTGAAGGCAAAGGCGTTCTTCTCGCATCAAACCTGGGAATCGACGATCACCGAACAGGTGCCAAGCCAACGAATCGGCTGGCGATCTCAAGGTGAAAAAGAATATGTCGATGGAGCGGTAACGTTCCACGAACTCGCGCCGCATCTCACCCGGGTAATCGTCGTGCTGGAGTACCACCCGTACGGGATGTTCGCGCGGGCGCATAGCCGGCGTGCCCGCCTGTCCCTGAAGGATTTTCAGCGCCAACTCATGACTCAAGCCGTGCTGCACCCCGACGAGGTACCGGGAGGGCGGCGCGAAACCCGGAAAGGCCGCACGGTCAAGGATGCGGAAAAACGACGGCCCGGAGCAGGGCAAAAGCGCCGGACTCCTGAAGAAATCGCGGAGTCCGGACCAAAACAACGTCAGTCGCCTAGCCGCGGCGAATCAATTCGGACGCCGGCAGCGATGAAAGAAAGGAGTCGAGCATGACCACAGCAATACAACCGGCCGGCGGTGGAGCCGGCGGCGGCGGCAGCTCCAGCGGATTGGCCGATGTCATCGACACGATCCTTGACAAGGGCCTGGTGATTGACGCCTACGCGCGTCTCTCGCTTGTCGGGATCGAAATCGTGTCGATTGACGCGCGCGTGGTTGTTGCCAGCGTCGATACCTACCTGCGGTTCGCGCAGGCGGTGAACAGGCTCGAGATCTCTGAGACCGAACCCAAAGGTCTGCCAGACCTGGCCGGCGACGCTGT
>NZ_LZKU01000187.1 GCF_001672975.1 Mycobacterium sp. 1465703.0
CTCTTCCCCGGCGCGAAGTATTGCGTAACGCCATCGCTATCTCTGCGGTGTTTGCGGCATCGGCGACTGCCGCCGTCCCTACGGCGGCTGCCATCCCTACGACGGCTGCGGCCACCCCCAAATTGATCGACTTCGCCATGCGCCAAATTCCGGCAGAGCACATTCGAGCTGCCGGCTACGCCGGGGTCATCAACTACGTATCGCTGTCGCGTCCCGGCTCGTCTATGGGCGCCAAGCCGATCACCCGGTCTTACGCCGAGCAACTGACCGCTGCCGGGCTGATGATCGTCAGCAATTATCAATACGGCAAGCCGGGCGGGACAGCACCATCGGACTTCAGGCGCGGGTTCGACGGCGGCAGTCGCCGATGCCGCAAACACCGCAGAGATAGCGATGGCGTTACGCAATACTTCGCGCCGGGGAAGAGCGCGCGATCGCTGGAGGCGCGCATCCACCGACAAGCCCTGCATCGCGTGATGTTAAATATGTGACATTTGTGAATAGAAGTAGCGCGCAAAAGTCGATATCAAATCGGTTTTTGTGGTTCACCGGCCTGAGTCAATGGCTGCGCGGTGGCGACCGTCCGGCTCGTCCTGCCGCGCAGTAGGCAGCGAACTCTCAGCATCTTGGTACCGCGGACATGCATAACTGGCCACTCGCCTGGGTACGCCGCTGAGTGAACGGTTGTTCGCGGCGGAATGGGGGCCCGCAGCGCGGTTCCGCAGCGAGCCAACGTGTATCCAAACGAAACAAGAACGGCCGACAAGCTCGAGGGAGGAGCTTTCGATGCCCGAGGTCCAACTTCACCACGACGGGCATCCGCGCTATCGCCGGATGGTCCGATTCGACTGGTCCGAGACGCCACTGCACTGGGTGCCTGACGACCCCTTCTCTACGCACATGATGAACGTTTTGCATCTGCTGCTGCCCGAAGGGGAGCGGCACTTCATCAAGGCCGTTCTGGAGGCGTCGTCGCTGGTCGATGACCCGGAGCTGGAGGCGGCGATCAAACCGTTCATCCAGCAAGAGTCCTGGCACGCCTGGGCGCACCAGGTGGTGCTCGACCATTTAGCCGAACAGGGCATCGACACCAAGCCGTACACCTCGCGACTCCGGAAAATGCTGTCGGTGTCGCTCGGCGATCCGCCGAAATGGTTCACGCCGGGGTTGAAGCGCTGGTGGTTGTATCGACGTCTGGCCGACGTGGCGGCGCTGGAGCATTACACCGCGATGTTGGGCCAATGGGTGTTACAGAACCGCGGTCTGGATTACGCCGGCACAGACCCGATGATGCTGGATCTGCTGCGCTGGCACGGGGCCGAGGAGGTTGAACACCGCTCACTGGTGTTCGACGTCTACCAACATGTGTGCGGCAACTACTTCATCAGGGCCTTCTCGATGTTGATGACCACGCCGCTGTTTTACGGCTGGTGGATCGCTGGTGCGAAATACCTGATGGCTCATGACCCGACCATCGACCAGAAGTGGCGCTGGCGAGATTGGCTGCGTGCGGCCCGCGAGTACAAGCTGCCCGGTCCCTGGCAGTTGATGGTGACCCAACCCGCCAGGTATATGCGGCCTCATCATCATCCCGGTCCGGAAGCGGTCACCACGATGGCAGTCGAATACATCAAGAAATCGCCGGCGGCGAAGGCCGCTCGCGAGCGGGCGCAGTTAGAAGGAAAGGCCGCAGTTCGATGAAGGTTTCGGTGGATCTTGATACCTGCGACGGCAACGGCGTGTGTATGAGCCTGTGCCACTCGGTTTTCGACGTACGAGAAGACGGGCTGCACCTGCTGCAGGATCGACCGCCGCGGGAGCTACGCGGACCGTTGAAAGCCGCCGAAGTGTCCTGTCCCACCGGGGCGATCGTGGTGGAGGACTGACGCGATGCCGGCAAATCGTCAGCTACGCCAGGTCGTCGTCGTGGGCGCCGGAGTGGCCGGGATGGGGGCGGCGGAGACGCTGCGACGGGACGGCTACGACGGCGACCTGACGATCGTTGGCGCCGAACGGCAAGCCCCATACCATCGGCCGCCGTTGTCGAAGAAGCTGCTCAGCGGCCAGGTACACCGAGCGGGCATCGACATGGCGGCGCAGTTCGACATGGATGCGCGGGTACTCAGAGGGGCATCCGCGGTCGGGCTGGACCTGTCCGCGCGAACCGTCCAGGTCCGCGACGAGGGCCAGAATCTGTCCTTAAGCTTCGACGGAGTTGTCATCGCCAGTGGCGCGCAACCGCGCGAATGGCCGGGCGGCCCGGCTCCAGACGGGGTGCTCCTGCTGCGGACGGTCGATGACTGCTTGGCAATTCGAGAGCGGCTCGGTTCGCGTCCTCGTGTCGTGGTAGTCGGGGGCGGGTTCATCGGCAGCGAGGTAGCGGCGACCTGCCGGTTGCTGGGGCTTGATGTGGTGCTGGTGGAAAAGGCATCCGGACCGCTGGTGCAAGCGTTAGGCGCGGAGCTGGCGCCTTGCTGGGCCAAGTTGCATCGCGAACATGGTGTGGATCTGCGCGTCGGCGTGGGTGTCGACGGATTCGTCGGCGACGGGCACGTGGAAGCAGTTCGGCTTACCGACGGTTCGCAGGTTCCAGCCGATGTCGTCATCGTCGGGCTCGGCGTTACTCCCGCCACCGGCTGGCTGGAGGGCTCGGGCCTGCATCTGGACGACGGGGTGGTCTGCGATGCGAAAGGTGTCGCCGAGGGTAACGACGGCGATGGGGTTGTCGTCGCCGCAGGTGATGTCGCGCGTTGGTGGCATCCGCTCTATGACCGGCACCTGCGTACCGAGCATTGGGATGACGCCGGACGCCAGGGCGCGGCCGCGGCGCGCACACTGCTGGCCGGGCCCGAGCGCGCCGAAGCCTTCGACGAACTGCCGTACTTCTGGTCCGACCAATACGACGTCAAGCTGCAGATGTTGGGCGTGCCAATTGATTACGATGCTGTCGAGGTCATCGAAGGCAGTTCGGACGGCTGGGAATTCGTCGGCGCTTACGGGCGAGGCGGTCGCACCATCGCGGTGCTCGCGACGATCCCGGGCCGGGTACATGCCTATCGGGAGACTATCGAGAAGCGCGCCGAATTCCCGCCGAGCCGACCGGATTAGCAGAAGTGGATGTCCGTTGCTCCCCATGAACCGGGGAGTGACTCGAAATGCACCTTTTTGGGTACAGCCTTCTCAAGCCGACTGGATCGGGCCGACATATCGCATGCGCGACGACGGCGCCATGCGCGCCGCCGAGGGACGGAGTACCACATGCATCGCCCCGACACGATCATCGAGATTCATCGCGAACGCGTACAGGATCAGACGGCCGAGATGTTCAGCGGTGACAAGTACACGCAGTCCGTCGACGGTCCGGGCTATTCGGCGACCGCCACCCTGGACCTCACCCTGGATCGCGTCTGGTTCGTTCTCGACTCCCGGCAGCGGCTGTGGCAGGAGGAAGCCGACGGTGAAGCTCGGGACCCGTTGCGGCACTTCGCAATAGACTTGGTGATTTTCGATTCCAAGATCGTCATCGATTCGGTTACCTGCATCCCGCTGGTATCCCTGCCCCCGGCCACTATCACGATTCCGGATGGTCCGCGCGCCGGCGAGTCGCGCGAGATCGCCTACAACGAGATTCCGCTCTTCGGGCGGTTGACAATTCACGATCAGCTCGAGCCGCACCAGATAGAGCCGGGCAAGCAGACGATCGCACTGAACTTCACATCGCAGGATGCTCCCGTGCTGGTGGCCACTCCGTCGCCGGACCAGTACGCCGGGTGGCTGTTCGGCGCAGATGCCGAGCGCCGGGACGACGGGGTCACGGTTTTCGCCGGGCAGGATCCGCGGATCAGCTGGGAACTCGACTACGCCGAGGCGTACTGGATAACCCACAGCATCGCCGGGGAGCTGATGGTGAACATGGAGAAACTGCAGCACCTCGGCCTGTCCGACGAGGAAGCCAGAACCAGGGTGCTCGACTCGCTCGCCGCCCAAATCGCCGACGCGGTCCGCCCGCAATTGGAAGCTATGGGCGACAACGGGATTCAGGCACTACTGCCGTCGCCGGTGGACGTCGACGGCGAGGCGCAAGACGACAGCACGGTCAAGAAACTCGACGCCATCGTGCAGCGCTTCGACGTCGGCTCGTCAGCGATCCAGGCCACCGAGGAATCCATGGTGGTGCAGCTGCAGACATTGCGCGACTTGCCGGCCGGTGAGGAGCTGCCCGCGTCGGTCCTCGCCGAAAACCCCCGTGAGAGGGCCGCTTTGGCCTCTACCGGATGGAGCATTTTGCGGCAGGTCCGTGACACCGTGATGAACAGTTTCGATCTCGACGAGAGCGACTTCGACCCGGATGCGCCGTGCGCGCTGGCGGCTCCGACGACCATCAGCATCGGCGGCCAAGACCGCAGTCTCGACGCTCTCGACGCCGATATTGTGCCGCGAACCGAGGACGGCAAGTTGGTCGTCGACGGCACCGTGAGCGCCGAAACCAAGCTCTACGACTTCAAGGCCACCTTCAAGGTGACCTATGACATGGGCCTCGGCGACATCCCACGCGACCCGAAAGCGAAAGAGCTGGTCCGAGAGGACGTAGACAGCATCGAGCTTCTCGAGCGGACGCTGAGTCTGGCCGGCGAGAAGAAGCGCGCCGGCCACCTCAGCACCGAGGAATACGAGGCGGAAGTCAAGCGAGTTCGTGAGCGATTCGATCGACTACCACGAACCGTGGGGGTGCGACCGGCGCAGAACTCCGAGCCGGACGTGAACGCGGACTTCAGCCTGACAGCTGCCGGGAAAGTGGCCACGGCCGCAGGCGCGGCGGCTGTCGTCGGTCTGCTTGCGCTGCCGGTGACCTGGATAGCGGGGGCTGCCGGCGTCGGAGTCGCCGGGGCGGGCGGATTGTTGACCTTGGCGATCGCGCAGTACATCACCACCGTCCTCACCATCGACTGGTTCGGCACCGGCATAGGTTCCCGTCAGGTCAAGAAATCGCTCAACGATCAACCCGAGGGCACATCGCTTCCGCCGATCGGGATGCCGGTCGACCTTGACCTCAACCGCCAACGCCTCGCGGTGTACTTCCGTCCGGTGCCCGCGAAATTGTGGATCGATTGCGTCGAGGCGGATGCGGACGAAGGTCAGTCAGCTAATACCGACGATATTCGGGTCGTCGGTGGCCGGTGGCCCACCGATGGCCACCCGTGGAGACTGTCCCACGATGACGCAGTGTTGTTCGTCGACTCCGACGAACTGCAGCTTCTCATCGATCCAGCCGGCGGCCCCGAGTTGCCGATTGAGGTTGACAGTGAAGAGGACGGACAACGGCGGCTGCGGGTCCAGGGCGATCCCGACGCACTACGGCGGCTACCGCAGTGCTCTTCGGACCCCGGCAAGGCCCCTTAGCTCCAACCCGCTTCGACCATTCGTCGAAGCGGACGGCTCAGCAGAAGACGGCTGCCGAGAACCACGCTCCAGCCACCAGCGCGATGAGGAGCGCGGCGGTGGTTTGCCCCATCACCGCCGCCGCGATGACACCCACGACCGCGCAGATGAACACGGTGACAGTCAGAAACGCCACGAGTAACCGGTGTGAATGGACTGTGGCGCCAGCACGAGGAGTAACGACGGCCTTGCTCGAACGATTCACGCCGACCATGAAATCTCCTAGGGTGTGACGCTGGCAACATTGCGCGGATAATTGTGGTCCATGTCACACTTTACCGTGCGGTAGCCAAGTCCCCCTCGTTTCGGACGCATAAGGCGATCCGCGCCGGCGTGGGCAAACACCTGATAACGGTCACTTGCCGTGTCGGCTACCTGATTCGCAGGCTCGCCGACTCCGTCGATGGGCTCGTGAAGCCGTGCTCGTGAGGCCGTATCGAGCCACGTCCAACGGACGAAGCCGGTTCGAGCACAAGGCAACTCGCCTGGTGGGCGGTTAGTTCGCTCGATCACCGGATGGTCCGGCGGAACAAGAAAGCCGGGTCTTGCGGCGCGCGGAAAGCCGCGATCCGCAGCGATCGACGGTTCACCGTTATCCGCCCGAGATCGCAAATTAGGTTTTCGCCCCGATGCGGATTACTCTTGCCGCGGTTCGTTCGCGACTCAGGAAAGCAGCCATGTCTGTTCAGCCCACTCTGTTGCGCCGTCAATCGTTGCGCAGTGCCCGCCGACAGCGGGTCGCTCCCCGCGTGAAGTGTCCGATGGTCGGCCAGTGCTTCGATATCGAAATCACTCGTGATGCGGATGGATGGATGATCCGGATTCCCGAGATCGGCAGGGCCACCCGCGCCGCCAGCCGAGCCACCGTGGAGCTGGCGGCACGCGATTGCATCGCGACGTGGACCGGCATCCCGATCGGATATGTCGACGTATACGTCGCGAGCGAGACCCGCTAGCTAATTAGCTCCCCGGCGCGATCGCGATTGATTTCGTGTCGAGGTAGCCGTCGAGCCCCTCGGGTCCGAGTTCTCGGCCGTAACCGCTGGCCTTGACGCCGCCGAAGGGCGCGAACGGGTCCATTGTGTAGCCCTGGTTGATGCCCAGGGTGCCGGTGTGGATCCGCGAGGCGAGCGCCAGGGCCCGTTCGGTGTCGTTGCCCCACACCGATCCGGCCAGTCCGTAGTCCGAATCGTTGGCGATCTGGACCGCTTCCTCCTCATCGCGGTAGGGGATGACGGTGATGACGGGTCCGAAAATCTCTTCCCGTGCGATGCGCATGGCGTTATCGGCCGCCGCGAACAAGGTGGGTTGGACATACCAGCCGCGGTCGAGCCCGTCGGGCATGCCGTCGCCGCCGACGATCAATCGCGCCCCCTCCTGCTGGCCGACCTGGATGTACTCGCGCACGCGCTGCTGCTGGCGACGGGAGACCAGTGGACCGAGCTGGGTCTTGGCATCGCTGGGGTCACCCACGCGAAGGCCGCTCATCTCTGCGGCGAGCGCATCGACGTATTCGTCGTGGCGCGCCTGGGGCACCAATACACGGGTCAAGGCGTTGCAGATCTGCCCGCTGTTGGACAGGCTGGCCGATCGCACCCCGGCGGCGACCTTGTCCGGCGCCGCGTCGTCGAGCACGAGCGCCGCGGACTTGCCACCGAGTTCGAGGCTGACCTTGGTGAGGTTGGCGGCGCAGGCTGCGGCGACGGCCCGGCCCGCGGTGGTGGAACCGGTGAAGGACACTTTGTCCACTCCACGGTGGGCGACGAGATAGGCGCCGAGCGCGGCGTCCCCGGGAAGCACACTGACCACGCCGGGCGGCAGGCCGGCTTCGTCGATCATCTCGCCCAAAAGCAGTGCGTCCAATGGGCTTTCGGGTGCGGGTTTGAGCACGACGGCGCAGCCGGCCAACAGCGCGGGCACCAGCTTGGTGACGATGAGGAACTGGGGCATGTTCCAGGGCACGATCGCCGCGACGACACCGACGGCTTCCTTGCGGACCAGCACGTCGCTTCCGAAGAACCCGGGCCTGGTCTCCTGCCACTGATGTCGCTCGGCCAGGTCGCAGAACGCGCGGATCATGAAGGCGGGCAGGCCGACCTGAGCGCGCTGGGCGAAGCTGATCGGTGCACCGATCTCGGTGCTGATCAGGTTGGCCATCTCGGCGCGGCGCTGGTCGTAGATGTCGGCCAAGCGCCGGATGGTGGCGATCCGTTCCGACGGCTCGGTGCGGCCCCAGGGTTCTGCGGTCAAGGCCGCGCGGGCGGCGGCTACCGCGTTGTCGACGTCGTCGGGTCCCGCCGCGTCGACCGCGGCAATGGGTTCCTCGGTGTGTGGTGAGATGACCTGCACGACCCCGGCCGGCGACGCAGCCCGATCGGTTCCGGCGGTTTGCACTCCGAGGTTGTGGTTCATCCGAGCCTCCTGAGGCCAATATCAACTACTTGCTATTGATGGGTCGAGGATATACCGTCGGCCGTGACGGAGCTCTCAGGGATCGGTGAAACCGGTGCGCAGGCGGTTGTTTCGCGCAGATACTACTGCGGTGAGCGACCGGGCGCCGATGGTTTCGGTGACATTGGACTTGCTGAAGGAGCGATCATGGCTCGATTCCCTAAACCACCGGAGGGTAGCTGGACCGAGCATTACCCCGAGTTGGGCACCGATCCGGTGTCCTACGAGGACTCCATCAGCCCCGAGATCTACGAGCTGGAGCGCGAGGCCATCTTCAAACGGGCCTGGCTCAATGTCGGTCGCGTTGAACAGCTTCCGCGCAAGGGCAGTTACCTTACCCGCGAACTGAAGGTCGTCAATACCTCAATCATCCTGGTGCGCACCACCTCTGGTGACATCAAGGCCTACCACAACGTGTGCCGCCACCGGGGTAACAAGCTGGTGTGGAACGACATGCCGCAGGACGAAACGCGCGGCGTGTGCCGGCAGTTCACCTGCAAATACCATGCCTGGCGCTACGACCTGGACGGCAACCTCACCTTTGTGCAGCAGGAGGAGGAGTTCTTCAACCTCGACAAGAGTCGCTATGGACTGGTGCCGGTGCACTGCGACGTGTGGGAAGGCTTCATTTTCGTCAACTTCGCCAAGACCCCCGAACAGTCGTTACGAGAGTTCTTGGGCCCCATGATCGCTGGGCTGGAGGGCTACCCCTTCGACAAGATGACATCCCGCTGGTACTACCGCTCGGAAGTCAAGGCGAACTGGAAGCTCTACATGGATGCGTTCCAGGAGTTCTATCACGCTCCGGTGCTGCATGCGAACCAGTCGCCCACCGCGTACTCAAAGGCGGCCGCCGAGGCCGGTTTTGAAGCTCCGCACTACCGGCTGGAGGGGCCGCACCGGCTGGTCAGCACGTCGGGGGTGCGGGCCTGGGAAATGGCCGACGAGATGCGCAAGCCGATGGAGGACATCTGCCAGAGCGGCTTGTTCGGGCCGTGGGACAAGCCCGACCTGGGTCCAATGCCTGAGGGGCTCAATCCCGCGAAATGTGATCCGTGGGGGCTGGATTCGTTCCAGCTGTTCCCCAACTTCGTCATTCTGTTCTGGGGCCAGGGTTGGTATTTGACCTACCACTACTGGCCGACGTCGTACAACAGCCACCTTTTCGAGGGCACGCTGTACTTCCCGGCGCCGCGCACCCCGCGCGAGCGGGTAGCCCAGGAACTGGCGGCGGTGTCGTTCAAGGAATACGGGTTGCAGGATGCCAACACGCTGGAGGCGACCCAGACGATGCTCGAATCCCAGGTGATCGATGACTTCTTGCTCTGCGACCAGGAGGTCCTGATTCGTCACCTACACAAGGAGACGGCGGCCTGGATTGATGACTACCGCCGGACTTCTACGGCAGGAGTGTGAACACGATGGCAATGCTGCCCCCCGAATTCGCGGACCTCGAACGGTTTTCCGACTGGTGCCTGCCCAGCGAACCGGAACGCTACGCCAAAAGGCTGGCCAGTTCCATGACGGAGATGAAGGCCTTTTACGACGCCATCACCGCACGGGCCGAAGAGGCTCTGGCGTTCTGCGACAAATTTTCTCTCGACGACTTGCCCGACGACGTCCAGAATCTGATGCACCTGCTCTATTCCATGATCATGGTGTCCTTCCCGGTGGAATGCTGGAAACAGCCCCGGGTCCCTGACTCGGGGGCGTCGACGCTGGACTGCGTGTCCGAGCCCGTTCCATGACCACGTTGCTGCGCGCGGCGCGATGGGCCGACGTGGTGACCGGCAAGATCAATACGCCGGCGGAAGTGGTGGTTGACGGTGAACGCATCACCGGAATTAATCCCCAAGAGCCACTTCCGGATTCGGCCACCATCGTCGAGCTCGGGGATGTGACGCTGCTCCCCGGCCTGATGGACATGGAACTCAACCTGCTCATCGGCGGCCCCGGCGGCCCGGAAGGCCTGCCGTCACCCATGCACGGCGTGCAGGATGACCCCGTCTATCGCACCTTGCGGGGCGCGGTCAACGCGCGGACCACCCTGGAGGCCGGGTTCACCACAGTGCGCAATCTCGGGCTGATGGTCAAGACCGGGGGGTATCTGCTCGACGTGGCGCTGCAGCGCGCCATCGATCACGGCTGGCACGTCGGACCGCGTATCTACCCCGCCGGCCATGCCGTCACGCCGTACGGCGGGCATTTGGACCCCACGGTGTTCCAGCGGTTGGCTCCAGGAGTCATGCCGCTTTCGGTGGCCGAAGGCATCGCCAATGGGGTGCCCGACGTGATCGCTTGCGTCCGTTACCAGATCAGGCACGGCGCCAAGCTGATCAAGGTCTCCGCTTCTGGCGGGGTGATGTCACACAGCACTGCGCCGGGCGCGCAGCAGTACTCCGACGCCGAATTCGCCGCGATCGCCGACGAAGCCCACCGGGCCGGAGTCAGGGTGGCCGCACACGCGGTGGGCGACAGCGCAATACAGGCGTGCATTCGGGCCGGGATCGACTGCATCGAACACGGCTTCCTGGCCAGTGACGAGACCATCCAGATGATGGTGGACCACGGCACCTTCCTGGTCTCGACCACGTATCTGACCGACGCCATGGCCATCGACCGCATCGCCCCGGAACTTCGCAAGAAGGCGCTCGAGGTGTTCCCACGCGCAAAGTCGATGCTGCCCAAGGCGATTGACGCCGGCGTGCGAATCGCATGCGGCACTGATGCGCCGGCCATCCCGCATGGGCAAAACGCGAAGGAGTTGGGCGCGCTGGTCGAACGGGGAATGACTCCCGCGCAGGCGATCCACGCGGCCACCGTGGTGGCCGCTGAGCTGATTGAGGCGGACGACGAGCTAGGCCGGCTGGCACCCGGCTATCTCGCCGACATCATCGCTGTCCCCGGAGACCCCTTCGGCGACATCGCAACAACCCTCGACGTCCGGTTTGTCATGAAAAGCGGACAGATCTACAAAACCCCCGCGGCATAACGGAGGCGGGTATGGAACTCACCGACAACCTTCTGTGGCTGCTCAAGCAGGCCTTCTACTACTCGCTGACCACCATCAACGAGGCAATGCGCGAACACGGCGTAAGCACCGCTCAGATCGGTGTACTGCGCCAACTGGCCAACGAACCCGGCTTGTCCGGCGCCGAATTGGCACGCCGCCTGCTGATCAGCCCGCAGGGCGTCCAGCTCGCGCTCACCGCGCTGGAACGCCGCGGCCTGGTGGAACGAAAGCAGGATCCCCAGCACGCACGCATCTTGCAGGCCTACCTGACCGGCGAAGGCCGCAAGGTCGCCGAGACGGTTGTCAATGACGCGATCGCCGCACACCAGGAAGTGTTCGGCGTGCTGACCGACCAAGAGCAGCGGACCCTGCGTGAATTGCTGGGCCGCGTGGTCGAAAAGGGCACTGGCCATGAGCTGTTCAACGACCACGTCGATGGCTGACGCTTCCCGCGAGGGCGCCGGCGCGCGCCGTCGCGGTGCAGTGCCGCGGGCGCTGTATCTAGTACTTGAGACTAATCGCAAGTAGTTGATACTCTGGCGATGATGGGTGGAAATCACACGACCGCGAACGGCGGTTTGGCGACGGCGATCGACGCCGGAGCCGAAGCTGTCGACGTCGCGGCGGCGTTGCCGAATGGCTTTGTGTCACTACGGATCAAGCGCGTCATCCGCGAAACTCGCGACGCCGTGTCGATCGTGCTCGACGTCCCGCGAGGCAGCACCGAGCAGTTCGGCTACCAAGCCGGGCAATTCCTGACGTTGCTGGTCAGTGTCGACGGACGCGAGCATCGACGGTGTTACTCGATGTCGTCTTCACCCGTTGTCGGTGAAGATCTGCAGATCACCGTCAAACGTGACCGCAACGGCGTGGTGTCGAACTGGCTCAACGACACGGCCGCCCCGGGCGGCCAACTGCCCGCGTTGCCGCCGCAGGGTCGCTTCGTGTTGACCGATACCGATCGAGATCTGGTCGCATTCGCCGGCGGAAGTGGCATCACCCCGGTGTTTTCGCTGCTGCGCACGGCGCTGATGTCCGGCAAGCGCACCACACGGCTGTTCTACGCCAACCGAAGCCGTGACGCGGTGATCTTCGACGAGGCTCTGGCGTCGCTGCATAAGCGACACGCTGATCGCTTCGTCGTGCACCACCATCTCGACGACAACAGCGGCTTCGTCACCCCATCTGAGGTCGAGGCGTTCGTCCAGGACGCGGGCGACACCGACTTCTACATTTGCGGGCCGAACGAGTTCATGGAGACCGTGCGCACCGCCCTGTCCGCGACGGGCGTACCGGCCGATCGTGTGCATGTGGAGCACTTCGACGTCAACGACTTTGCCGCGGCGGCGCCGCCTGAGACTGAAGTGGTCACCGACGAGGTCACCATCGTGCTGGACGGAGTTACCACCACGGCATCGTACGACTCGGGCAATACACTGCTGCAGACAGCCCGGATGGCGGGGCTGCGAGCGCCGTCCTCGTGTGAAATCGGTTCGTGCGGAACATGTATGGCCCGTCTGACCCAGGGTACTGCCCGGATGATCAACAACGACGCCCTCGAACCGGACGAGGTCGACGAGGGATGGGTGCTGACGTGTCAGGCCCTGCCCACCAGTCCCACGGTGCGAGTGGTCTACGAGTGAGCGAAAAAGGGGTCGATGGTGGAGTGGAGTCGATGACTAGGGTTGCGGTGGTGACCGGCGGCGCCTCAGGGATGGGCGAGGCGACCTGCCATGAATTGGGGCGGCGTGGACTCAAAGTCGCGGTCCTCGATGTCAATGAGCATGCCGCACAACGTGTCACCGACGACCTGCGGGCCAGCGGTGTGACAGCGCTCGGGGTCGGCGCCGACGTCACCGATCGGTCCGCTGTCGAGCAGGCCTTTGCGAAGGTGCGCAGCGAACTTGGCCCGGTGACGGTGCTGGTAACCAGCGCCGGCATGTTCGACTTTTCACCCTTCTTGGACATCACCACCGAATCCTGGTCGCGGATCATCGACGTCAATCTCACCGGCACCTTTCATTGTTGCCAGGTCGCGCTGCCGGACATGCTGGAGGCGAACTGGGGGAGAATCGTGATGATCTCGTCGTCCAGCGCCCAGCGTGGCTCCCCGTTCGCCGCTCACTATGCGGCGTCCAAAGGCGGGGTCATCACCTTGACCAAGTCGCTGGCCCGCGAATACGCGCCGCACGGCATCACGGTGAACAACATTCCGCCCTCGGGCATCGAGACCCCGATGCAGCACCAGGGCCAGGCCGCCGGCTACCTGCCACCCAACGAGCAGATCGCCAGCAACATCCCGTTGGGTTACCTCGGCACCGGGGCGGATATCGCTGCGGCCGTGGGTTTTTTATGTTCGGAAGAAGCAAGGTACATCACTGGCCAAGTCTTGGGCGTCAACGGCGGAGCGGTGATGTGAAGGTGAGGATCCGATGACCAGAGAAGGCAGGCCCCCGGAGGGCTCCTGGACCGAGCACTATCCCGAACTGGGAACCGGGCCGGTGTCTTTCAAGGACTCGACGTCGCGGGAGTTTTACGAACTCGAGCGCGAGGCGATCTTCAAACGGGCATGGCTGAATGTCGCCCGGGTAGAGGAGTTTCCGCGCGTCGGCAGCTACCTGACCAAAGAGATCGAAGTCGCCGGCGTCTCGGTGATCCTGGTCAAAGGCAAGGACGAGCAGATCCGCGCGTTCTACAATGTGTGCCGTCACCGCGGAAACAAACTGGTATGGAACGACTTTCCCGGCGAGGAGACCCGCGGGACGTGCCGGCAGTTCACCTGCAAGTATCACGGTTGGCGGTACGACCTGCAGGGTGCGCTGAAATTCGTCCAGCAGGAAGCGGAGTTCTTCGACCTCAACCTGGCCGACTACGGGTTACGTCCCGTGCAATGCGACGTGTGGAACGGCTTCGTCTTCATCAACTTCGACCCCCAACCGCGCCAGACCCTGCGTGAGTTCCTCGGCCCGATGATCACCGGCCTTGACGATTATCCGTTCGGCAAGCTGACCGAACGCTACGACTGGGTGGCGCACAACAACAGCAACTGGAAGATCTTCGCCGACGCCTTCCAGGAGTACTACCACGTGCCGTCGCTGCACTCCCAGCAAGTGCCGGCAGAGGTGCGCGATCCCAACGCCGGATTCACCTGCGGCCATTTCCAACTCGACGGCCCGCATCGGTTGGTCTCCACGGCCGGGCGGCGCCGCTGGCTGCTGCCACCGGAATACATGTATCCGATCGAGCGGGCCACCCGCAGCGGGCTGGTGGGACCGTGGCGGACCCCCGACATCGGTGACCTGCCGCGCGGGCTCAATCCCGGGGGGATCGAGCCTTGGGGCATCAGTAATTTCCAGATCTTCCCGAATACCGAGATTCTCATCTACGGCGGGTGGTATCTGCTGTACCGGTATTGGCCGACCTCACACAACACGCATCGATTCGAGGCGTATACCTACTTCCATCCGGCGCGCACCGTGCGGGAGCGTATCGAGCACGAAGTCGCCTCGGTGGTGCTGAAAGAGTTTGCGCTGCAAGACGCCGGCATGCTCGGCGGCACGCAGGCGGCACTGGAGTACGGCATCGTCGACGAGTTCCCGCTCAGCGACCAGGAGATCCTGGTGCGCCATCTGCACAAGGTCGCGGTGGATTGGGTCGAAGCCTATCGCCGCGAGCGGGATTCGGTGGCGGTATGACTCAACCCATGCTGCCCAGCGCTTTCGCCGAGCTGGAGGACTACGCCCAAACCTGGTGTCTGGCAACCGAAACCGAACGTTGGAACGCCCGGGTCAGTGCGTCGATGCCGGAGTTGCGCGCCTTCTATGACGCGTTCTTCCCACGCCTCGAAGAGGCGATCGACTACTGTGACAAGTTTCCCCTGGACAACGTGCCCGAGGATGCACTGAACCTGTTGCACATGATCTATTCGCTGATCATGGTCGCCATGGCGGTCGAGATCATGCATCAACCCGCCCCGGTCGACGCCGCCGACGCGGTCATGATCCGCACCGGTGGGCCGGTGCCCTGACCTTTCCGCCCACCAGGGCGACCCGTACCTCCCCTTTTTCGAAAGGAGCGACCATGAGTCTGCTCACCATCACCAAACTCACCGAGTCCGTCGGCGCCGAAGTCGCCGGCCTGGAGCCCGCCGCACTGGCAAGCGACGACTCGGTCGGCGAAGCGGTGCTGGATGCCTTGGAAGACAACGGCGTTCTGGTCTTTCGCGGTCTGCACCTCGACCCGGAGGCCCAGGTCGGCTTCTGCCGCCGCCTCGGCGAGATCGACCACTCGTCCGACGGCCACCATCCGGTGGCCGGCATTTATCCGATCACGCTGGACAAGTCGAAGAACGCCTCGGCGGCCTACCTGAAGGCCACCTTCGACTGGCACATCGACGGGTGCACACCGCTGGGCGACGAATGCCCGCAGAAGGCCACCGTGTTGTCGGCGGTGCAGGTCGCCGAATGGGGTGGCGAAACCGAATTCGCCAACTCCTACGCCGCCTACGACGCTTTGACCGACGACGAGAAGGAGCGGTTCGGCACCCTGCGGGTGGTGCACTCGCTGGAAGCTTCCCAACGCCGCGTCTACCCCGACCCCTCGCCGGAGCAGGTGCAGCGCTGGCGGTCCCGGCGCACCCACGAACATCCGCTGGTGTGGACGCATCGCAGCGGCCGCAAATCACTGGTGCTGGGCGCCTCCGCGGACTACGTCGTCGGCATGGATCTCGATGAGGGACGCGACCTGCTGGACAAGCTCCTCGAGCGCGCTACGGTGCCTGACAAGGTCTACAGCCACAGCTGGTCGATCGGCGACACCGTCATCTGGGACAACCGCGGGGTGCTGCACCGCGCGGCCCCGTACGACCCGGATTCACAACGCGAAATGCTGCGCACCACCGTGCTCGGCGACGAACCGATCGAATAGCATGGCCGCAGAACAGCATCCGCTGCGCCTGACACCATTGCCGGCCGACGAGTGGGACGAACGCGCTCGCACGGCGCTGGCGTCCCTGATCCCTGCCGAGCGGGCGAATCCCGTTGGCGCGGGCAATGTTTTGTCGACCATGGTCCGTCACCCCGACCTGACTGCGGCCTACCTGCCGTTCAACGCCTACCTGCTCGCCCGATCGACCCTGTCGCCCCGGGTGCGAGAAGTCGCGCTGCTGCGGGTGGTGCACCGCAGCAGTTGCGATTATCTGTGGTCGCACCACCTCCCGATCGCCCTGCGAGCCGGTCTGACCGAATTCGAAATCGACGACATCCGCTCTGGCCGCTGCGCCGACCGGACCGACCAGGTCGTCCTTCAGGCCGTCGATGATCTCACTAGTGACAACACGATCAGCCAACCCACCTGGGATCTACTGTGCGAGCTTTTCACGCACCAGCAGTGCATGGATCTGACGTTCACGATCGGCGGCTACCTCTTGTTGGCGTTGGCCGTCAACACGTTCGGAGTTCAAGAAGAGAGCCGCTAGTCCCGCCGGGGGCACAGATGTGAGTCTTGAAAGCGCTAGTGTCTGCGGCTCACCCAGTGCGCGGTCGCGGTGTGAGATGAAAGACCGCCTGCCCGCTAGCCTTCGCGCGACAAGGCGGCGCGCGGACACTCGGCGATGGCCTTCTCGACCAGCGCCTCCTGATCGACGGGCACCGGGTCCGCAATGACCACCGCGTACTCGTCATCGTCGAGTTGGAAAACGTCCGGCGCGATGTTCATACAGAAGGCGTTGCCTTCACACCGGTCCAGGTTCACTACCGCCCGCATGAAGATCCTCCTTCAGGCCCAATCTCTCCGGACGCCGGGAGTTTTTACAGTATCACTTGTGTAAACACTAGCCTAGGGCGACGGGCGGGAACGGCGCACATTCTGCGCGCAATTTCTCAGTGACCTCTCAGTACTGCGGACTTACGCTGGTTCTTTGGGTCCGGGAGGTCGATGATGAGGATCGCGTCCGTCGTCGCCCGCCAACTGCTGGACTGCAAGGCCCGACCGCTTCTCGAGGTTGAAATCACGACAGATACCGGCCATGTCGGCCGTGGTGCGTCACCGACCGGCAGTTCGGTCGGCTCGCATGAGGCGTTTGTGTTGCGCGACGGGGATGGGACTCACTACAACGGTCTGAGCGTGCATCGCGCCATCGCGACGGTGACCGACGACATCGCTCCTGTTCTCCTCGGTGCGGAACTCGACGATCCACGCACCCTGGACCGGGTGATGATCGAACTCGACGGCACGCCGGACAAACACCGGCTCGGTGGTAATGCGATCTACTCGACGTCGATCGCGCTGCTGCGTGCGGCCGCTGCGGCGGCCGGTATACCCACCTACGCCTACGTGGGCGCGCTGCTGGGGCTTCAACCCCCGACCACTGTCCCGGTGCCCAGCTTCAACATGATCAACGGAGGCCGGTACGGGGATGTGTGTCAGACGTTCAGCGAGTTTCTGGTGGTGCCGTATCGCGCGGACTCAATCGAAACAGCGGTCGAGAAGGGGGTGAGCCTGTTCGAGACGCTCGGTGAAGTGCTTGCCAGGCGGCTCGGCCGCGCGCCCACGCTGGCGTCGTCCTACGGCTACATCGCGCCGTCCAGCGACCCTCACCTCGTTTTAGAGGCGCTGGGTGAGGCCGTCGAGCGCGCCGGCTGCGCCGACATCATGGCGTTCGCACTGGACTGCGCGTCGAGTGAAGTCTACGAGAGCGACTCTGCTACATACGAATTCAACGGCGAACGGGTGACCGCGGAGGCTCTGATCGACTACGCCCGGGGATTGGCGCAGGAGTTCCCGATGCTGTTCATCGAGGACCTGCTCGACGGGGACGACTGGGCCGGTTTCGCCAAAGCGGTGCAAACGGTGAACCGTTCGATCATTCTGGGCGACGACCTGATCGTCACCAATCCGGCCCGCTTGCAGCGGGCCGTTGAGGCGTCCGCCGTGAATGGTTTCATCCTCAAGCCCAACCAGGTGGGTACCATCGCCGAAGCATTGGACTGCTTCGAATATGCCACGCGCAATAACATTTTGACGATCCCCTCGGGCCGTTCGGGCGGCGTGATCGACGATGTGGTGATGGACTTGGCGGTGGGCCTGGGCGCGCCCTTTCAGAAGAACGGTGCGCCGCGGTCGGGCGAGCGCATCGCCAAGCTCAACTTCTTGCTGCGCGCGGCCGAAGGCATCCCGGACTGCGCGTTGGCCGACGTGGCGACGTTGGCAAAGTTCTGAGCACGTCAGGCTAGTGGCCGGCGACCAATGTCAGTTCGGCAGCCAAGGCGATCCCAAACACCGCCGCGACGATCGAAAGTGCTGCCCAATCGGCCAGTTTCGGCCGTGACGGGGCCGCCGAGATCTGGCCGGTGCCACCGCGGGCGGTAATCGCATCACCCATCTCGTCGGCGCGCCGCAGTGTTACGGTGATGACCGCGACGACGACGTCGATGACGTCGGCCGCCGGGCGCCGCAACCGCGCCCAGCGGGTCCGCGTCCGCTGCTTGGGACGCAACCGGCGAGCGGCGTAGAGCACCCGGAATTCGTCCATGAGCATCGGGAAGGTGCGCAGTGCGAGCGCCAATGCGACCGACCAGTCGTGCACCGGGATTCGCAGTGGTCGCAGCGGACGACCCAAAGTGGCTACGGCCGGGGCGATTTGGGCGACGTTGGTGGTCCACGACACCAGCGCGCCCAAGGCAAGCAGCACCACCGACAACGCCGTGATACGGAGAAAGTCAAGCAGGCCACCGAGACCGAGCGACAGCGTGCCCAGGTGGATCTTCGGACTGCCGCCGGCGGCTGCGGCATTCACTCCGACGATCAGGGCCACGATCCACAGCCAGCGCGGCACCGTCGGCAGTACGCCCCGGGGAATGCGCGCGAGCCATATCCCCGCCACCGGCAGCGCCGCCGTGAGCCCGATCGCCGCCCATCCCGGGAAGAACGTCAACAGCAGCGAAACACTGAACACCACAAGCAGTTTGGTTCCGGCCCACAGCTCGTGTATGGGCGAGCTGCCGGGCACGGGCCGCAGCAGCACCACGGGTCGCCGGCGGCCGGCCGGGTGCTTCGGCGGGACGGCCGCCGTCGCCGCATTGGTGCCGGCCGCAGTAGAGACCGGCTCCAGCGAACCGTCGCGCAGGTGCAGAATGCGCGGGCACAGCTCTTGGAGCCCGGCGAAGTCATGGGAAATGACCACTACGGTCAGACCGGTGTCGCGACGCCGCTCGGCGAGCAGCTGGACCAGACCGCGCTGGCTGGCGGCGTCCAGCCCGGCCAGCGGCTCGTCCAGGATCAACACCCGTGGCGATCGCGCCAGCAGGCCGGCCAGGACCACGCGGCGCATCTGGCCACCGCTGAGCTGGTCGATGCGCCGGTTCGCCAGCCCGGCAGCCAGGCCGACCGCGGCCAGCGCCGCGGTCACCCGGGCGTGATCAGTGGGCGAAAAGCCCGCTGCCGAGGCGACTTCCAGGTCGACGCGGCTGCGCATCAACTGCAACCGGGCCGCCTGGAATTGCAGCGCGACCGCTCCGACCTGATCCGCGGTCGGGCGTCCGTCGAGCAGGCAGGCGCCGGTGGTCGGTATCGTCAATCCGGCCATGATCCAGGCCAGGGTCGACTTGCCGGAACCGTTGCCGCCGTGGATCAACAGCCCGTCGCCCTCATGTACGGCGAAGCTGACGTCGCGCAGCGCGGTCTGAGCCCACGGGGTGCCGCTAGCGTATTCGTGTCCGACACGGACGAGTTCGAGCACCGGCGCGCCGGAATCGCGGCCGGTTGCCACCGTCGGCGCCGGCGCGGTCACGTTCTGCACCAGATCGGTGTTTCCCGGCGAATCGCTGAGGTTGATTGTGCGCTCGGCGTATTCGGCCTCATCGTTGTAGTGGGTGATGTGCACCAGTGCGGTTTGGTGGCGCCGGGTGAGACCGGACAGCACGGCGAGCAGTTTTTCCCGGCCCTGCCGGTCGACCATGCTGGTGACTTCGTCGGCGATCAGCAGCGCCGGCTCGCGCGCCAGCGCCGCCGCCACGGCCAGGCGCTGCAGTTCTCCGCCGGACAGGCTGCCGGTGTCGCGGTCGGCCAGTGCCGTGAGCCCCACCTCGTCGAGCAGCCGGGGGATGTCGGTGTTCTTTCCGGGTGGCAGACCCCAGACCACGTCGTCGGCGACCAGAGTGCCGAGCACCTGGCTTTCCGGGTGCTGCATGATGACGGCGGTACCGCCGAGTTCACCGAGGCCCACCGCCCCGGGGCGTTCGACGGTGCCCGATGTCGGCTCGCGTCCGGCCAGGATCAACATCAGGGTGGTCTTCCCCGAACCGTTGGCGCCGGTCACCGCGATGTGTTCACCTGTTCGCACGTCCAAGTTGATCGGACGCAGCGCGTCGTGATCGGTGTGCGGGTAGCGTAGCCGCACCTTCTCCAGTCGTACCGGGACCGGATGGATCGGGCCGTTGCCGGCCGGCGTGTCGAGCTTGTGCACATCGGGAATCCCGCGCAGTCGATCCAGCACCCGTGACAACGCCCACCAACCGACCAGTGAGGCGCCGACGATGATGACGACGGCGTACCCGAGAACCACCCACTGCCAGTAGTGCAACGCCTCGGTGAAGAACGCCTTGAACTGATGGGCGCCCCCGCGCAGTTGCGGCACTCGCGACGTAACCGTCACGGCGCCGTCCACGCTGGCGCTGGCGGTGTCAAAGGCCAGTTGCCGAAGCCGGGTCAGGATCGTCAGGGCGACGACCATTCCGGCGCCTAGCAAGAGGGCCGCGACGAAGGACACCGCGACCACGGTGGGCGTGCCGCGGCGGTGCCGTTTGACGGTTCCGGCCAGGCCGCCGACATAGGCGCAGAGCCCGATAGCCGATACCCCGCTGAAGCCGACGACCAGGAAGCCGATCACACCGGCGGCGACGGTCGCGGTGATCAGCACGCGGATCCGGTAGCGATAGGCCAGCAGCCCGGTCGGCACACTGCCGAGCAAGCCCAGTCCGCCACCGTGCGGCAGGATGACCGCAATGATGGCGATCGCCGCGCATAGCGCGCCCATCACTGATGCCTGCGCCAGTTCGCCGGGTCGGAGCGATCCGGGCCGCAGTTTCGGCATCGCACCGCCGGGCGCCTTCACGCCACGATTATGCCCACCGTTTGCGGTGCGGATTCAGCTCTCTTATCAGATCTTCAGGTAGCCCTTGTCGGCGGGAATTTGCGCGGCCGTCACGAGCGAGGACGCGTCGCTGGCGAGCCACAAGACGATGTCGGAGACCAAGTTCGGGTCGGCGAGTGAGTCGGTGGGCAGGGCGCCGGGGGAGAAGCTGTGAATGTAGGTCTGGTTGTCGGCGAACAGTTGCCACATCGAGGGGTCGTTGCCCATCGGGGTGTCGGTGCCGTAGGGGTGTACCGAGTTCACCCGGATGCCGTATCCGCCGAGTTCGACCGCCAGCGAGTTCGTCAGCCCGACCACGCCGAACTTGCTGGCGCAGTAATGACCGCAGCCCGGTACGGCCTTCACCCCCGCGGCCGAGCTGATGGTGATGATCGAGCCGCCGTTACCCGCCTGAATCATCGCGGGCACAGTGGCTTTGATGGTGTTCCAGACGCCGGTCAGGTTGGTGTCGAGGACGTCCTGCCATTGTTGAGCCGAAATCTCCCACAGCCGGCCCCAATTCAGCACCCCGGCATTGGCGACGACGATGTCGAGGCGGCCGAATTGGGCGACCGCTTCGTCGACCATCCGCTGTTGCCCCTCCGCGTCGCGCACATCAACCTGCGCGGCAAGCATTTTGCGGCCTTCGCTTTCCACCAGACTCGTCGTTTCGGCCAGCTCCTCCGGCGTCGACGGCGGGTAGCCGTTGTTGGCCGCCACCGGTCCGCATGCGTCGATGGCCACGACGTCGGCTCCCGCACGGGCCAGCCGCACGCAATGTGAACGGCCCTGTCCGCGTGCGGCGCCGGTGACGAACGCGACCCGGCCGGCCAGAGGTGTGTCGTTGTCGCTCATGCGATCTGGGCCTTCCGTGTCGGCGGCAGCGGGCGGGGACGTACCAGCGTCGGCCACCAGAACCAGGGTCCCATGATCCGCAGGATGCACGGCACGACGAACGAACGAACGATCAGCGTGTCGAGTAGCAGACCGATACACACGGTCGAACCCACCTGACCTACGGTTCTGAGCTGGCTGCTCAGCATCGCGAGCATGGTGAACGCGAACACCAGACCCGCCGATGTCACCACGCCGCCCGTACTTCCGAGCGCGCGGATGAGGCCAGTGTGAATTCCGGCGTGCAGTTCCTCTTTGACCCGGAGGATCAGCAGCAGGTTGTAGTCCGAACCCACCGCCACCAGGATGATGAACGTCAGCGGCAATATCAGCCAGTACAGGGGCAGACCGATGAGGTGTTGCCAGACGAGGATGGACAGCCCGAACGCACCGGCGTAGGAGAAGGCCACCGTGGCGGGGATGACGATGGCGGCCATCAGACTTCGCGTGAGGAACAGCATGATCAAGAAGATCAGCACGAAGGCGGCGATCGCCACGATGAGCAGATCGGACGCAGCGTATTGCTTGATGTCCTTGTTGGTCGCCCCCGAACCGCCGATATAAACCTTCGCGCCGGCCAGCGAAGTCTCTTTCAGCGCAGTGGTTATCGCGGTGGGGAACTGCTCGACGTGCTGCACACCATCCGGTCCATTTGCGTCCCCCGTGTGGGTGATGATGAACCGAGCAGCCTTGCCGTCCGGTGACATCAAGAGCTTCATGCCGGTCTTGACGTCTTCGTTGTCGAAGCCCTCGTGCGGGATGTAGAAGAAGTCGTCGCTGCGGGACTGGTCGAAGTCGAGCCCCACATTGACCTGGTCGAAGTATGTCTGGTCGGTCTGGGTGGTTTGCAGAGACGAGGAACCGTAGGTGTTGACCAAGAGAGCCGCCAAGGACTCCGAGTCGTCTGCCGTGAGTTTCAGTTGCTCGATGATCTGCGGGAACGCCTTATCCACCTCCACGAGAGAGACTCTCGCGAACTTGATGTCTTCGGCCAGGTGGTCGATGTGGTCGATGGTGTCCCACAACGATCTGAACGCCCAGCAGATGGGGATGTCGAAACAGTGCTTCTCCCAATAGAAGTAGCTCTTGACCGGGCGGAAGAAGTCGTCAAGGTTGGAGACTTCCTCGTTCATCTCGTTGCTGACCCGTTCCAGGTCCTCAACGGTGAGCACCGTCTGATGCAGTTCGTCGGACACCCTCTGAAAGAAGCCGATTTCCTTGCGCAAGACCTCGACAGTGTGCGTCGTGATCTCTGCCTGCTGGCTGGTATTGGCGTTTTGCTGCTGGTTGAACGGGAGCTGTTGACCGTTCCCGCTGCCTTGTGTGGTGAACAAGTAGGGAATCGTGGCATGTTCCAAAGCCCGGCCCATGGGCCTGGTGATGCTTTGCACCATCGCGACGCCGGGAAGGCGTTCGAGCGCCTTCGCCGCACGGTCTAGCGAGATGAAGTCAGCCGAGTTTCGCAGGTCGTGGTCCGACTCGATCATCACCATCTCGGAGAACAGCTTGCTCTTTGGGAAGTGCCGATCCGCTGCCGCGAAACCCTGATTGGCGAGGCCCTTGATCGGTTGGTATTGACGGTCGTCATAGTTCTGCCGGTACGTCGGCACAAAGATCGCGCCGAGTAACACCGCAGCGGAGCTGGCGAACAGGATCGGCACCGGCCACCGGACCACACTCGTCCCGATCCGCCGATACAGATTCGCCTTGGCCTTACTTTTCGGGTCGAACAGCCCGAACAGGCTGCCGACGGTCAAGAAGGCCGGGCCGAGCGTCAGCGCTGCCGAGATGGTGAACAGCATGGTGATAGCGACGGCCGGCCCCATGGTGTGGAAGTAGTTGAGTCGTGCGAAGGTCAAGCAGTAGCACGCCCCCGCGATCGTCAGCCCGGAACCAAGGATGACCGGCACGACACTCTTGTATGCGGTGTAAAACGCCTCCTCCCTGCTTTCGCCGTCGTGTCGCGCTTCGTGATAGCGACCGATCAAGAAGATGCCGTAATCCGTCCCCGCTCCCAGGGTCAGCGCGACGACGATGTTCACCGCGAACGACGAGAGCTCGATGTACCCGAGATGCCCGAGGGTCGCGGTAACCCCCTTCGCGACCAGCAGCTCGAACAGAACGCCGGCCAAGGGCACAAACAGGGTCACGATAGAGCGGTACACCAGCAGCAACATCGCGAGGATGAGGAAGATCGTCACGATCGTGATGTTGTTCAAGCTGTTATTCGCAATGGCCACCGTGTCTTTGGCGAGCGGCGCCGCGCCGCTGACGTACACCTTGAGCCCCGGCGGTGGCGTGTCCTTCGCGACGATGTCCCGAACGGCAGAGACGGATTCGTTCGCTTGCATTTGGCCGATATCGCCCGCGAGACGCAACAGCACGTAGGTGGCCTTGCCGTCGAGGCTCTGCGCCCCCGCCGCGGTGATCGGCTTCCCCCACAGATCGATGGCGGACTGCACATGCTTGGTGTCTCGCAACAGCCGGCGCATCAACTCGTCGTAGTACTGATGGTCTCCGTCGCCCAACGGCCGGTTGGCTTCCAGCACGACCATGGCCAAGCTGGTCGAATTGGACTCCTGGAACTTCGCACCGATGGCCAGCAGCGCACGTTGCGACGGCGCGTAGTGCGGGACCACCGGCCCCGCAAGCTCTTCCGCGACCCGCTCTACCTGCGGCATGAAGGTGTTTGTCGAAATAGCAAGAAGGGCCCAGAAGGCAATGATCGGTATCGCGAAGATGCGGACCATTCTGGGAACGAAAGGTCGTTTCACGCGGTGCTCGGCTAGATGCTCGCTCATGCGGATTTCACCAGACAAAAAACGTGTGCATCCTGATGGGTATCGGACTGTTCAGCGCGGACAACGCCATTCACCCGCAGCCGGCAGCCCACTGAACCACCATGAACCTGCGCCGAGATGCTGCCGGACACCACGGTGAGCGTGGTCGACTCCGTGTGCGACCACGGCAAGGTCGTGAGATTGACCGTATGCGGATGCCCGTCGTAGTCCACCCAGACGAGCGTGCCCCCTTGCCCGACGGAGCCGAATACCTCGTAGTCGATTCGTTTGATACTGAACTCTGGCGGCGCTGCTGGTTCATTGACGGTGACGACAGGCGGGGGTTCGGAGAACTGGTGCACCTTCCACATGGCCACCGCCCCCACGCCGACCGCAACGACTGCAACGACTGGCATCCAGAACCGGGCCAAAACGGTCCTACCGACTGAACGGGGGCTCACTCCATCACCCTTCGGAACCCGGTCCGCACATCGTGTTCTGGCCCCCGCTCCCGCGCTCGTGCACATGCGGATAGTAGACGGTCATGTATCCAATTGACATATGATCGTGCAAAGACTGGCGATAACGCAACCGCAACGCGACCCCGAACCGTTGCCTGCGTACCGATCTGCCCGTGACCGCATCAGACGCCCGGCCCGGTGTCCGATCAGGACAATTTCCGCAACCGCCTTCTCAAACGTATGCTGCGCAGAATCTGAGTCGTAAAGTTCATGGCGGCCAACATCGGGAACACCCCGAGAAATGTCCGTTCGGAGGGCGGTGCACCGTGCAAGTGGTAAAGACTGCCGAACACATAAAAGCATCCCGCACTGAATAGAGCAGCGGGGATGGAGAACGTCATCAACGAGCTGCGACGGCCAATGATCTCCCTCGCATAATCCAACTCTTCCTGCGACATTGGTTCGCCTTTGCGCACTTTACGCGTAATGGCTTTGGCACTGCCTATTTCTTCGCCAATCGGACGAGGTGTTCGGTCTCCCAGCCGTTTCACGTATACCGCGGCGATAGCTACGAACGTCAACGCCAGCGCAAGGCTGACTATTGTGAGAAAACCGAATAGACCCGACTCCAGCATTTCGGTCATTTGCTCTCCTGCCGAACGATCGAAGGCTCCTGAGAACGCTACCTCAACCATTGCGAAGGGCCGTCAGTGCTTTCCGGCGTCCCGTTCCTTGACCACATCCCGGACGATCAACCCGAGCAGAACGATCAGGCCGAGCGGCACCAGCACCTTGAAGACGGTTGACGAGTGGCTGTACAGCAAAACGTAAGCGACCGCTCCGATCACCACCATGGCGAGCAGGATGGCGCGATTGATCTTGTCTGTACTCATTGAAAGAACCTAACTTCTCGATCGACACGGTGTCGCAAGACGTCAAAAGCCGAAGTCGCCGCCACCGCCGGAATCGGACCCACCGCCACCGAAGTCCGATCCGCCGAAATCGGACCCGCCGGAGTCCCAGCCGCCTCCGGAGTCCCAGCCGCCGCCAAAGCCCTCGTCGCCGCCGCCAGAGTACGAGGCGTCGTTGCCCGCGAATCCGACGTCCGCGCTGCCCGAGTCCTGGTAGCCACCGGTGAACCCCACATCGGCCGGTTGGCTGTCGTACCCGGCTTCCTGCCCGCCGTCATAGCTGTAACTGTTGGCATCGGCAAAGGCGGAGTCGCGGCCGGCCTCGAAGCCGCGTTCGTAGCTGCCGCCCCAATGGTCATCCAGCAACGCATCCATCAGCAGCACATCGGCCAGCGCCCACGTCCAGCCCGGACCCCAGAACGCGTACGGGTAGTAGCCGGGGTAGAAGAACATCCCGTTGTGGAAACCACCGCCGTAGTAGTACGGATAGCCCGGTTGCGCGGTGGTGCTGTAGTTGTTGTTGTTGATCGTCACCGACTCACCGGTGTCAGGGTTCTTGGCGCGCACCGTGGCCTGCTTGCGGTCGCTGACCGGTACCGAAGTCACCGCGGCAACGTCGGGCCGCGGCCGGTCTGGGTTCAGCTTCTGGTTGGCCCTCGCGACCGTGGACTCCACCACCCGCAGATGCGCCCGCGCCGCGCCGTAATCGCCTTTGTCGTAGGCTTTTCGGGCGTCGTACAGGCTGGCGTTGGCTTTCAGCGACTCGGCGCTGACATCGGTGCTGCTATCGGTGAGCACCGCATTATCGAGGTCGCTGACATTCGATGTGGCCGCGATCAGCTCCTGCTTGATCTCTTCGCGCGCCTCGGTGTCCTTGTGGTGCTTGCGATTTCGGCGTACGACGAACCAGAGCAGACCGGCGATGGCCACCGCGATGCCGAAGATGACCAGCGTCACCTTCAACCAGGCCCAGTCGTCGCGCTTTTCGTGTGCGACGGGAGAGGTGGTCGACGGTCCGGCAGCCACCCGGACGCCGGCCAGCTTGCCGACGAATTCACTCGTCGCACCATACGGGTCATTGCGGTGATCCCTGGCCGCCTGATTCATGAATTGATTGACGTTGTCCGCGACCGACTTGGGCACGTTATAGGCACGCACGTGATAGCCGCGAGCGTCGATGACCAGAATGACGCCGGAGAACCCTGGGTAGCGACCCACCATGGCGTGGTGGATGGCGTCCGCCGTGGTAACGCCGCTCTGAGCGGGCGACACCGCCGCCACCCAGATCGGCGGTCCAGAGCTCCACGTCCACGAGCCGGCGAGGATCTGATCGTTGAGCCGGTCGGCGTTCTGCAGCGGTGGCCTGGCGCCGGGATCGGCCACCACGTGCGTCTGGGCGCTGAACTTGTTTACCAGCTGGTCTGTGTAGTCGTCGGCCGAGGCGGATGGGGCGAGCAGCAATGCCAGGGTCATGGCCAACGGAACCAGGACAAGGCTGCGGAAACGTAAGGTCACATCTCTCCTGACACGAGTCGTTGTGTCGATCCTTGCGGCGGCCCGCGGAAACGTCCAATTGCGACGTCACCCGTAACCGTTTGTCAGCACCGCCGAAAACAGCGGGGGATTCCGCAGCGTGAGCCGCCCACCCTAGCCCGTTTCGGCGAAGCCGCGGTGGGCGCAGGTGGCGTTGCTGACCGGCAGCGGCCGCGCAGGTAGACAGCGACCGACGACTCAGATCTTGACGGTCAGCGGCCAGACATCCCAGATCTCGTCGCAATACTCGGTGATCGCGCGATCCGAGGAGAACTTCCCGCTGCGTGCGGTATTCAGGATCGACATCTTGGTCCACGATTCCCGGTCCTGCCACGCGGCGCTGACCTGCTGCTGGCAGTCCAGGTAGGACGCGTAGTCGGCGCACACCAGGAAGGGGTCGTTGTAGCGCAGGTTGTCCACCAGGGGCCGGAACACCTCGGTGTCGCCGCGCGAGAACGTCCCGCCGGCGATCAGATCCAGCACCGCGCGCAGCTCGTCGTTGCCGTCGATGTAATCGGCCGGGCGATAGCCGTTGGCCTTGACGGCCTCGACCTGCTGCTCGGTCAGGCCGAACAAGAAGAAGTTCTCCGGTCCGACCTCGTCGCGCATCTCGACGTTCGCCCCGTCCAGGGTGCCGATGGTCAGCGCGCCGTTGATCATGAACTTCATGTTCCCGGTGCCGGAGGCTTCCTTGCCGGCGGTGGAGATCTGTTCGGATAAATCCGCGGCCGGGTAGATCATGTGGGCGTTCTGCACGTTGAAGTTCGGTACGAACGCCACCTTCAGGAACCGGTTCACCTCCGGGTCGGCGTTCACAGTTTCCCCGACCGCGTTGATCAGCTTGATGATTCGCTTGGCCAGGAAGTACCCGGGCGCGGCCTTGCCGCCAAAGATGAAGGCCCGCTGCGGAATCGACAGCCCGGGGTTCTGCTTGAGCCGGTGGTACAGCGCGACGATGTGCAAGACGTTGAGGTGCTGACGCTTGTATTCGTGGATGCGCTTGACCTGAACGTCGAACATCCAGTCCGGATTCAGTTCGACACCGGACACCGAGTGGATGTATCTGGCCAGCCGCGACTTGTTGTTGCGCTTGATGTCACGCCACTCGTGCCGGAAGGCGGCGTCGTCGACGAACGGTTCGAGCCCGCGCAGCCTGCCCAGGTCAGTCAACCAGCCCTCACCGACGGTGCGGTCCAGCAGTTCGCGTAGCCCGGGGTTGGCCAGTGCGAGGAAGCGGCGCGGTGTCACACCGTTCGTCTTGTTGCTGAACCGCTCCGGCCACATCTCGTAAAAATCTTTGAGCACACTGCTTTTCAGCAGCTCCGAGTGGAGTGCGGCGACACCGTTGATGGCGTGGCTGCCGACGGTGGCCAGGTGCGCCATCCGGACGTTCTTGCCGCCGTTCTCGCCGATCAACGACATCCGGGCGACCCGCTCCTCGTCGCCGGGGAAGCGGCTGCGCACCTCGTCGAGGAACCGGCGGTTGATCTCGTAGATGATCTCCAGATGGCGCGGCAGCGACTCGGCGAAC
>NZ_LZKU01000188.1 GCF_001672975.1 Mycobacterium sp. 1465703.0
TCGCCGACCTCGACCCGGTGCAACACCTGAGATTTGCCGATCTTTCGCTAGGCCTTGCCCGCATCCTCGTCGAGCAGCCTCTGGTTTCGCGGCAACAGGTCCCAGACATGTTCGGTGGTGTTGACCGCGGCCACCGTCGCTTGACCGGACCGGGAGAACAGCAGCCGAGTCACCGACGCGTAGTCGACGGGAAAGGACAGCAGTCGGGCGGTACCGAGAATTTCGTGCAACAGGACGTTGATCACGCCGCCGTGGCTGAACACCGCCACCGTGTCTTCAGGGTCGCCGGCGGCGACCAGGTCGTCGACCGCTGCGCGTACCCGGGTGCGGAAAGCGTCCTCGTCGACCGCACTGGGCAGATGGCCCTGGGCCAGGCGCGCCCATTCCTCAGGCATCTCGGCACGGATCTGCTCGACGAGGATGCGGGCAAGGCCTAGCGAAAGATCGGCAAATCTCAGGTGTTGCACCGGGTCGAGGTCGGCGATGGTAGACAAGTTCGGTGACCTCAGCTGACCAACTGGAGGGCCTCGACCTGGCCTCGCTGGACCGCTACTTGCGTTCACTCGGGATCGGGCGCGAGGGTGAGTTGCGCGCGGACTTCATTTCCGGTGGTCGCTCGAACCTGACGTTCCGCGTCTATGACGACAGCACCAGTTGGCTGGTGCGGCGGCCGCCGCTGCATGGGTTGACCCCGTCGGCGCACGACATGGCCCGCGAGTACCGCGTCGTTGCGGCGCTGCAGGACACACCGGTTCCGGTGGCGCGCACGATCGGGCTGTGCGAGGACGATTCGGTGCTGGGCGCTCCCTTCCAGATCGTCGAATTCGTCGCCGGCCAGGTGGTGCGTCGTCGCGCTCAACTCGAAGCGTTCAGCCACACCGTCATCGAAGGTTGCGTCGACTCGTTGATCCGGGTGCTCGTCGACCTCCACAACGTCGATCCCAATGCCGTCGGCCTGGCCGATTTCGGCAAGCCCAGCGGTTATCTGGAGCGTCAGGTGCGGCGCTGGGGTTCGCAATGGTCGCTGGTGCGGTTGCCCGAGGACCGTCGCGACGCTGACGTGGAACGGCTGCATTCCGGTCTGGGCGAGGCTATTCCGCAGCAGAGCCGCACGTCGATCGTG
Source organism: Mycobacterium sp. 1465703.0 (assembly GCF_001672975.1). Lineage (GTDB taxonomy): Bacteria > Actinomycetota > Actinomycetes > Mycobacteriales > Mycobacteriaceae > Mycobacterium. Next base: position 1,124 of record NZ_LZKU01000188.1, read on the forward strand.
CACGGCGACTACCGGATCGACAACACGATCCTGGACGCCGACGACCCGACGAAGGTTCGGGCTGTCGTCGACTGGGAGCTCTCGACGCTGGGGGACCCGCTGTCCGACGCGGCCCTGATGTGCGTGTACCGCGACCCCGCCCTGGATTTGATCGTCAATGCGCAGGCCGCGTGGACGTCACCGTTGTTGCCGACGGCCGACGAATTGGCCGACCGCTATTCGTTGGTGGCCGGTATACCGCTGGCGCATTGGGAGTTCTACATGGCGCTGGCCTACTTCAAGCTCGCCATCATCGCCGCGGGTATCGATTTCCGCCGGCGGATGTCGGATCAGGCGCGCGGAATGGGAGACGCGGCCGAGCACACCCCCGAGGTGGTGGCGCCGCTGATCTCCCGGGGTCTGGCCGAACTGGCCAAGCTGCCCGGCTAGCGGGTGGCGGTGGCGGCGGCGTGCTGCCGTTTTGCCGCGCGCCGCAACTGCAAGATCCGCGCGGTGCCGACCGCGACGGTGATCAGCCCGCCGACCACCGCCGCCAGCAAGATCGCCACGCCCTTGGGCTGGCTCCAGTGCCATCCCAGGAACTGAAAGTCCGTCGGTGTCGTGTTCTGGGTGATGAAAATCAGCAACAGAATCAGGATCACAAAGCCGGCAATCAGCGAGGACCACAGCGCGCCGGCGCGGGTGAATCCGATGGCCGGTTCTTTGGTGCGTGCGCCGGACTTCGGCGCAGGGGTGGTGGTGGGCTTGGGGGGCGGCTGCCCAGGTGACGCAGGGGTTTGGCTGCTCATACTGCCATCTTTGCCCCATCCGACGCAGAATGAAACAGATTCGCCGCAACCAATCGTCGCAGGCCACCGTCCGCGCGGTTCCGGAGTTAGGGTCGGCGATATGACGGTAACGCCGCGCCCGCGAGCTGTGATCACGCACGCGGCAGCATTGCTCACGGCGATGTTCGTCGTTGCGGCGTGCAGCAATTCCGATCCACTGGGGACGCAGGTTCGAAGCCCCAACTCCATCGTGGTCGGCTCCGGGGACTTTCCGGAATCACAGACCATCGCCGAGGTCTACGCACAGGCCTTGGAGGCCAACGGTTTTGAGGTCGGGAGGCGAATGGGTATCGGCAGCCGGGAGACGTATATCCCTGCGCTCAAAGACCATTCCATCGACCTGGTTCCGGAATACATCGGTAATCTGCTGCTCTATTTCGCACCGCAGTCGAAAGCGACCATGATGGGTGCCGTCGAGCTCGAGCTCGGCCAGCAGCTGCCGCACGACCTGTCGATTCTGACGCCCGCCCCGGCCAGCGACACCGATACGGTCAGCGTGACCGACCAAACGGCGAACTCCTGGAGCCTGACGACAATCGCCGATTTGGCCGTCCATTCGGCGGACGTGCGATTCGGGGCGCCCTCGGCGTTCGCCACCCGCCCGGCCGGGTTACCGGGGCTGCGGCAGAAGTACGGACTCGACATCAAACCGGGCAACTTCGTCGCGATCGACGACGGGGGCGGCGCGGTCACCGTGCGCGCATTGATCGAAGGACGGGTGAACGCCGCCAACATTTTCACCACGTCGCCGGCGTTCCTGCAGAACCGCCTGGTCGCCCTCGACGACCCGGAACACAACTTCTTGGCTGGAAACATTGTGCCACTGGTCAATTCACAAAAGAAGTCGGTCCGGCTCAAGAATGTGCTGGATGCTGTGTCGGCGAAGCTGACCACCTCCGGCGTCGCCCGGCTCAACGCGGCGGTGTCCGGAAACTCGGGCGTCGATCCCGACCAGGCGGCACGGAATTGGATACGAGACAACGGCTTCAGCCATCCGATCGGGGCATGACTTGATCATCTTCGACAACGTCAGCAAGGCCTTCGCCGACGGAACCACGGCCGTTAACCAGCTCGACCTGACCATTCCCGACGGCAAGCTGACCGTGTTCGTCGGGTCGTCCGGCAGCGGCAAGACGACGGCGCTGCGAATGATCAACCGGATGATCGAGCCTACGTCGGGCACCATCACCATCAACGGTGTCGACGTCTCCACCCTCGACCCGGTGAAGCTGCGCCTGGGAATCGGTTACGTCATCCAGCACGCCGGGCTGATGCCCCACCAGCGGGTAATCGACAATGTGGCAACCGTGCCGGTATTGCGTGGCCAGCGCCGCCGGGAGGCCCGTAAAGCCGCTTACCAGGTGCTGGAACGGGTGGGGCTGGACGCCAAACTCGCCACCCGGTATCCCGCGCAACTCTCCGGCGGCGAACAGCAGCGGGTCGGCGTGGCGCGAGCGCTGGCCGCCGACCCGCCAATCCTGTTGATGGATGAGCCGTTCTCCGCCGTCGACCCAGTGGTTCGCCACGACCTACAGAACGAAATATTGCGGCTGCAAGGAGAATTGCACAAGACGATCGTTTTCGTCACGCACGACATCGACGAGGCGCTGCGGCTCGGCGAACGAGTGGCGGTATTCAAGGGCGGCTCCTTACAGCAATACGACGAGCCGGCCCGGCTGTTGTCGCGACCGGCCAACGATTTCGTGTCGAGGTTCATCGGTCTGGGGCGTGGCTACCGATGGCTGCAACTCATCGACGCGGCCGGGCTGCCGTTGCATGACGTCGAACAGATCGCGGCCGAGAAGCTCTTGGAGACAGAGTTTTTCGAGGACTGGACCGTTGTGGTCGACCATGCCGGCAAGCCCATCGGCTGGATCGACGGCGAGGGCCTGCGTCGGCACCGCGACGGTGTGCCGTTGTCCGACAGCATGAGTGGGGCCGGATCACTGTTTCGGCAGAGGGGCAATCTGAGCCAGGCACTGGATGCGGCGCTGTCGTCGCCGTCGGGGGTCGGCGTGGCCGTTGATCACGACGGCAGGGTGATCGGCGGCGTGCTGGCCGCCGACGTTTTGGCCGCGGTGGAGTCCCAACGAGTGCGCCCGGCGCGAGATCGGGGGACCTAGCCGATGCGCTATCTGCTCACCCATCTCGACGACGCCTGGGCGCTGACCGTCGTGCACTTATGGCTGTCGTTGCTGCCGGTGCTGATCGGGTTGGCCATCGCGCTGCCGCTGGGCATGCTGGTGCAGCGCACCCGAATCGCGCGCCGACTGACCACGGCGGCGGCCAGTGTGGTGTTCACCATCCCGTCGCTGGCGCTGTTCGTAGTGCTGCCGGTGCTCATCGGCACCCGCATCCTGGACGAGGCGAATGTGATGGTGGCGTTGACGGCCTACACCGCCGCGCTGCTGGTGCGCGCGGTGCTCGAGGCGCTGGACGCGGTACCGGCGCAGGTACGTGACGCCGCTACGGCGGTCGGCTACCCGCCGATCACCCGGAAGCTGAAAGTCGAGCTGCCGCTTGCGGTTCCGGTACTCACAGCTGGGCTGCGGGTGGTGGTGGTCACCAATATCGCCATGGTCTCGGTCGGTTCGGTCATCGGCATCGGGGGATTGGGCAGCTGGTTCACTCAGGGGTACCAAACAGACAAGAGTGATCAGATCCTGGCCGGCATCATCGCATTGTTTGTGCTGGCCGTCGTGATCGATCTGTTCATCGTCGTGATCGGCCGGCTGGCCACGCCCTGGGCGCACGCCACGCGCGGCACCGGCCGCCGCTCGGTGGTGGCGCCGGTAGTCGGCGGTGCGCGGTGAACTTCGTCGAAGGCGCGATCTCCTATGTCTTTACCGCCGACAACTGGACCGGCCCGGTCGGGCTGGCGGCCCGCATCCTGGAACATCTCGAGTACACCGTCCTTGCGGTGGGTGCCTCGGCGCTGATCGCGGTTCCGGTCGGCCTGATCATCGGGCACACCGGCCGCGGCACTCTGCTGGTGGTGGGCGCCGTCAACGGGTTGCGCTCCCTGCCGACGTTGGGCGTGCTGCTGTTCGGCACACTGCTGTTCGGGTTGGGCATGGGACCGTCTTTGGTGGCGCTGATGCTGCTGGGAGTGCCGGCGCTGTTGGCCGGCACCTATGCCGGTATCGCCAGCGTCGAGCCGACGGTCGTCGACGCGGCACGGGCGATGGGCATGACCGAGGCGCAGGTGCTGCTGCGCGTCGAGGTGCCGAACGCGCTGCCGCTGATTCTGGGCGGGCTGCGCAACGCGACCCTGCAAGTCGTCGCGACCGCCACCGTGGCCGCCTACGCCAGTCTCGGCGGTCTGGGCAGATACCTGATCGACGGGATCAAAGAGCGCGAGTTTCATCTGGCCCTTGTCGGGGCGTTGATGGTGGCCGCGTTGGCGCTGGTGCTCGATGGACTGCTGGCGTCGGCGGTGTGGATTTCGGTGCCCGGCACCGGGCGGCTGCGACGAACATACCGGGCACTGCCGCAGCGGTTGGCGGGCACGTCTTACGGTAGATGAGTGAACGCAGCCCCTTCTGATCCGTCGCGCCGTGTATGGCAGGCGATGCTGACCTGGCGCGCACAGGATGCTCCCCGAATGGAATCGGTACGAATCCAGGTGTCCGGCAACAGAATCAAGGCCAATGGCCGCATCATTGCCGCCGCCACCGAGGCCAACCCGGCGTTCGGCGCGTACTACGACCTGCAGACCGATGAAACCGGTGCCACCAAGCGGCTCGGGATGACCGTCACCCTGGCCGAGCGGGAACGAGTGTTCTCCTTCGCCCGCGACGAGGAGAACATGTGGTTGGTCACCGACCATCAGGGCGAACACCGCGCGGCCTATAACGGCGCTCTAGACGTCGACGTGGAGTTCAGCCCCTTCTTCAACGCGCTGCCCATCCGGCGGCTCGGGTTATATCAGCGAGCGGCCTCGGTCACACTGCCTGTGGTCTACGTGAACCTGCCGGAGATGTCCGTCACAGCGGACAGCGTGAGCTACAGCAGCACGGGCAGTCTGGATGAGATCAAGTTGCGTTCGCCGATCTCTGACACCACGGTGGGCGTCGACGAGGAAGGATTCATCGTCGACTATCCAGGCTTGGCAGAGCGGATCTGACCACGCCGCCAGCCCGGCCCGCGGCGGCCAATTCCTGACGCCAGTTTTCGGCGCCGACGACGACGTGGAAGATGTCGGTGCGCGGGAAGCTGTCGTAACGCGTTCGTGCGGCATGGCCGGATTCGATGAGGTCGGCGGCCGAGTGATGGGAAGCCAGCGATTCGCGGGCCCGACTCAGCAGCTCGATCACGCGGTCGGCGGTATGCACCAGTTGTTCGGAGTTGCCTTCGCACATTGCCCGGACCAGATCCGGGGCGGTGGCCGCCACCCGGGTGCCGTCGCGAAATGACCCGGCGGCCAGCGGGAAGGCCAACGGGACGTCTCCGGCGACGACCGCCAACGCCTCGGCGAGCAGGTGGGGCAGATGCGAGATGGCCGCGGCGGCGGCGTCGTGCTCGTCGGACCTGGCCGGCACCACCACCGCCCCGCAGTCCAGCGCCAAGGTCGTCACCGTCGTCCAGACCGTCGGATCGACATGGTCGTCGACGCTCACCACCCACGGGGCGCCGGTGAACAGGCCGGCGTAGCCGGCGGTCCAACCCGAATGCGCGGTGCCCGCCATCGGGTGACCCCCGACGAAACGCTCCAGCAGACCGGCTGCGCCGACGGCGTCGAGCACCGCCTGCTTGACGCTGGTGACGTCGGTCAACGGACACTCCGGCGCCGCCACCTTGATGTGGGCGAGCATGCCCGCCATCGCCGGCATCGGCACGGCCAGCACGATCAACGCTTCGGCGTCGGCGGCGCGCGACAGGGTCGCGGTCAGATCGGTGGTGGCGTCAAAACCGTCAGCCGTCGCGGCCTGCGCACCCTCCACCGAGCGGTTGTAGCCGAACACCTCACGACCAGCTGCCGTGGCGGCCCGCATTATCGAGCCGCCGATCAGTCCCAGCCCGAGCACGCACACCGGTGTCTTAGAACGAGGGCTTGCCACATTTTAAGGTTGGCACATCCGGTCGACCACGGCGCCGTCAGATGTCGCGGCTACCTGGCGCCCATCTGGTCAGGGACCTGGTCAGGGACTACCGTAAGCGGCCATGGGAGCACAACGTGCCTCTGCTCAGGGCCTGTCCGCGGACACGCCGGACGGCTTCGGCGTCGCGGTCGTGCGCGAAGAGGGGCAGTGGCGCTGTGCTCCGATGGCCCGTAAGTCGCTGATGAGCCTGTCCGCCGCCGAGACGGAGCTGTGCGATTTGCGCAGTTCCGGGGCCGTATTCGGGCTGCTTGACGTGGATGACGAATTCTTCGTCATCGTGCGTCCGGCACCGTCGGGAACCCGGTTGTTGCTCTCGGATGCCACCGCGGCGCTGGATTACGACATCGCCGCGGAAGTGCTCGACAAGCTGGACGCCGACATCGATCCGGAGGATCTCGAGGACTCAGATCCCTTCGAAGAAGGCGACTTAGGGTTGCTGTCCGACATCGGGCTACCCGAGGCGGTCCTCGGGGTGATCCTCGATGAGACCGATCTCTACGCCGACGAACAACTGGGCCGCATTGCCCGCGAAATGGGCTTCGCCGATCAGCTGTCGGCGGTGATCGACCGGCTCGGTCGGTGATCGCAGACGAAGACCTGATCCGTTCCGCACTGTCGGTTGCCGCGACCGCGGGTCCCCGCGATGTGCCCATCGGCGCCGTGGTGATCAGCGCCGACGGAACGGAGCTGGCCCGCGCCGTCAATGCCCGCGAGGCCCTGGGCGATCCCACGGCCCACGCCGAGATCCTGGCACTGCGCGCGGCGGCCGAGGTACTGGGGGACGGCTGGCGGCTGGAAGGCGCCACGCTGGCGGTCACCGTCGAACCGTGCACCATGTGCGCGGGCGCGCTGGTGCTGTCGCGTGTCGCCCGGCTGGTGTTCGGCGCCTGGGAGCCCAAGACCGGGGCGGTCGGATCGTTGTGGGACGTGGTCCGCGATCGGCGGCTCAATCACCGCCCGGAAGTGCGCGGCGGTGTACTGGCACAAGAGTGCGCCGCGCCAGTGGAGGCCTTCTTCGCCCAACAGCGATTGGGGTGACAGGCCTTCGGTTGGGTAAGCTGCTCGGCGGTGGCGTGTCCGAGCGGCCTAAGGAGCACGCCTCGAAAGCGTGTGACGGCTAAAACCGTCCGAGGGTTCAAATCCCTCCGCCACCGCCAAAACTGCACCGACGTAAGTGGTCTTCCGATTTGCTGGGAGGCTGGCTGATGTCGCGCAGCGTCCACGTCGGGTGAACGCCCGAAAAGTCGCGGTTTAAAAATCACCTTTTTGGGCAAACAGCGGCATGATCGCACGTCACACCCCTCGTCTCGTTGCTCCCGCGGTAGCCGCGGCGTCTGGCGTCGCCGCTTCCGTCCTCGCCTCCGCCATCCCCACGGCAGCCGCCAGTCCATGTCCGGACGTTCAGGTGGTGTTCGCCCGCGGCACTGACGATCCACCCGGTCTCGGCCCGACCGGGCAGGCATTCGTCGACTCCCTGCAGTCGCGCGTCGGCGCAAAGTCGTTCGATGTATATCCGGTCAATTACCCCGCTACCCACGAGTGGACGACCGCGGGCGAGGCCGGTGTCACCGACGCGGGCGCACACGTCGTTTCGATGGCGCATGATTGCCCCAACACCAAGATGGTGCTCGGCGGCTATTCCCAAGGCGCGGCCGTGATGGGTTTCGTCACCTCACCTACCGTCCCCACTGGGATCGATCCGGCGGCCGTGCCCAAACCGATGGATCCAGAAGTTGCCAACCACGTGTCCTCTGTCGTGCTCTTCGCATTGCCGAGCGCCAAGGCGATGAACTTCTTCGGCGAGCCGCCGGTCACCATCGGCCCGCTCTATCAGGCCAAGACGATCCAGGTGTGCGCCGCCGAGGACCCGATCTGCTCCGACGGGATGAATTTCGCTGCACACGACACGTATTCGACCAACACGGCAATGATTGAGAAGGGCGCGGCCTTCGCGGCCAGCATGCTCGGCGCAGCCCCTGGCTGGCACGGATCGGTGTAAGCGGTTCCGTCGCCGATTGGCGCTCAACGCTTCTGAACCACTAATTTTCCTGAGGTGAAGTTCTCAGCTGCTGGTGCAGTCGCGCGATGGATCGCCCCCCTACTCACGGTTGTGGCCCTGGCCGGCACGGCTTTTATCGCCGGCCCGGCGCAGGTTCGTCCCGTCCCCACGTTGCGGCTGGTCGCCGACGGCGACCCGTTGGCCGGAGCGCCGTTCTACGTAAATCCGGCATCGGCGGCCATGCGCGCCGCGCAGAGCGCCGACCCGCCGAGCCCGGAGTTGACCGCGATCGCCAGCACGCCGCAGGCGTACTGGATCGTCCCCGGCGGGTCGGCGGCAACGGTCGGCAAGTATGTCGGCGACGCGAATGCTGCCGGCGCCATCCCGGTGCTGGCGATTTACGGAATCCCGCACCGCGACTGTGGCAGCTTCGCTGCCGGTGGCATGGCGTCGGCCGACGACTACCGCTCGTGGATCGACGGCATCGCATCCGGCGTGGGCACCTCGCGGGTGGCGATCATCGTCGAGCCCGACGCGCTCGCCATGGCCGACTGTCTGTCGGGTGATCAGCGCCAAGAGCGCTTTGACTTGGTTCGCTATGCCGTCGACGCGCTGACCCGGGATCCCAACGCGGCTGTCTATGTCGATGCCGGCCACCTCCGCTGGCACACCGCTGAGGACATGGCAGCCAGGCTCACCCAGGCCGGTGTCGGCCACGCACGGGGTTTCAGTCTCAACACCGCGAACTTCTTCACCACTGAGGACGAAATCGGCTACGGCGAGGCGATTTCGGGGCTCACAAACGGTTCGCACTACGTGATCGACACGTCGCGCAATGGTGTCGGACCGGCGCCCGACTCCGAACTCAACTGGTGCAACCCCAGCGGTCGAGCACTGGGCACTCCGCCAACCGCCGCGACTGCGGGAGCGCACGCCGACGCCTACTTGTGGATCAAGCGTCCCGGTGAATCCGATGGAACATGCGGCAAAGGTGATCCGCCGGCGGGCAACTTCGTGAATCAGTACGCCATCGATCTGGTTCACAACGTGGGCCACTAGTTGCCGCGCACCGATTCGTGATTCCTGACCGCACTTGGTTGAAATTGGATAACATTTAGGTACCGAAAACAGCGAAGCTCGCACGGCAAGAGGCATCATGGCCAACAAAGTCGAGATCACCGCCGTCCTTGCGATCTGCACTGCCCTCATATCGGCTCCCGGTGCACTGTCCGGATTCGTCGCGCACGCCGACGATCCAGCGACCACGGTGTACAACGGCGTCAACCAGCTTCGTCAGGGATGCGGGCCGATCAGCGACGACCCGCGTTTGGCCGAGGCAGCCCAGCGGCACGCCGACGACATGCTGCGCAACGGGGTGAGTGGACACATCGGTTCGGACGGCTCGTCGCCGCAGGCGCGTATCACTGCTGCGGGCTACCGGAGTAGGTACTCGGGTGAGATCGTCTTCTGGGGCACCGGATCCGCGGCGACGCCCAAGGACGCCCTGGACATGTGGATGCAGAGCCCGCCACACCGAGACATCATTCTGAACTGTGCGTATAACGCGGGCGGCTTCGCCACCGCCTGGGACGGCAACAAGATGACCGTCGTGGGTGATTTCGCAGCGTCGTAAAACCGTTCAGGACAAGCGGTTTCGGGTGGCACCAATGACATGACTTCGCCCCGCAACAGCCGTCTAGTCGGCAATTACACGTGAGGCAGCCATCCAGATCCCTTGGGCGACAGCACAAAGCCGCGGCCCTGTGAGTCCTTGCATGCAGTCGTGCCGGCATTATCTGCGCCGCAGATAATGCCATTTACCGTGATGGAATGACCCGGAGGAAGCGTTTTGACGGGATGTCCCTCGATCACGCGTGACGGTTCGCCCTCATTGGTCTGCTTCAGCCCGGTACTGGTTCCGATCCAATTAACCCCGGTGATGCCGGCATCCGGATGTGAAGGCGCCGGCGGTACCGCGGGCAAGTTATTCCCACTGCACTGGGCTTGGTCAGGAGTGAAGTTGCAAACTACCCCGTCAGGGGTGAGGAAATAGACCGTGGGAAGCGGTGCCCGGCCGGGGTTGGGAACGTCAATCGTGTAATCGCTGGCGTTCACCGGGGCGTCCGCGCTGAGGTCGGGAAATGTGGGTGGATCGGCATGCGCCGCGCATGCGACTGAGATAGCAGCGCCGACGAGTGTGGTGACGCCGGCCAGTTTCTTGGTGACCATATGCTTCCTCTCGGTTCAGGCGGCCCGGTCAATGGTAGGGGTCGATTTGAAACTCTCGGGTGTTGTATGGAGTACCGAACGGCACACCGCTGCCATCCTTTGCCGTATTCCACTGACTGACAAGGATTTTCATGTCGTCCAGCGTTGATCCGGGCACGATATATCCACCGTACGGTTGCGGGATGAACTTTGTGGCTGTGTTATCGCCATTCTGCGCAACCAGTGTCGTCGGCACGTTCGAGCCGAACATTTCGGTTGGCTTGGCGCCTACCCGCACTTCAATACTTCCTTGATGCGCATCGACATTGAAACCGGACAAGACGGGCTTCCCACCGATTTCCCGAAAGCTGAGCTCGCCATAACGATTGGTAGTGACCTGTAAGGCCTGTTGTCCGGGCTTTCCCCAGTCGTTTCCGTTCCAAGGTTGCCAGGTTGAACGATCGAACACGTTCCCAGGATCTGCACGGTACATGGTGATGCCCCGGCTGCGGTCGAAGGAATCAGCGGCGATGTAGACCTTGCCGTCCGAACCCTTGTAGCCGCTGACCTGGGTGGGCGCTTCACCGGCGGCTCGGTATGACCCCGGAACCATCGTCCACCCCTTACCGGGGTTACCGTTCACTTCGACCAGCCACGAAGCCGCCGGCTGAAGGTTTCCGGTCGTGCCCGTCACCATCATGTACGTCTTGTCGCCCAGCGTGATCGTCCCAGCGGGCAGCGTGTCGCTGATACCCGCCTTGACCGCCTCGGCCGGCATGGTGAAGAGCTCCTGACCACTGTTCGCCGGTCCGGTCAATGGCGCTCCGAAATGGGGGTGTCCTTCAGCGTCGAAGGTCACCGGCACGGCCACCGATCGGTAGTGCTCACCCTCGCCAACCTTGTTGCCCGAGAACGAATCCCCGAAGATCGCGAGGTATTTCCCGGGCTGCCCGGGTATCTCGACGACTTCTCCCAAGTCCGCCGCCCCGATCCCGGGGATGCCTGGAATACCGCCGGTACCGGCTATTGGGCCGAGATCCCTTACCTCACCCGGCTTCAACGGACTTTCCATGCAGGTGTCGACGGTTGTGGGCGGGTCGTAGCCGTCGCCGTGCAGAGCGTCCAGCGATTTACGAAGAGTTTCCGAGTAGGCGTTACGGATTGAATTCATTTGCTTGACAGCATCACGGACGTCGTCCACGGCGTCGGCGTGTGCAGCCTTCATCAGTGCCTGCAGTTTGTCGCGTTCCGTCGCGGGGAGGTCGAGCTTCAGATCCGCTTTTATCGCGCCGATGAGCCTGTCGAGCTCTCGCAACTCACCCTCCAGAGTCGCGATCTCTTGAGCCCCTCGTTTCTGCGCCTCTGTCAATGCGGCGGCAATGTTTTCCAAGTCAACGCCAATCTTCGGCAGCTTCTCCGACTGCGCGCCAAGGGATTTGGTCACCCGCTGCACTTCGTCGGCGTCGTTGATCGGGTGGTCACCGATCTGGTGATTCCAGGCGGCGTCGAAACGCTTGCGGGCCTGCTCGAAGTCCTGGCTGGCCGCGGCTGTGCAGCGGGCAGCGGTATGAAAGGCCTCGGCCAACCGGGAGATCTGAAAAGGGCTGCCGGCCTGCAAGCTCTGGTTGATTGCCCACGGGTCACCGCCGGCGGACGCGATCAGTTCCGCTTCGCTCAGATTTGTCAGCTGCATGCCACCGCCAACGGTCGTGTGGCATCGACGAACATCGCGCCCCCTTCTGAGCTGGTACAACCCTACTACTGGAAGGCGGGCGATGACCGATCAGGCGGGCGACAGGAGAAGTTCAGGTCTGGCTTCCGGCCAACTTTCGAACCGTCAGAACTTCGATGTCTTGGAACGGCCGTCCCTCAGGCCGGATCAAATCGTGGAACCACACTTTCGGGACAGAGGTGTAGGGGTGATCCCAGGAGTCCCAGGGGAAGTACGTCTGGGTCTTGCCGGCAACCAGACCCCAGTTGATGGCACCGACGTTGTGGCGCTTCGCGACAGGCAGGATTGATTGCACGGTGCTGCCCTGGGGCCGCGCCATGTATTCCGTGCACAGGATCGGCCGGCCCAGCGGGGTGAGCTCGTTGATCCGAGATTCGAAGCCGGTGGGCTCGGCGTAGGAGTGGAACGTGATCACGTCGGCGTTGGCGAGCTGGATGTCGCTGATTGCACTGCGGCGCTGCGGTTCTCCCCAATCTCCGCGCCACACACCACTCGTCAGCGGCTGGCTGGGATCCACCGCCCGGGCCCACCGAAACACCTGAGGGAGCAGATTGGCGACCAGTTGCTGTTTGTCGCTTCTCTCAACATTGCGGTATTGGCGTGCCGGGTTGTCGGGCTCGTTCCACAGGTCCCAGCCCAAAATCCGGTTGTCGTTACGGAATTGGGTCATCACCGCGGTGACGTAGTCACGCATGACCGCGACATAGCGAGGGTCGCCCAGGCGTTCGGCACCTGGGCTCTGTGCCCACCCCGAGTTGTGCACTCCGGGTCTTGGCGCGCGCTGCCGACCGGCGCGGGGCTGCGGATCCCAACATGAGTCGAAGAAGACCAACAGCGGTTTGATGCGGTGCCGCGCCGCGATATCGACGAATTGCCCTAGGCGCGTTTGGAAGCCGCGCTGGTCGGCCGCCCAGAGCTGATCGTGAAGGAATATCCGTGCGGTGTTGTGGCCATAGAACTGGGCCCAGCC
>NZ_LZKU01000189.1 GCF_001672975.1 Mycobacterium sp. 1465703.0
GGAGGTGGCATCCAGCTCGACCTTGCGCACCCGCACGATCTCCGGGGTCACCTCGACGCATTCGTCTTGCGCGCAGAATTCCATGGCCTGCTCGAGATCGAGCTCGAGCGGCCGGGCCAGCGTTTCGATGACATCGGCGGTCGACGAACGCATGTTGGTCAGCTTCTTCTCCCGGGTCACGTTGATGTCGAGATCCTCTGCGCGCGGGTTGATTCCGACGACCATGCCCTCGTAGGTGTCCTGACCGGGTTCGACGAAGAACTGGCCCCGGTCGGCGAGCTGAATCAGCGCGAACGGCGTGATGGTGCCGGCCCGGTCGGACACCAGCGACCCGGTGTGACGGGCCCGGATCTCCCCCGCCCACGGCCGGTAACCGTCGAACACCGCGTTGGCGATGCCGGTGCCGCGCGTGATGGTGAGGAAGTCGGTGCGAAACCCGATCAGACCGCGGCTGGGCACGATGAAGTCCATCCGGACCCAGCCGGCCGCGTGGTTGGTCATCTCCTCCATGCGGCCCTTGCGCGCGGCCATCAACTGGGTGATCGCGCCGACGAACTCTTCGGGGCAATCGATCGTCATCGCCTCGAACGGTTCGTGCAGCTTGCCGTCGATGGTGCGGGTGACCACCTGCGGCTTGCCGACCGTGAGCTCGAAGCCCTCCCGGCGCATCTGTTCGACCAGCACGGCCAGCGCCAGTTCGCCGCGGCCCTGCACCTCCCACGCGTCGGGCCGGCCGATGTCGACGACCCGGATCGACACGTTGCCGACCAGTTCGGAGTCCAGCCGATTTCGGACCATCCGCGCGGTGAGCTTGTGGCCGGAGACCTTGCCCGCCAACGGCGAGGTGTTGGTGCCGATGGTCACCGATATCGCCGGCTCGTCGACGGTGATGCGCGGCAGCGCGTGGGCGTGATCGGGGTCGGCGAGCGTATCGCCGATCATGATCTCGGGCAGCCCGGCCACCGCCACGATGTCGCCCGCGACCGCCTCGTCGGTGGCGCTGCGCTCGACGCCCTCGGTCGCCAGCAATTCGGTGATCTTGGCGCTGGTGATCACCGGCAACCCATCCACCTCACGCATCCAGGCGACCTGCTGGCCCTTGCGCAGCTTGCCGTTGTAGATGCGGATCAGGGCCAGCCGGCCGAGGAAGGCCGACGCGTCGAGGTTGGTCACCAGCGCCTGCAGCGGCGCCTCCGGATCGCCCGACGGCGGCGGAATGTGCTCCATCAACACGTCGAACAGCGGATCCAGGTTGTCGCCGGCCGGCACCTCGCCGTCAGTGGGCTGTTCGGTGCTCGCGATGCCGGCGCGCCCGGATGCGTACAACGTCGGCAGGCCCAGCGCGTGCTCGGCCGCCGCGGCCGCCTCGTCATCCAGATCCGATGCGACGTCGAGCAACAGGTCGTGGCTGGCCTCCACCACCTCGGCGATGCGCGCGTCGGGCCGGTCGGTCTTGTTGACCACCAGGATCACCGGCAGATGCGCGGCCAGCGCCTTACGCAGCACGAACCGGGTCTGCGGCAACGGTCCCTCGGACGCGTCGACCAGCAGCAGCACCCCGTCCACCATGGACAATCCGCGCTCCACCTCGCCGCCGAAGTCGGCGTGGCCGGGGGTGTCGATCACGTTGATCACCGTCACGCTGCCGTCCGGGTTGTGACGATGCACGGCGGTGTTCTTGGCCAGGATGGTGATGCCCTTTTCCTTCTCCAGGTCACCGCTGTCCATGATGCGTTCCTGAGCGTCGTCACCCCGATGGTGCAGCGCGCCCGACTGCCGCAGCATCGCGTCAACCAGGGTGGTCTTTCCGTGGTCGACGTGGGCGACGATGGCGACGTTGCGAAATAGCACGTCGGTGATTGTGGCAGTGGGGGCCCGGGATAGCGAACCGGCTGGTGGCCGGGCGCCCTTCGCCGGTTCGCTACCAGCCCCGCCGGCGCGGTGCCGTGCCGACAAGTTGGCCCTTGTCGGCCGCCTCACGGCTGCGGTAGACGATGTAGGGCCGGAACAGGTAGACGACCGGGGCGCTGAACACGTGTACCAGCCGGGTGAAGGGCCACAGCGTGAACAGCACCATGCCGATCAGGGCATGCAACTGGTAGTCCAGCGGCGCGTTGATCATCACCTCGCCATGCGGCTGGAACACCCAGATCCGCCGGAACCACAAGCCGACCGTGTAGCGATAGTGGAACTCCCCGCCGTGCGGTCCGGTACCGATCAGGTCGCAGTACAGGCCCACCACGATCGCCAGCACCAGCACCACGTACATCACCTTGTCGCTGCGAGTGGTGGCCATGGACACCGCCGGGCGGGTGAACCGCCGGTAGATCAGCAACCCGATGCCGATCAGCGTCGCGATGCCGGCCGCCGATCCGGCGATCACCGCCTGCAGGTGATAGAAGTGGTCGCTCATCTTGAGCATCTGGGTGACCTTCGGTGGAACCAACAGCCCCATCACGTGTCCGGCGAAGACCGCCAGGATGCCGAAATGGAAGATCGGGCTGGCGATGCTGAGCAGTCGCGACTCGTAGATCTGCGAGGACCTGGAGGTCCAACCGAATTTGTCGTAGCGGTAGCGCCACCAGGTGCCCACGATCAGCACCGACAGCGTGACGTAGGGGGCGATGTCCCAGAACAGGACGCTGCTAAACACTGGGTGTTCCTTTGCGAGGTGGGACGGTCAAGGTAAACGGTTGCAGCCCAACGGCTTCCGCAGGCGGACCGGCTTTGGCCAGCCGCTCGGCGCGGAGGATTTCCTGATCGGTTGCAGCGGGCAGGGTCTCGCAGACCGCCGCCACGGTCGACTGGTAGGGAGATTTGGCGTCGGCCAGGGCACCGCGCAGCACGTCGATCGGCACCCGGTGCTGAGTCAGCAGTCGTCGCCCCACCTCGGGGTCGACGGTGGCGGCGAATTCGAGCACCACGGTCAGATGATCGGGCGCCTCGCCGCCCGGCGGCTGCACACCCGCCTCCCGGTAGGCGGTGGCGAACGCCAGCATCTCCCGGCCGCGGTTGCGGGTATCCCCCGCGGTCCAGTAGGTCAGATACATGGTGCAGCGCCGTCGCATGTCGAAGGTGGCGACGTAGTCCATCGCCGCGGTCATCGGTTCAGCCGCGCGCAGCGCCGTGACCGTCTGCTGCAGCAGCGCCGCCGGCGGACCGCTGATGTGGGCGAGCAGCTCGTCGACAACGTCCAGCCGCCCGGCCAGCCCGTCGTCGGGGTAAACCAGCAGCAGCGACGCCGCCTGCCACACCAGGCGATCCTGCATCACCCGGTTGGTGGAACGCTCCCGCAGCGCCGAAAGCAGCTTCATCGCTGCTGCGCTTCGGGAAACATTTCGGCGGGCACCCGGTGGCCGTCCCAGTTGAGCAGGTTCACCCGGCCGGACGGCCGCAGGTTGCCGGGATCGTCACCGCGCTGCTGGAGGGTGTGGAAGGTCTCCACCGACACCACCGGGTCCGACTCGTACATGCCGGGCCCGCCGTCACCCGTCAGCGAGCAGCCCATCTCCTCGAGGTCGCGGGCCTGCGGCGCGAAGGCGGTCGGAATGACATAGCGCTCTTCGTATTTCGCGATGGCAAGCAGCCGGTACATCTCGTAGATCTCTTCTTCGGTCAGGCCGACCGAATGCGGGATGTGCGGCTGAGTCTCGCGGCCGAGGTTGATGTCGCGCATGTAGGAGCGCATCGCCGCCAACCGTCTTAACACGCCTTCGACCACCGCGGTATCACCGGCGGTGAACAGTTCGGCCAGGTACTGCATCGGGATGCGCAGCGCTTCCAGCGCGCCGAACAGGTTGCCGACGTCTTCCCCGTCGTGACCGTCGCGGCTGACCGCGTCGACCACCGGCGAGAGCGGTGGGATGTACCAAACCATCGGCATGGTGCGATATTCCGGGTGCAGCGGCAGCGCCACCTTGTAGGTGTGGATCAGCGCGTACACCGGGGAACGCTGAGCGGCCTCGATCCACTCGTCCGGGATTCCCGCTGCCCACGCACCGGCAATGACGTCCGGGTCATTGGGGTCCAGCAGGATCTCGCATTGCGCCGGATACAGATCGGTCTCGTTTTCCACCGACGCCGCTTCCAGCACCCGGTCGACGTCGTAGAGCACCACACCCAGGTAGCGCAGCCGTCCCACGCAGGTCTCCGAGCAGATGGTCGGCAGGCCGACCTCCATCCGCGGATAGCACAGCGTGCACTTCTCGGCTTTGCCGGTCTTGTGGTTGAAATAGACCTTCTTGTAAGGACATCCGGACACGCACATCCGCCAGCCGCGGCAGCGGTCCTGGTCCACCAGCACGATGCCGTCCTCGCTGCGCTTGTACATCGCGCCCGACGGGCAGGACGCCACGCAGGACGGGTTGAGGCAGTGCTCGCAGATCCGCGGCAGGTAGAACATGAACGTTTCTTCGAGCGAGAGTTTGACCTCTTCGCTGACCTTCTTCAGGATCGGGTCCTCGGACAGGATCTCCGGCGACCCGGCCAGGTTGTCGTCCCAGTTCGGCCCCCACGAAATTTTCATCCGCTCACCGGTTATCAGGCTCTTGGGGGCGGCCGTCGGGAAGGTGTCACCCGCGGGGGCGGTGGTCAGGTTTTCGTAGTCGTACGTCCAGGGCTCGTAGTAGTCGCCGATGACCGGCAACTTCGGATTGGCGAAGATCCGCAGCAGCTTGTGCAACCGGCCGCCGTCCCGTAGCCGCAGCCGGCCCTTCTTGTCGCGGATCCAGCCGCCGCGCCACCGCTCCTGGTCCTCGTAGGTACGTGGATAGCCTTGTCCGGGACGGGTTTCGACGTTGTTGAACCAGACGTATTCGGTGCCCGGTCGGTTGGTCCAGGCCTGTTTGCACGTCACCGAGCAGGTATGGCAACCGATGCACTTATCCAGGTTCATCACCATCGCCAACTGCGCCATGACCCTCATCGCGGTCCCCCTTTCCGCGCCGTGTTGGTGCACATCAGTACTGCACCTCCTGGCTGCGGCGGCGCACCACGGTCACCTCGTCGCGCTGGTTGCCGGTCGGCCCTAAGTAGTTGAACGCGAACGCGTGTTGTCCGCAGCCGCCGGCCAAGTGGCTTGGCTTGATGCGCACCCGGGTCAGCGCGTTGTGGTTGCCGCCGCGCTTGTTGTTGGTTTGCGAGCGTGGCGTGTCCACGGTCCGCTCCTGAACGTGGTAGACGAATACCACACCGTCGGGCATCCGGTGGCTGACGATCGCCCGGCACACGTAGATACCGTTGACGTTGACCGCCTCTACCCAATCATTGTCGTGCACATTGATTTTCGCCGCGTCCCCCGGACTCATCCACATCGTCGGGCCGCCGCGGGACAGCGACAGCATGTACAGGTTGTCCTGATAGGTGGAGTGGAACGACCACTTCGAGTGCGGGGTCAGGTATCGCACGGTGAGGCCGATGCCGTCCTCGCATACGCCAAGCGTGGGCTGGCCGAACAGGCGGGCCATGTCCAGGGGCGGCCGGAACACCGGCAGATGCTCGCCGAGTTCCTCGATCCAGTCGTGCGCGAGATAGAAGTGCATCCGCCCGGTCAGGGTGTGGAACGGCTTGAGGTTCTCGATGTTGATGGTGAACGGCGCGTAGCGACGACCACCCGTTTCGCTGCCCGACCATTCCGGGCTGGTGACCACGGGAACGGGCCGAGCCTGGGTGTCGGCGTAGCTGATGCGCTTGTCCTCGCTCCCCTCGGCCAGATGCACCAGCCGCTGACCGGTGCGCTTTTCCAGTTCGTGGAAGCCTTCGACCGCCAGCCGGCCGTTGGTGGTTCCGGACAGCAGCAGCACCACGTCGGCCATCCGTGCAGCAGTGGTGATGGCCGGGCGTCCGGCTGCCACACCGGATTTCATCACACCGAACTTGGCGGCGAGCTCCTCGACCTCGCGGAACGGGTGCACGGTGACACCCTTGGTGGTCAAGCCGAATTTGTCGACGAGCGGACCCAGAGTCAGCCACTTGTCGTAAATGGCGGTGTAGTCGCGCTCCACCACGGTCAGCTTGCCCATCGTCCGCCCGGGCGCCGGCGCCGCACCGGTGTGCAGCCAATCCTGTTCGGTGCCATCGGGATAGGCCATCGCATCCGGTGTGTCGTGCTGCAGTGCGGTGAGCACCACATCGGTGCGGGTGCCCAGATGGTCCTTGGCCATGGCGCTGAAGGCGCGGGCGATGGCACCGAATGCGTCGAAGTCCGAACGGGTTTCCCACGGTGGATCGGTCGCGGCACTGAATGCGTGCACGTAGGGGTGCATGTCGGTGCTGGAGATGTCGGCCTTCTCATACCAGGTAGCCGCCGGCAGCACGACATCGGACACCAGCGTGGTCGAGGTCATCCGGAAGTCGATCGACATCATCAAGTCGAGCTTGCCCTCGGGGATGTCCCCTTCGCAGGTCACGCCGACGGGCCGTACCCCGTCCTCGGGCGGCAGCGCCGAAGCGTTGGAGTCGGTGCCCAACAGGTGACGCAGGAAGTATTCGCCGCCCTTGCCCGAGGACCCGATCAGGTTGGCCCGCCACACGGTAAGCACCCGCGGCCAATTCACCGGGTTGTCCGGATCGGTCACGGCGAGTTTGAGTTTGCGCTGGCCGAGCTGTTCGGCCACGTAGTCGGTGACGTCGCGATCAGCGGCGCGTGCCTCGTCGGCCACGTCCAGGCTGGATCGGTCGAACTGGGGATAGAACGGACTCCACCCCATGGCCACCGAGGACGCCAGCAGGTCCATGGTGTGCTTACCCGCGAACCTGCCCCGGCCGACCGGGCTGGCCAGTTTGTCCGCGCCGTATCCGTCGTAGCGCCATTGGTCGGTGTGTGCGTACCAGTACGACGCGCCGGGCACCTGTCGCGGCGGGCGCACCCAATCCGTTGCCATGGCCATCGTCTGGAATCCGGTGAGCGGGCGCACTTTTTCCTGGCCGACGTAGTGGGCCCAGCCACCGCCGTTGCGGCCCATCGATCCGGTCAGCATCAGCAGTGCCAGCACCGCACGGTAAATCGCGTCGCTGTGGAACCAGTGGCAGATGCCGCCACCCATGATGATCATCGAGCGGCCGCCGGATTCCTCGGCACTGTGCGCGAATTCCCTTGCCACCCGGATGGCCTGGGCGGCCGATACTCCGGTGATCGCCTCCTGCCATGCCGGGGTGTTCTGCTGAGTCGCGTCGTCGTACCCGGTTGGCCATTCGCCGGGCAGGCCGGGTCGTGCCACGCCGTACTGGGCGAGCATCAGGTCGAAGACGGTGCACACCATGTGTTCACCGATACGGCGTACCGGGACGCCGCGGGCCACGGTCGCGCCCTCGCCGTCCACGGTGTCGAAGCTGGCCAAGTGGACCAGCGCGGTGCTGTCATCTGCTGTGCCGTGCGCGTCTCGCACACTGAGCGCCGGCGTCAGGTCGCCGAGGTCGAGGTTCCACTTTCCGACGCCGGACTCGCCGTACCGAAACCCCAGCGAGCCATACGGCACCACAACCGAATTGGTGACCTCATCCAGCACTGCGGGCTTGAGTGCGGCGTTCTCGACCGGCTCGCCCAGGTCCGCCGCCGTCAGGTTCTTGCCCGGGACCAGCATGTCGCCACGCTGTTCCAGCTTGATCAAAAAGGGCAAGTCGGTGTAGCGGCGGGAATAGTCGGTGAAGAACGGAACCTGCTTGCGCACATAGCATTCGGAGAGAATGACGTGACCCATCGCCATGGCCAGCGCGCCGTCGGTGCCGGCCGCGCAGGGCATCCACTCGTCGGCGAACTTGGTGTTGTCGGCGTAGTCCGGGCTGACGGTCACCACCTTGGTGCCGCGGTAGCGCGCCTCGGCCATCCAGTGCGCGTCGGGTGTGCGGGTGATCGGAACGTTGGAGCCCCACATCATCAAATACGCTGCGTCCCACCAATCCCCGGATTCCGGCACATCGGTCTGGTCGCCGAAGACCTGCGGCGAGGCCACCGGGAGGTCGGCGTACCAGTCGTAGAAGGACGTCATGGGGGCGCCGATCAGCTCGAAGAACCGCGAGCCCGCGGTGTAGGACACCATCGACATCGCCGGGATCGGAGAAAATCCGGCGACGCGATCCGGCCCGTAGGTTTTGATGGTGTGCACGTGGGCGGCGGCGATCAACTCGGTGGCCTCGGCCCAGGTGATCCGAACCAGTCCACCCTTTCCGCGAGCCTGCTGATAGCGACGACGGCGTTCGGGATCCGCCTGGATGTCGGCCCAGGCCAGCACCGGATCGCCCAGCCGCGCCTTGGCTTCCCGGTACATCTCGACCAACATCCCCCTGGCATACGGATAGCGCACCCGGGTGGGCGAGTAGCTGTACCAGGAGAACGACGCACCACGCGGACAGCCGCGCGGCTCGTACTCGGGCCGGTCCGGACCCACCGACGGATAGTCGGTCTGTTGGGTCTCCCAGGTGATGATCCCGTCTTTGACGTAAATCTTCCACGAGCATGATCCGGTGCAGTTCACCCCGTGGGTGGAGCGAACCACCTTGTCGTGGCTCCACCGGTCGCGGTAGAAGACGTCGGCTTCGCGGCCGCCCTGGCGCGTGACGGTGCGCAGATCGGCCGAGATCTCACCGGGGGTGAAGAACCGCCCGCTGCGTTCCAGGAGTTCCTCGAGCACTCCGCCGATGTGAGGTGTGACAGTCAAAAAACGCTCCTCCGATTCGATAGCGTCGCGCCTCGTCGACGGGCCGTTCGTTCGACCCGGTGTGTGTTGTGTTCGGCAATCAGCCCGGTGATCCAGCCGCCCAACCCGGCCCGGATCGGCTCAGTGTTCGGCATTTCAAGCCCGCAAGCTGGAGGGCAATTCGGCTCAGCATAGGTCTGGATCGGGGACGGAATCAGGTTCGCCGCGGGTGGGAAGTTGTTGGAAAAAGGTGTCATGAGCATTGGTTTTGGCGGCCCCGGTCGCTGTCCCCGGCCCGGCGTCGAGGCCGCGACGGCAAGGTCTGAACAAGCATCGACTCGCTATCGGCACGCGCATCCAGGGCAGCTTTTGTGGCGTCTTGTTTACACGTCATGGCGTTCTCTTCAGTTCACTGCGAAGACCTGCAACACGGCTGTACATCAGCTGCCGGGAGTCTGTGTACTTGTTATGAGGTAGCTGTTTGCAGCGCGGTGGTCAGGTCCCCCAACCAGCCGCGATCGGCCGGAACCCAGTCGAGTTCGTCGAGCTCAGCAGCGGTGATCCAGCGCAACGCGCGGTGGTCACGAGCGTCGGGTTCGCCCCGGATCAGCCGCACCCGGTAGGCCCGAAGCGTGATCCCGCCCGCCACTATGTCGGCACCCAACCGGTGGCCGACCGCGACGTCGCCGACCGCCAGGCCCAACTCCTCGGCCAACTCGCGAGCCAGCGCGTCGCGTTCCGTTTCGCCGGGCGCGACCTTGCCCCCGGGCAGCTCCCAGCGGCCGGCCAGCGCCGGCGGACGGACGCGCTGCGCCACCAAGAGCTTGGAGTCGCAGATCAGGGCGCCCGCGACGACAATCTGGGTCGGCATGGCCAGTGACGGTATACCGCCGGGGCCGTCAGCCGGGCACGGCGCCCTTGGCCGGCGACGGTCGAATTCATCGCCAACGGCGTCGAACCCTCCCGATGCGGATCGAATTCCCTTGCAGCACAACGGCTCTGTTACAGTTTGAGCGCCACCGTGGGATACTCGACGCTAGTCGGGTCACTATCCAATAGGCACTTCCAGGAATGGGGGGTGGCAATGATCACCGAACCGGCAAAAACGTTCCCCCGCACCTTCAGAGGCTATGACACGGCTGCGGTCGATGCCTACATCCAGGTGTTGCTCGCCAAACAAAAGCTCCTGATCGACGAAGTCAACGATCTCAGGACCCGGCGAAACGAATCCGGCGATGAAGCGGCCGCGCTGCGGATCGAAGTCGCCTGCCTCGCCGACGAGGTCGCCCTGCTCTCGGACACTTCGCCGTCGCCCTACGCGATGCAACATCGGATGGGGAGGTTGCTGCGGCGTGCGCTCGATGAGATCTCCCAGATGCAGAGCGAGTCGCGCGCCGAGGTAGAAGCGCGCGTCGCCGAGGCTGAGGCCGAAGCCGAGACCGCTCAACGAGAGCACCGGGAGTTACTGGCCGACATCGCCGCGCAGCGACAAGCGCTGGAGGCAGAGTGCGCGGCGACCCGAAAAGAGTTCGATGCCGAGCTCGCCAGGATGCGGGCGGAAGCCCAATCGTCGATCGACAAGGCGTGGCAGGAAGCCCAGGATGAGCGCGAACAACTCCTCGCCGACGCAAAGCAGCGGGCACGCTATTTCGATGATCAGGCCCGCAGCACGCTGGCCGAGGCGAATCAGCAACGAATCATGATCCTGGAGGAACTGATGGGCGTGGCCCGCGACCTGCAAAGGGTTCCGGCGATCCTCGAGTCGGCGTACCAAGGACGAAACAATCCGCCGGAGTCAAGCGTCGTGGTGCAGCTGGATCAGAAGAATCAGCCAACAGGCCCCGCCGTTGCGTCGTAAGTGACCCCGCCATCCGGGAGGGTCGCATCTTCGGTCGCCGCGAATTCATCTCCGTGGCGTGACCGGCGAAGGTATACCGTCGGGGCATGGCTGTGTTAACGGATGAGCAAGTAGATGCCGCACTGCCCGACCTCAACGGATGGGAGCGCGCCGAGGGCGCCCTGCGCCGCTCGATCAAATTTCCGAGTTTTCTCGCCGGCATCGATGCCGTACGCCGGGTGGGCGAGCACGCGGAAAGCAAAGACCATCACCCGGACATCGATATTCGTTGGCGGACAGTGACTTTCGCTCTTGTCACGCACTCGGAGGGTGGCATCACCAAGAACGATATCGACATGGCCCGCGATATCAACGGCATCGTCGACAGCTAGAGCGCCACTGCGCCCTTGTTCTCCCGGCTGCCGGCGGCCGCGATCCAGATCAACGTCGCCACCGCGGCCACGATGTAGATGAGCCCGGCCCAGGCCAGGTACCACGGCCGGCTGATCTGCCAGATGTTCGGTTGGGCGAAGCTCAGCAACCACGGCACGCCGATCACGGTGAGCCCCAGCCAACCCCAGCCCACGATGCGCGCTCCGCGCAACTCGCGCCCCGGGCCGTGGATGGCCCAGATCATCAGCGGCACCAGCCACACCCAGTGATGGGTCCACGAAATCGGTGAGAGCAGCAGCCCGAACAGCTCCACCACCAAGAGCCTGCCCAGCCGATCGGCGGAGTCCAGTGCGCGCCAGGCCAGCACGGCCAGCACCGCGGTGACGGCGACGGCGGCCACCAGCTGCGGGCCGAAGCCGACATCATGGCCCAGGATCCGCGAAATGCCGCCGCGCCAGGACTGATTGAACGACGTGGCGATGGGGCCCACCCGGTGGGCGTCGCCCAGCAGGTCGGTGAAGTAGTACCGCGTCTGATCGCCGACCACCAGGACCGAAATCCCAATGGTGGCAACGAAAACGACCGCCGAGAACACCGCCGCGCCCCACCGGCGGGCGCCGACCAGATAAACGCCGGAGATCGCCGGGGTCAGCTTGATTCCCGCCGCCACGCCGATCAACAGTCCCGACAGCCACCACCGCGAGGTGTAAACCGCCCACAGCACCGCCGTCATCAGCAACACGTTGACCTGGCCGTAGTCGAATGTGCTGCGCAGCGGCTCGATCCAGATGGCGATGGCCGTCCACAACATCGCGAGGCGTCGGCCGTCGCCGGCCGCGACGCCCATCAGACGCTGGCTGAGCCGGATCGCGCCGTAGAGCGCGGCCATGGTCGCGATCTGCCACAGGAAAGCCACCAGGCCGAACGGCAACACGTGCAGTGGATAGAAGACCACGGCCGCAAACGGCGGATAGGTGAACGGCAGCGGGAAGTCCGGCGTCTGGTCGGCGTAGACGTAGCTGTACAAGGTGCCGGGACGGTCGATCGCGGCCGCCCCGCCGAGGTACACGTGCAGGTCGACGAAGTTCGCGCCGTTAGGAGCCAGATACGTCCAGGCCAGCCGCGCGGCGACGCTCGCGACGAGCAGCATCGGCGCCGACACCTGAAGGAGACTCGCCAACCGTTGGGTAGTGGGTGCCGCCGGGGCGGCCGAGGTGGTGTTTATCCGCCCGACTTTAGCGAGCGGGACATCCGCCACGGCGCTGTCGGTCCGCGCCCGCTCTAAAAAGCCCGTAACAACGCCGATTTCGCGCGTTCGGTCACCGCTGTCACTCGTATCAGTAACGAGTTCATAAATGCCACACGTGTCACTTGAGTCTCATCTGCATCAAAGTAACTTCAGCGCCGAACCTGTAATCGATCAATCAGGGAGAGTCATGCCAACCATCTGGACTTACATGCGTGCAGCCGCCGTCGTGGTCGGTTCGTCCGCAGCGCTATTGACGGGCGGTATCGCCCACGCCGACCCCGTGCCGGCCCCACAACTGCCGAACATTCCGCAGCAGCTGATCAGTTCGGCGGCCAACGCACCGCAGATCCTGCAGAACCTCGCGACCGCTCTCGGCGCCACGCCCCCGGCGGCTCCGGCCAATGCGGGGATCAGCTTCCCGGGTGTTCCCGCGGCCACCTCGCCGGCGAGCCCGGCGTCTCCGGTGGCGGGTCTTCCCTCGCTTCCCGGGCTGACGCAGTCGGCGACTCCGGCGGCCCCCGCACCCTCGTCGGCAGCCAACCCCTTCCTGCCCGGGCTGACGCAGTCGGCGGCGCCCGCCGCGCCGTCAACGGCTACCGGTGGCATTCCGGGGATGATCCAGGGCCTGACGGGTGCGCAGCCGGCCGCTGCGGCTCCCGCCGCGCCGGCCGCTCCGACGATCCCGGGACTGCCGACGATCCCGGGACTGTCGACACCGGCGGCACCGGCCACTCCGCCGGCCCCGCCGGTTCCGCAGGCGCAGGTCAACATGCCGGCGATGCCGGCTGGCCTCCCGGTCAGTGTGCCGCCGAAAGTGACGCTTCCGCAGGATCTGCCGGCGCTCGCTTCGGGGCAGGCGCCGGGCGCACCGGCACCCGCGGCACCGGCACCCGCGGCAGCGGGGGCACCCGCCCCGGCCGCCAGCCCGGTAGCGCCGCTGCTGGCCGCCCTGCCCTGATCAGTTTCATCAACGGCTAAACCACTACGAGAACCGGAGGACACCGTGGCAACCACTTGGAATCTGTCCAAAGGTTTGGCCGCTGTCGTCACGGCATCGGCTGTCGCGTTCGGGCTCTGCCCGAGCGCGGCAGCCGACCCGGCGGCGCCGCAGCCGATACCACAACCGAATGCGGCCCAAGGACTGCCGGGCCTGCCTGCCCTGTCGCAGCTCAGCCCGCTCATCCAGCAGGCGGCCAGTGACCCGCAGCAAGCGACACAGCTGCTGATGGCCGCCGCGCAAGCCTTCGCGCACAACCCGACCACCCCTACCGAGTCCAAAAACGTTGCGGCAGCGGTGAATCAGTTCGTCGCGGAGCCCGGCGCGCCGGTGCCCAACGGCGTGACGCCGCCCGAAACCGCGCCGACGCAACACGTGCCCGCAGCAGGAGTAGAACCCGGTTTGCAGGCGCACCTGCCGGCCGGTATCGACCCGGCACACGCCGCAGGTCCGGCCCCCGCCGCTGCTCCGGCACCCACAGCGCCCGCCGCTCCGGCACCGCAGGCGCACCTGCCGGCGGGTATCGACCCGGCACATGCCGCCGGCCCGGCCCCCGCCGCAGCACCTGCCGCACCGGGGCCTGTGCAACCGGCCAATGTCCCCGTCGCGGCACCCGTCCCGGCGCCACCGGCACCGGCCGCGACACCACCGGCTCCCGAAGCCGCACCGGCACCGGCACCTGCTCCGGCGCCCGCGCCGGACGCCGTGCCCGCGGCGGCAGCTCCGGGGTTCGGCGCTGACACGCCGCCCACCCAGGACTTCATGTACCCGTCGATCGGCACCAACTGCCTGGCGGACGGCACCAGCGCCATCGCTACCGCGCTGTCGGTAGCGGGGCCGGCCAAGATTCCGCTGCCCGGCCCGGGACCCGGCCAGACCGCCTACGTGTTCACCGCGGTCGGCACGCCCGGGCCAGCCGAGGTGCAGAAGCTGCCGCTGAACGTCACCTGGGTGAACCTCTCCACCGGCAAGTCGGGGACGGTGGCCCTCAAACCGCGTCCGGACATCAACCCGGACGGGCCGACGACATTGAGCGCGATCGCCGACACCGGTTCGGGCAGCATCATGTCGACGATCTTCGGGCAGGTCACCACCAAGGAAAAGCAGTGCCAGTTCATGCCAACGATCGGCTCCACGGTGGTGCCATAACCGGCCGACCCCACCATTTCACCGTCTGCGAATGCGCGTGTACCCCGACCGGGGGCACGCGCATTCCCGTTGGACGGTGCGTCGCTAGTACGCCATGAACAAGATGGCGTCGCGGTCGTACTCGAGGCCAGGATGATCACTGGCGAGGTGAGCTTGGGTCAACTCGACCAGTTCGTCCTCATCCTTGCCGACGATGGCTTCGCCGCACGGACACGTTATGTGTGTCTTCACGTTGTCGCCCTTCCCTTCTGTGCACCCACTACTTCGCCGCTTTGGCTGCCGCTTTCAACTGCTTCTTGTAGGAACGCACCTCAGCCATCGATTGGGCGTCCACGATATCGGCAACGGAGATGTGCGTGCCGGCTTTGCCGAATTGCCCGGCCGCCGCGCGCCAGCCTTTGACAGTAACGCCGTACTGTTTGCCCAGCAGTGCCAGAAAGATCTGCGCCTTGACGTCGCCGAAACCGGGCAGGCCCTTGATGCGCCGCAGCAGCTCCTCGCCATCAGGGTCGCCCGCGGTCCACAAACCGGCGGCATTGCCGTCGTAACGGTCCACGATGATCTGGGCCAGGGTCTGGATACGTTTGGCCATCGATCCCGGGAACCGGTGTATCGCAGGCTTTTCCGAGCACAACGCGGCGAACTTGTCGGGGTCGTACTCGGCGATTTCATGGGCGCCGAAGCTGCCCATCCGGTCGGCGATCTTCTTCGGTCCCGCGAAGGCGGTCTCGAAGGGCACCTGCTGATCGAGGACCATCCCGATGAGCAGCGCCAATGGATTCTCGTCCAGCAGCGCGTCGGCCTCGGGATCTTGAGCCAGCCAAAGTTTCATCCGTCAAAGACCTTCCTTTCGCTGAACACCCTACGACCGTGACCCAGTGGTTGGACACTAACCGCCAAGACGCCGCCCACGATCAGCACCATAACCATCGAGTTATCGTGACGTGGTGGTGGATGAGGCCCGATTGGCGCTGATGCTCGACCGCGACGAACTGCACGCGCTGGTCAATTCCTATTGCCGGGCCGTCGACAGGGCCGATTACGCAGGCCTCCGAGAGCTGTACCACCCCGACGCGACCGACTCGCACGGTTCGTTCTCGACGGGCGGCGTCGAACAGTTCATTGCACAATTACGGGCCGCCGAGCCGTATGTGCGGGTCTCCCAACACAACGTCACCACAACGAACTTCGTGGTCGAAGGCGACACGGCCCGCGGCGAGATCTACTGCCTGGTATTCCACACCTTCGCCGGCCCCGAGCACGACATCGACGTCATCATCGGCGGGCGGTACCTGGACACCTACACCAGACACGACGGCCACTGGAAGTTCATGCAACGCACCATCGTGGCGGACTGGGCACACCAAAACGACCCGTCCGCAGTGAACTTCGAACACCCCAGCACCCGAGGAAGCCTGCGCGGCAAACCAGGCCAAGCCGACCCCTCGATCGGCCTATTCACCGACCCGGGACTCAACCAAGGGCTAGTCCCCTAGTACTTCTCGGCAATCAGCCGCTCTTGCGGCGGAATTCGCGCCGGTTTCCCACCGCACCGTGCGCCCGCGCTTGCTTGCCCGTGCCGTCCTTGTGGTCGGACCCATTCGAGGATTTCGCCATCTTGCGGTCCAGGGCTTCGCGGAATTTGCGCTTGGTGTCGTCGTCCGACCCGGGCGATCCGGCAGCCCCCGAAGATTCCGACGACTTCGCACCCTGCCGGGCATTCGATTCAGCCATACCGGGCAGCCTAGTCCCGGTCCGGCCAAATGGTTTGGTAGGCGATGCGGCTACCGCATACCCGGCGGCATGCCGTACATGTGCGAGATCGGCAGCGTCAGCAGCACCCGCCGGTCGGTGACCATTGCCTGGCGGTATTCATCCCAGTCCGGATGTTCACCTGCGATGTTGCGGTACAACGCAATCAGCGCCTCCACGGTGTCGTCGTCGGGCGCGGCGGCCGGCGGCGTCAGCTCGGCAGTGCCTTCGGCGACGGCATAGGACCACCCGTCGTCGGCGTCGACCAGGATCGACGCCCGCGGGTCGCGGCGCAGGTTGCGAGTCTTGGCCCGCGGCTCGGTGATCGATACCTGGATCGCCAAGCTGCGTGGGTCGAAGTGATAGCTCACGTTCGACAGCTGCGGCCGTCCATCGCGCTTGATGGTGGCCAGCACCCCGAGGGAATGTCCACTGATCAAGGCCAACAGCTTGTCGTCGAAGACTTGGCGTCCCATGACGAAAGCCTACGTCGGACGGCCCGGGATCGTCGTTGTCGGGCCGAGGTGATGCAATCGATCCATGACCAAGTACGCGGCGTTCCTGCGTGGCGTCAACGTCGGGGGCGTCAACCTGAAGATGGCCGAGGTGGCGGCCGCATTGACCGACGCGGGGTTCACCGAGGTACGGACTATCCTCGCCACCGGCAACGTCCTGCTCGAGTCAACCGCCGGTGTGGCGTCGGTGCGCAAAAAGGCCGAAGCCGCGTTGCGTGACCGGTTCGGCTACGACGCGTGGGTGCTGGCCTATGACATCGACACGGTCCGCGCCGTGTCCGACGCTTACCCGTTCGAGCGTGAGGTCGACGGCTATCAGTCCTACGTAACCTTCGTGGCCGACCCGGCCGTGCTGGACGAACTCGCCGCGCTGAACAAGGGTCCCGACGAGAAGATCCGTCGCGGTGACGGCGTGATCTATTGGCAGGTTCCCAAGGGCAGCACCCTGGACAGCAGCATCGGCAAGACGATGGGTAAGCCGCGGTTCAAGTCGTCGACCACGACGCGCAATCTGCGCACGCTGGACAAGGTGTTGCGCTGAGCTGCGGCAAGCAGACAGTTTGTGCGCCAAGACTTTTCGGGGATATCGACGCCCACCGATTACGCCTCACTCGTCGGGCACCGCTTCGATGTAGCGCACCGCGTCGGCTTTGCCCAGTCCGAGTCCGCGCGCAACGCGAACGTACTCGCGGGCCGCGGCCGCCATCGCGGCGTCGGTCGGGTCGTACCGGGCGATGAAAGTGCCGAAGCGGCCCCGCGTTTCGATGATGGCGGCGCTTTCCAGCTCCCGGTAGGCGCGAGCCACGGTGTTGACGGCGACGCCGAGCTGGCTGGCCAGATCACGCACGGTGGGCAATCGGCTGCCGGGCGGCAGCGCGCCCTCCCGGACTCCTTCGATGACCTGCGTCCGGAGCTGGTCGAACAACGGCTTTCCCGCCTTCATGTCGACCTTCAACCAGTCACCCAGCTCCACGACTTCAGTATCCTCCACCTATCCACCACCCCTGACTATCTTGGTGGAATGCGAGTAGCGGTGCTCAGCGGCGCAGGTATTTCCGCGGAGAGCGGTGTGCCAACCTTCCGCGATGACAAGAACGGATTGTGGGCCCGCTTCGACCCCTATGAGCTGTCCAGCACACAGGGCTGGCGCGACAATCCGCAGCGGGTCTGGGGCTGGTATCTGTGGCGTCACTATCTGGTCGCCGATGTCCAACCGAATGCGGGCCATCGCGCCATCGCCGCCTGGCAAGACGACGCCGAGGTCCCCACCACCACCATCACGTCGGCTGCCTCGGTCGCCTCGATGGCGCGCTGCCACGGCTGGTCGGGCA
>NZ_LZKU01000190.1 GCF_001672975.1 Mycobacterium sp. 1465703.0
TTTGCGCTCCCGTAGGCCGAGGGGAGCCTCAGTCACCTGCATGCGCCGATTGTCCCGCATCGACGCCGCGCGGTGGCCTCCTGACGTGTCTGCGTTGCAGAGTTCTGACAAACGCCGCCGGGCCGTTGCGAGATCTGCGTATCGCCCACGTAACTGTGCACACCCAGACCGGTAACAGTGCATCTTTAGCGTCGAGTGGTCACTGCCCGTGCCTCACTCAACCCAGGAGTCTCACCAGATGACCACGACCATCACCCCGGCGTTGCAGCCCGCGCCACCGCGCGAGCGTCATAAGGGGCGGCACTGGATCGACGACTGGCGGCCCGAAGACCCCGCATTCTGGGAGACGACCGGCAGGCCGATCGCCCGCCGGAACCTGATCTTCTCGATCTTCGCCGAGCACGTCGGGTTCAGCGTGTGGATGTTGTGGAGCATCGTGGTGGTGCAGATGACAGCCAATGCGCACGGGCACCCCGCCGCGTCCGGATGGGCGCTCAGCGCCAGCCAGGCGCTGTGCCTGGTCGCGGTCCCCAGCGGTGTCGGGGCGTTTCTGAGATTGCCCTACACCTTTGCGGTTCCGCTGTTCGGCGGCCGCAACTGGACGACCATCTCCGCGGCGCTGCTGCTGATTCCGTGCCTGCTGCTGGCGTGGGCGGTGAGCCATCCCGGCATCCCGTTCGGCGCCCTGGTGGCGATCGCCGCGACCGCCGGCTTCGGTGGCGGCAACTTCGCCTCGTCGATGGCCAACATCTCGTTCTTCTACCCGGAGAAGGACAAGGGCTGGGCGCTGGGCCTGAATGCGGCCGGCGGCAACATCGGCGTCGCCGTCGTGCAGAAAATCATCCCGCCCATCGTCATCGCCGGCGGCGGGATGGCGCTGTCGCGGGCCGGGCTGTTCTATGTGCCGCTGGCCGTGGTGGCCGCAGTCTGTGCGTTCTTGTTCATGGACAACCTCACCGAGGCCAAGACCGACGTGCGGCCGGTGCTGGAGTCGCTGCGGCATCCCGACACCTGGATCATGTCGCTGCTGTACATCGGCACCTTCGGGTCGTTCATCGGCTACTCGGCCGCCTTCCCGACGCTGCTCAAGACGGTGTTCGGGCGCGGCGACATCGCCCTGGCCTGGGCCTTTCTGGGCGCCGGCATCGGATCGGTCATCCGGCCCCTGGGCGGCAAGCTGGCCGACCGGATCGGTGGCGCCCGCATCACCGCCACCAGCTTCGTGATGCTCGCGATCGGGGCGGCGGCGGCGCTGTGGTCGGTGAAGGCGGTCAACCTGCCGGCCTTCTTCGCCAGCTTCATGTTCCTGTTCGTCGCGACCGGCATCGGCAATGGTTCGACCTACCGGATGATCTCGCGGATCTTCAAGGTCAAGGGCGAGTTGGCCGGTGGCGATCCCGACACCATGGTGGCCATGCGCCGCCAGGCCGCCGGTGCGCTGGGCGTCATCTCGGCGGTGGGTGCCTTCGGCGGGTTCGTGGTTCCGCTGGCATACGCGTGGTCGAAATCGGCGTTCGGCAGCATCGAACCGGCGTTGCGGTTCTACGTCGTGTTCTTCCTCGCCCTGCTCGGCGTCACCTGGTACTGCTACCTGCGCAAGCACAACGCGATCACCCGGGTGGGGATCTAGCTCAGGACGGCTTCTGCCGTCCGCTGTATCCATCCCAGGGGCTGTAGTCGGCGATCAGCTCTTCCTGCGGTGGCCGTTGGTCGTCGGGAACGTGCTGCAGGTTGATCCGGATCCGGTACCAGATCGAACTGGGCCCGCGCATCCCGTCGACCAGGATGTCTATCGGCTCGAGTCGGCCGGCCGCCTCGGGGTAGCGGTCGCGCCAGACGTCCAGCGCCGCCATTGCCTCGTCCTTGGTCTTGGTGCGGGCGATCTCGATCAGCGGCATCGCGGATTGCCTGCGGCCTGCCGCTCCGCCGGAGCGGTTGCCCGAGCCTTTCGGCGCGCGTTCGGGCGGTCCCATCTCTTCGGCGAGCACCAGCAGCCGGTCCAGCTCGCCGACCGCGTCATCGATTCCCGCCCACGGATCGCCCAGTTCGGCGAACCGGGCGGGCACGGTGTCGATGGTGAACGCCTCCGGCCGGCAGTCGGCGACCTCGTCCCACTGCAGCGGTGTCGAGACCCGGGCATCGGGCGTCGCCCGTACTGAGTACGCCGATGCGACGGTGCGGTCCTTCGCGTTCTGGTTGAAGTCGACGAACACCCCTTCGCGTTCTTCCTTCCACCACCGGCTGGTCGCGGCGTCGGGTACGCGTCGCTCGACTTCGCGGGCAACGGTCTGCGCGGCCAGCCGCACCTGGCGGAACTCCCAGCGTGGCGCGATGCGGGCATAGATGTGAAAGCCGCGCGATCCAGATGTCTTGGGCCATGGGGTCAGGCCATAGTCCTCGAGCACCTCGCGGGCCACCAGCGCGACGTCGACGATGCGCCGCCAGGAAACCCCGGGCATCGGATCCAAGTCGACCCGCAGTTCGTCGGGGTGGTCGAGGTCGTCGGCAAGCACCGGGTGCGGGTTGAGGTCGACGCAGCCCAGGTTGATCGCCCACGCCAGTCCCGCGGCATCGTGGATCACCGCCTCGGCAGCCGAAGTGCCTCGCGCATAACGCAGTTCGGCAACGTCGACCCAGTCGGGCCGCTTGGCCGGGGCGCGCTTCTGAAACACCGCTTCTTCGGTGATGCCGTGGACGAAGCGCTTCAGGATCATCGGCCGGCCGGCCACGCCACGCAGCGCGCCGTCGGCCACGGACAGGTAATAGCGCACTAGGTCGAGCTTGGTGTAGGGGCCCGAATCGCGACCCGTGGTTTCATAATCGCTCGCTCGGGGGAACACCACCTTGTCTGGGTGAGTGATGGTGACCTGGCGCCCGGCCACCTCCAGCGAAACCGGACGGGACATGTGGTTCATGCTAATTCGCCAGAATTTCTGGCCGTACTGAGACGGACGTCACATAAGGTGGATTTCATGCCTAATCTCCTCGGACTGCCCGCACAGGCCGCCGCCAAAGTCCAGCAATACGTCGAACGCGGGTCGGCCGAATTGCACTACGTGCGCAAGGTCTTCGAATCGGGTGCATTCCGGATCGAGCCGCCGCAGAACTACGCCGCGATGGCCGCCGACATCTATAAGTGGGGCGAGTTCGGCATGCTGCCGGCGCTCAACGCCAGGCGCCAACCCGACCGCGCGGCGTGCATCGACGAAGAGGGCGAATTCACCTTCAAGGAACTCGACGAGGCCGCGCACGCGGTGGCCAACGGGCTGATCGAGAAGGGCGTCAAGGGCGGCGACGGGGTCGCCATCCTGGCCCGCAACAGTCGCTGGTTTCTGATCGCGTACTTCGGCGCTGCGCGGGTGGGCGCCCGCATCATCCTGCTCAACAGCGAGTTCTCCGGCCCGCAGATCAAAGAGGTGTCCGAGCGCGAGGGCGCCAAGCTGATCATTTACGACGACGAGTACACCAAAGCGGTCAGCAAAGCCTCGCCAGAGCTGGGCAAACTGCGGGCGCTCGGGACCAATCCCGACGCCGACGAGCCGTCCGGCAGCAAGGACGACACACTGGCCGACCTGATCGAGCGCAGCGACAAGAAGCCCGCGCCCAAGGCGAGCAAGCACTCGTCGATCATCATCCTGACCAGTGGCACCACCGGCACCCCCAAGGGCGCGAACCGCAGCACGCCGCCGACGCTGGCGCCGATCGGCGGCATCCTGTCGCACGTCCCGTTCAAGGCCGGCGAGGTGACTTCGTTGCCCGCTCCGATGTTCCACGCGCTGGGTTTCCTGCACGGCACGATCGCAATGTTTTTGGGCTCGACGCTGGTGCTACGCCGCAAGTTCAAGCCGCCGCACGTGCTGGAGGACATCGAGAAGTACAAGGTGACCGCGATGGTCGTCGTCCCGGTGATGTTGTCACGCATCCTGGACACGATCGAGAAGATGGACAAGAAACCCGACCTCTCCAGCCTGAGGATCGTGTTCGTATCCGGATCGGCGCTGGGAGCCGACCTGGCCGAACGAGGCCTGAAGGACCTGGGACCGGTCATCTACAACATGTACGGCTCGACCGAGATCGCATTTGCGACCATCGCCGAACCCAAGCACCTGGAGTACAACTCGTCGACCGTTGGCCCGGTCGTCAAGGGTGTGAAGGTCAAGATCTACGACGACAACGGCAAAGAGGTGCCGCAGGGGGATGTCGGTCGCATCTTCGTCGGCAACGCCTTCCCGTTCGAGGGTTACACCGGCGGAGGTAAGAAACAGATCATCGACGGGCTGTTGTCCTCGGGCGACGTGGGTTACTTCGACGAAAACGGCCTGTTGTTCATCAGCGGTCGCGACGACGAGATGATCGTCTCCGGCGGCGAGAACGTCTTCCCGGCCGAGGTCGAAGACCTCATCAGCGGGCATCCGGACGTGGTGGAGGCCACCGCGATCGGCGTCGAAGACAAGGAGTGGGGCCACCGCCTGCGCGCCTTCGTGGTGAAGAAGGACGGCGCCGACCTCGACGAGGACACCGTCAAGCACTACGTGCGCGACCACCTGGCCCGCTACAAGGTGCCGCGGGAAGTGGTCTTCCTCGACGAGTTGCCGCGCAACCCGACGGGCAAGGTCCTCAAGCGCGAGTTGCGCGAAATGGACGTCGACTAGCCGGTTCGGGCCAGTCAGCGACGGTCTTTGATGGCGCGGGTGATCTGCGCCGTCAGTTTGGGGTCGGCCAGCAGCTGGTCGATGAGCGCGGTGATGACCTCTTGCCCGGTCACCCGGGCCACGCCGAGCCGGTCGGCCGCCTCACGCTGCCAGATGTCGAGGGCGCGGTGAGTGGCCGCCGGTAAATCGACGGTCCGACGTGTCCGCTGGGTGCGTCCCTGCGTGCCGACCGCCGGCTGGCTGGCGATGCGCGGACCGCCCGGCTGTCCGAGACTGGTGAGCCGCTCGGTCGGGGCGGCGTCCCCGCCCGGGCCGGTGGCCGAGTTGGGGGCGCGGAAGGCTCCGACGCTGGGTCCGCTGTGGCTGCTGTTGAAGTTCACTTCGGTGTCTTCCTCCGTCAGTGCCAATCAGTAAATCAGCGCTCGGTGCCGGTGTGTGTCAATACTGATTCTGTCACCGACGCCAGCCTAAGTCGCGTCGCCGGGCCGCGTGCGGCCCGGTCGGACGGGACCCTGAACGCGCGACGGGGAAGCCTCTTCAGTGCGCAGGTCGTGTCGCGAATAAATGAAAGTAGCTGCTGGGCGGAATGGCGTTAACGTAGCAGTGGCCGATGAGTCCTTTCCAGTACTTCAAAACTGCTATCATGCGCAAATGCGCTAATGCGCAAAACCTGACTTCAGTAGATACGTCGCGCCCATGCCAGTAGATCAGTAGATGCCTATTGAGCTGGATTTATCCGGGCCAAGAAAGGCAGCAGGGTCAGTATTTGCGAATAGATGGATTGCACAAATACGGATCAATAGAGGCGGGCACTAATTGCCCAGCTCGGCATCATTGTTACTCAATTCACAACAGAAAAAGACGAATTTCCCTTGTTTGCTCAAAAATGTCCCACTAACGTTTTTGGCAACGGGCAACTGGTTGGAAGGAATGACTTAGATGATCTCCTCACGATCGATACGCGGCGTGGCCGCAGGTGCGATGGGGGCCGGGGCTGTGGCTGGAGCGTTGCTGTTCGGCGGCGCCCCTGCAGCCCACGCCGCCCCTGCACCGGCACCCGCCACCAGCTTCGCCAGTGC
Source organism: Mycobacterium sp. 1465703.0 (assembly GCF_001672975.1). Classification (GTDB taxonomy): domain Bacteria; phylum Actinomycetota; class Actinomycetes; order Mycobacteriales; family Mycobacteriaceae; genus Mycobacterium. The sequence goes on from NZ_LZKU01000190.1 coordinate 5,732, forward strand.
CGGGCCCCACAGTGGGTCGGGCTTCATTCCCGATCGCCCCGGCGGTCGCGGTTGGGGTGGCCATGACGGTCGGGGAAATGGCCACTGGGACCGCGGCAACTGGGGCCGTGGGGATGACCACTGGGGTCCCCGGCACTGGTCGAACTGGTGGTGGTGATCACCATCTCCGCGCGGTAGCCGGACATCGCCGACACGCCAACCCTCGGGATGGACGGACCGCGGTTGGGGGGAACCATGCCGGCCTGACTTAGTCAGGTCGGCATGGCCCTGTTTGGGGCCTTTGTCGCGCTTTACGGATCGCGGGGCAGGCCCAGCAGCCGTTCGGCAATGATGTTCAGCTGCACCTCCGAGGTGCCGCCGTAAATGGTGGTGGCCCGGCTGGCCAATAGGTACTCGCCCCATTTACCGGGCAATTGGTCCGGGTCGCCGATCGCGGCGTCGGTGCCGAACGAAGAAACCGCGAATTCGGCATACCCCTGGCCGGTGCGCATCGACAGCAGTTTGGAGATCGCCGCCGACGGCATGGCGTCCCCGCCGGCCAGCGTCAACAGTGTGGAGCGCAGATTCAGCACCTTGGCCGCGTGCCCCTCGGCGATCAATTGACCAGCTCGATGCTGAGCGATCTGGTCGAAGTGGCCGTCGCGAATGAATTCGACGAACTGTGCCAGCGTGGCCAGGAAGTTCGCCTCGCTGCTGCCGATCGACACCCGCTCGGCGGTGAGGGTATTGCGGCTGACCTCCCAGCCGCGGTTGACCTCACCGAGCACGCAGTCATCGGGCACGAACACATCATCGATGTAGACGGTGTTGAACATGGCGTTGCCGGTGAGCTCGCGCAGCGGCTTCACGTCGACGCCTTCACTGTGCATGTCCAACAGGAAGTAGGTGATCCCGCTGTGCTTAGGGGCGCTGGGATCCGTTCTGGCCAACAGCGCGCCCCACTGGGAGAACTGCGCGGCGGTGGTCCAGATCTTCTGGCCGGTGATGCGCCAGCCACCGTCGGTCCGGGTGGCCTTGGTGGTGAGACTGGCCAAGTCCGATCCGGCGCCCGGCTCGGAAAACAGTTGGCACCACACCATTTCGCCGCGGAAGGTCGGCGGCAGGAACCGCTGCTTTTGTTCCTCGGTTCCGAACGCCACGATCGACGGGACGATCCAGGTGGCGATCCCGGTCTGCGGCCGCTTGACCCGCCCGGAGCTGAACTCCTGCGCAATGATGATCTGCTCCACCGGACTGGCCGCCCGCCCCCATGGCTTCGGCAGATAAGGCAGCACCCAGCCGCCCTCGGCGATGGCGACCTTGCGCTGCTCGCGCTCGATCTCCTTGAGCGCGGAGACTTCGGCCCGGATCTCGGCTCGTAACTTCTCGGTGTCGGGATCGAGGTCGATATCCACCGCGCGCATGCCGGTGGTGGTCGCGGTGTCGACGACTTTCTGGGGATAGTCCGAACTGCGGCCGAAGGAGGCGGCCAGCATCAGTGCCCGGCGGTAGTACACGTTGGTGTCGTGCTCCCAGGTGAAGCCGATCCCGCCGTGCACCTGAATGCAGTCCTGCGCGCAGCGCTGGGCGGCTGCCGGCGCCAGCGTCGCCGCGACGGCGGCGGCAAATTCGACGTGTGAACCTGCTGTGTCCCAATTGTTTTCGCGCGCTTCGTCGATCGCCCGGGCGGCATCCCAGACCGCCGCGGTTGCTCGCTCGGTGTCGGCGATCATCTCGGCGCACTTGTGCTTGATGGCCTGGAATTGGCCGATCGGACGGCCGAACTGCTCGCGGATCTTGGCGTAGTGGGAGGCTGTGTCGGTCGCCCAGCGCGCCACCCCGATCGCTTCGGCGGACAGCAGCGTGGTCATCAGCGCGTGCGCGGTCGCCATGCTCAGGTTCGTCAGCACGACGTCGTCGCTGACCTCTACGGCGTTGGCTCGCACGTCGGCGATGGGTCGCAGCGGATCCAGGCTCTTGACCGGTTCGATCTCGAGCTGGTCGGCGTGCAGCACCACCCACGCTTCGCCGCTGTCGATCGCCACCGGGAGCACCAGCAGGGTGGCCTGCGCCGCGGCGGGCACTGCTCGAACTTCACCACGGATCACCAGTGAGTCGCCGTGCCGGGTGGCGGTGAGCGCACAACAGTTCAGCCCGTAGGAGGCGATTTCGGCGCCCGAGGCCAACTCCGAGAGCACCTTGGCGTCCGGGTCGTGCGCGGAGATCAGCGCGCTGGCGATCGCCGACGGCACGAAGGGGCCCGGCACCGCCCCATAACCGAATTCGGCCAGCACAATGGCCAACTCGAGGATGCCGAAGCCTTGCCCGCCGACGGATTCGGCCAAGTGAACGCCCTGCAGTCCCTGCTCGGCCGCGGCCTGCCAGTACGGCGGAGGGTTCTCCAGCGGAGTTTCCATGGCCGCGTGCAGCGTCTCGGACGGCGCGATGCGCGCCACCAGCGACCGCACGGAATCGGCCAGTTCTTGATGCTCAGGATTTATCGCGATCGGCATTGGTCGCCTTCCGTTGCTGCAGGATGCCGTTTCGGCCAAGTACCTTCCAAGCTAACAACCAGTCGGTTGGGTGACGAGATGGGTTGGCGGCTGCCCCTTCGGCCCAGGGCGACCACCCCGACCACACCGGGCCGACCCCACCAGGCGCCGCGAACGAAATCGGCCGGGAACCGTCAGCGCCACCGTTTGCCGATCCATTGGGCGATGGTGTCGGCCTGCTCGCTGCGTGCCCCCGGGGTGGTGAAGTAGTGGTCGGTGTCCACCGAGGCCTGTGTCTTGTCGGTGCCGGCGAGCGCGTCGAAGATGCGTTGGGCGTCGGAGGGAAACACCCCGGTGTCGGCCTCGGCATTGATCACCAGTGCGGGACAGCTGATGCGGGACAAGTGCGGTTCGGCGCGGGTCTGCGCCACCCGCAGGCTCCACATGCTCAGCCAGTTGCGCAGTGTGCAGGCCGCCGCGATGCCGTACGCCGAACGGTTCGCCTTGGCCGGGACGCCCGCGTAACACATGTTGGGAGCTCGCTTGGTGGGCTCCATGGTGGGGTCGACCATCCGGGGATCGGCCCAGGTCCGCATCACACTGAACGGACGATCGGAAAACCCGGCTGCGCGAACACGTTTGAGCTCCGTTTCGGCCCAGTCGGTGATGGCGTGGTTGCGCGCGGTCTGCGCGTTGCGGTAACGGGCGAGGAATTCCGGTGAGTAGGCCGGACCGTTGCGTTCGTTGAACAGGTCGAGGTCGGGGTCGGTGGCAACCGGGTCGTTCTCGTCGACGACGGCGGCGTCCATCCAGGCGGTGAGCACCTCCGGGCGCCCGGGATGGGCGGCGGTGGCCACATAGCCGTCGGCGGGCGGTAATTCGGCCAGTCCGGCCGCCGGACGCATTCCGTCCAGGGGAGTGACGTTCGGTTCGACGGCCTGTGACTGGTAGGCCGCCATCAACGAGCCGCCGCCCGAGTTGCCCAGCAGCACAACGGTGTCCACGCCCTGGACGTCACGCAGCCAGCGCACTCCGACGCCGATGTCGACCAGCGCGTGGTCGAGCAGAAAGCTGCTTTCAAAGCCGCGAAACCTGGTGTTCCAGCCGAGAAATCCGATGCCGCGGGTGGCCATGTAGTCGGCGAGGTAGTGCTCGGAGAAATCGATCTGATAGTGGGTGGCGATCATCGCGACTTTGGGTTTGCGTCCCACGCCGCGGTAATAGAGCCCCTGGCACGGATGCCCGCCCGCGCCGGCCCGGCCCGCCGTGGGCGACGGCAGCCCGATGAATTCACGGATGACTCCGGCACCGGTGCGACGAGTCAATTCAGCGGTCCTCCTCAGCCATAGATGGCTCGGTAGTAGATGTTGGCCAGGGTTCGGATGCAGGCCTGATCGTCGGGTTCCTCCGAACGGGTCCCCCCAAGCTGGATGTAGCAGAACTGGTTGAACATCGCCACGATCGCCTCCGCGATGAGCCGTGGGTCGTCGTCGCGGCAATAGCCTTCGGCCTGGGCGCGCCGGACTGAGTCTGCGATGAAAGATATTGGCACCTCGCAGATTTCGGCCCAGTACTGGGCGAAGTCGTCGTTGATCATCGCCAGCTGGAACACGCCGATCATCTCGGCCAACCGGTGCCGGTAGGTGTGCCAGTGCGCGGCGGCGGCGGCGTGGGCGCGCTCACGATCGGACAGGCCATGTTCGGTCACCGGCAACGCGCGCTCGTTGGCCTCGTCGCGGAAGCGCTGCGCCCACTGACGCACCATCGCCTCTTTGGAGTCGTAGTAGTTGTAGAAGGACGCCGCCGAACGTCCCGCTTCCGCGGCGATGTCGGCGATGGTCGTCGCCAGGACGCCTTTGCGCGCGATGACCGTTCGGGCGGCCGCATCGATGGCGGCCTGCGTCCGCCTGCCGCGAAGGGTGGGCAACTCGGCGGGCCGGCCGTCCCGGCCGGCAGCGCACGCCGCGCTCGACACTTACGCACCTCCCTGGGCGAAAACTGAAACTGATGTTAGATTCAGATTTGGATCTTGGCCAGGATCGTCAAGCCGGGGACCGAGGGGAGCCACCGATGATCAAGCCGCACAACACCAACTCGGAATTCGAACTCGGCGGGATCAACCATGTCGCGCTGGTGTGTTCGGACATGGCCAAGACGGTCGACTTCTACACCGATATCCTCGGCATGCCGCTGATCAAATCGCTCGATCTACCCGGCGGCGCGGGTCAGCACTTCTTCTTCGACGCCGGCAATGGCGACTGTGTGGCCTTCTTCTGGTTCGCCGACGCACCCGACCGGGTGCCGGGGATCTCCTCGCCTGGTGCCATTCCCGGCATCGGCGACATCACCAGCGCGGTGAGCACCATGAACCATCTGGCCTTCCACGTGCCGGCCGAAAGGTTCGATGCCTACCGTCAGCGTCTCAAGGACAAAGGGGTGCGGGTCGGTCCGGTGCTCAACCACGACGAAAGCGCCATGCAGGTGTCGGCGACCGTGCATCCCGGCGTCTACGTGCGCTCGTTCTATTTCCAGGACCCGGACGGCATTACCCTTGAATTTGCTTGTTGGGTCAAGGAATTCGAAAGCGGCGATGCAAAGGCTGTGCCCAAGACCGCGGCGGACCGCCGGCCACCGGTGGGTGCCGCCCGCTGATTCGACCAGGCCGAGATGTTTTGATGACCGACGGCATTCTGACGGATGAGCAGATCGCGGCGCTGACGCCCGAGCAACGGCGGGATCTGATCACCCGACTCGAGCAGCCGCTGGGCGACGTGATCGACCCGGAGTTTCTGGCGCGGGTGCGACGCATCCGGTTGAGCTTGATGGTCGGCGGTTCCATGGCGATGGTTCCCTGGCTGGGGTATCTGTCCGTGACGCTGCCGGAGAACTACGTCGCCCACAACTGGCCGATCACCTGGGTCGGCTTCGACGTGCTGCTGGTCGGGTTCATGTTGACGACGGCGGTGCTCGGCTACCTGCGCCGTCAGCTGTTGGTGCTCGCCGCCTTCACCACCGGCGTGCTGTTGATCTGCGACGCGTGGTTCGACCTGATGACCGCCGGTCCCAAGGACATCTGGCTGTCGGTGATCACGGCGCTGTTCATCGAGGTGCCATTGGCTGCATTCATGATCTTCAGCGCGCAGCGTATCACGCGGCTCACCATGATGCGCTTGTGGTTGTTGCACCCGGGCATGCGGCTTTGGCAGCTACCGCTGTTCCCCTGAGGCCGTTCAGGTTTGGCTCGGCGAGCCGCCGAAGTCGCAATCACGCGGTGAACTGAGCGACCTCATCGAGCAGCGAGGTTCGCTGATTGACGAGCGCGATCCCGAATTCCCGGGCCTGGCTAGCAAATTCAGCAAACAGCCTGCCCGTGAACCGCGAATGAAACAATTTCGGTTAGTTGTTGCATTCGACGTCTGGGTGCACTACCGTCGACGCCAGCGTTCACAGGGGGTGCAAAGCGACGTCATAGGTTCGGCTCCTGACATATCGGGAAGCACGTCGCAAAGATTTCAGCCTAATGGGGATTGGTGCTGCGCGAAAAAAGCCATGCACGAATTGCCTTGTGCCACTTGATGCGCGCAAGCCAATTCGACATCGGCAGAACGAGGACTTAAGCAAATGGTCTCGCTTGGCAACATCAACGAATGGCAACCGCCGTATGGTCCAGTCACCATGTGGATGGCCGCACCTAGCTCGTATGACGCAGCCCGTGCTGCGCCACGAAGCGCTCTACCTCCGAGCTATCAACAGGCGCAACATCTTTGGGCCGCCCACCACGGTGAGGTCTTGCACAGGCAACTACCGCGTCTGATGATCGTGGCGTGGGACATTCCCGGTGTCTGTGACGTGCCGGCGATGACGACGGCGATCAACGCCCATGTCCTTCGGCACGACACCTATCACAGTTGGTTCGAATTCGAGGACGGCGTCATCGTGCGCCGCGCAATCGACGACCCAGAAGCAATTGACTTCGTCCCCATGGCGTGCGGACATATGACTACCGAAATGGTACGCACACATGTCTTGACGAGCACTCCGGGAACTCTCGAATGGGGTTGCTTCACATTCGGTATCGTCCAGCACGCCGACTATTTCAGTTTCTATGCCAGTGTCGACCACCTGCACATCGACGGCCTGTCCGCCGGCCTTATCTTTCTCGACATTCATTTGACATATCAGGAACTCGCGCAGGGTGTGTATCGACATCAACCAGCACCGCCGCCTCAGGTCAGCAGCTATCGCGACTACGTCGCGCGGCAGCGGGAGACGGTTGCGAGCTTGAGCCTGTCATCTCCGGAGATAAAGGACTGGATCGCGTTCGCCCGCGACACCGACGGCGAATGGCCGAATTTCCCGCTGCCGCTGGGTGATACCTGGGCTACCAGCAAAGGCGACTTGTTGACAGTCGAGTTGTTGGACGCGGCAGACACGGAGACTTTCGACGGCATCTGCGCTGCGGCCGGAGCCAGGTTCATGGGCGGAGTTCTAGCGTGCACCGCGTTGGCCGAGCGCGAATTGACCGGCAGCGAGACGTACCACGGATTTACGGCCAGGGATACCCGGTTGCCGGGCAGCGAGGCGATGACGGTGGGTTGGTTCGCCCGCCTGATTCCGGTCACGGTGCCGACCGCGGGCGGTTCATTCTCCGAGGCAGCCCGGGCGGCCCAGAAGTCGTTCGACGCCGCCAAGGTCCTTGCCGATGTGCCGGTTGAGCGTGTCTTCGAATTGGCATCACCCGAAGAATTGGGGATTAAGCTGCCCACGCGTCCGCCGATGATGTTGTCTTTCCTCGATTTCCGGAAGATACCGCTCGCCGGGTTGTGGACAGAGACGAATTGGGGCACCTACGGCGACAATCTGTCGCACGGTGGCATCAACATGTGGATCAATCGGCAAGCCGCAAGCACCACAGTGACGATCTCCTTTCCGGACAACGAGATAGCGCGCGAGTCGGTGCACCGCTACATCGCGGCATTGACCCGGGCGTTCGCGCGCGTCGTCAAGAACACCCCAGATCAGCCGGGCGTGGTTGCACCCCAGCAGGATTCGGATGGGCTTTACGCCCTCACGGCGGAGTGAGACGAGAGCGAGTGGTGGCAAGAAAATGAGCAATGTGCTGGATCTGGCTGATCAGACCCTGTTTCTAGGCGAGCGAGCGACACAAACCACCAGCCTGCTGCAATGCATCTGGGTATACGACCGCGCGGTCGACGTCGACGGTTTGCAAAAGTTCCATCACCATCTTGGGCGGGGGCGGTTACGCCGCCGTATCGAACGATCCCCACTGCCGTTCGGCCGCCATCGGTGGGTATCGCCTGGCGATCCGCGGCAACTCGAGATCGTCGCGACGCCCCGGCCCCGTGATGAACTCGACGACTGGTGCAGCGAACAAGCCGATACGCGACTGGATGCCGAGCACGGACCGGGATGGCACCTCGCGGTGCTCCCGTTCACCGACGGCGGTGCGGCGGTGAGCTTGGTCGTCACGCATTGCCTCATCGACGGCGTCGGGTTATGTGAAGCGTTGGCGGACGCGGCGAGCGGCCGCGACGACGCCGTCGACTGGCCTGCCGCGGCATCACGCCGGCGGCGTCGGGCGCTGCGCGAGGACGCACGCCAAACCGTAAGCGACACGCCGGATATCGTTCGCGCCGTCGGCGCGGCGGCACGAATGATCGCGCACAGCCGCGGCGATGCCGCGTCCGCCGGGCCCGCACTCAAAAGGCGACCGGCCCCGCCGACCGGACCAGACCAGCCGGTGATTCTTCCCATGGCGACCGTGTTCATCGACGCCGAGGAGTGGGACGCCCGGGCAAGCTTCTACGGGGGGACCGGGAACGCGCTGCTCGCGGGACTGGCGGCCCACCTCGCCCGGCGAGCGGGGCGGGTCGCTGCGGATGGCTCAGTCACCGTGGCGATGCCTTTGAATGAGCGTGCCCCCGGCGATACTCGCGCCAACGCAGTGACCAACGTCGACGTCACCGTCGATCCTGTGCGTGCCACCACGGACCTGCGCGAGATTCGCGCCGCAACCAAGCAAGCGATGCTCCGCAATCGAGACGTGCCCGACGAGCGGTGGGCACTGCTGCCCTTGGTTCCGCTGATCCCCAAGCGGCTGTTCAGGCGGATGATCAGTGTGGCCACCGGGAACGCAACGGCTGTGGTGTCGTCCAACCTGGGTGTGATCGACCCAGCCGCCAACCGGCCAGACGGTGCAGACGCCGACTACTTCGCGATGAAGTCGTTCTACCCGGGCGTGACCAAAGAAACGATGCACCGCACCAACGGGGTGCTGGCGTTGTTGTCGGGAAGAATGCACGGGCAGGTCTTCGTCTCGTTCCTCGCATATCAGCCGGGCCGCGCCAACTCCAATGATGAGCTGCGACAAGGTATTGCGAGTGCTTTAAGCGAGTTCGCGCTCACCGCCACGACAGCCTGGTCCACGGGGTCTGAGCAAGAAGGCCCGACTCGCCGCCCTAGCGATCTGTCGCTGTTTCGGTGATGCGGTACAGGTTTGGCTCGGCGAGCTCGTCGAGCAGTGCCGCCAGCTGATCGACGAGCTGGTCCGGTTCGAGTTGGACGTGGCCGGCCAGCCACGCGCTGATGGTTTGTCCGACGCCGCCGACCACGAAATGCGCGGCGGCCTTGATCCGTTCGTTCGCCGGGACCTGCAGCGTGTGGCCGACGTGCTGGCCGGACAGCATGGCGAACAGCGCGCTGGACTCGGCGCGTTTGCGCACGATCACCGGATCGGCCAGCTGCGTGCTGAACACCAGGCGTCCCACCCGGGGGTCTTCGGTGATGGTCCGCACGATGTCGGCCATGCACGCCCGGGTTTGCTCGGCGCCGGGCACCGCGGCCACCGCCGCCTGTGTGGTGGTGGCCAGCTCGGCAATGACCCAGTCGAACACGGCCGCGACGAACTCGTCCTTATCGGCGAAGCTCTCATAGAAGTATCGGGCGGCCAGGCCGGCGCTGCGGCACACACCGCGGACCGTGACCGCCGAAATGTTCTGCTGTTCGGCTCCGAGCAAGTCCAGACCCGCGGCCAGCAGCCGGTTACGGCGGGTGGCCAGGCGTTCGGCGGCCTCGACCCCGCGGTACGGCCGCGCGCTCGACGTCTCGCTCATGGAAACCATCTTGACACTAACGCTCAGTCGCGACAATATCGGGAAACAGGTGTTCGCACATTAGCGGACAGAGGCTGCGGGAGGACCTGACGATGGCAATTCACGAGGCGGCGCACCAGCCGATTGGGCACGTCGAGCGGAGAGCCACCGACCCGCCCCGCCCGCAGCGGCGCCGGCGCCGCCGGGCGCTGGGTATCGACGAGGGCCTGATGGGCGTCGCATTGCTGGCCGGCCCGGCGAACGTGATCATGCAATTGGCTCAGCCGGGCGTCGGCTACGGCGTGATGGAGAGCCGCGTCGAAAGCGGCCGGGTCGACCTGCATCCGATCAAGCGCGCCCGGACCACCTTCACTTACCTGGCGGTGGCCACCTCGGGGAGCGACGCTCAAAAAGCTGCCTTCCGCCGAGCGGTGAACCGCGCCCACGCGCAGGTGTATTCGACCCCGGCAAGCCCGGTGCAATACAACGCTTTTGATCCCGCACTGCAGCTGTGGGTGGGGGCCTGCCTCTATAAGGGTGGGCTTGACATCTACCGCATGTTCATCGGTGAGCTCGAGGGCGAGGATGCCGATCGCCACTATCGCGAGGGCATGACACTGGCCACCACCCTGCAGGTGCCACCGAAGATGTGGCCCGCCGACCGCGCGGCGTTCGACCGCTATTGGGAAGAGTCGCTCGCCAAGGTGCACATCGACGACGCCGTGCGCGAATACCTCTATCCGATCGCCGCCAACCGCATTCGGGGCGTGACGCTGCCCCGCCGGCTGCAGCGCCTCTCCGACAACGTCGCGCTACTGATCACCACGGGATTCCTGCCGCAGCGGTTCCGTGACGAGATGCGCCTGCCCTGGGACGCGACCAAGCAACGCCGCTTCGACAGGTTGATCGCCGTATTGGCCACGGTGAATCGGTATCTGCCGCGGTTCATCCGGCAATTCCCCTTCAATGTGTTGCTTTACGACCTGGACCGCAGGATCAAGAAGGGCCGTTCGCTGGTGTAGCCCGACGCCGGCCGGCACGGGCCTGTTGATAACGATAATCATCTTCATTAAGCTCCTCAGTCTGGTAACCCTTCCAGCCTGAGGAGTGCCTATGACGGCGCCAATTTGGATGGCCTCGCCGCCCGAAGTACATTCAGCGCTGCTCAGCAGCGGCCCAGGGCCCGCGTCGCTGCTGACGGCAGCCGGTGCTTGGTCGCAACTGAGCGCCGAATACGCCTCTGCCGCACAAGAACTGAGCACGATGCTGGCCGGAGTCCAGGCCGGGGCCTGGCAGGGACCCAGCGGCGAGTCCTACGTGGCCGCACATACCCCCTATTTGGCCTGGCTGACGAAGGCCAGCGCCGACGCCGCCGCGACCGCCGGCCAACATGAGGTTGCTACGGCCGCGTACAGCGCCGCGCTGACGGCGATGCCCACGTTGCCGGAACTCGCGACCAATCACGTCGTGCACGGGGCGCTGGTGGCAACGAATTTCTTCGGCGTCAACACGATTCCCATCGCGGTCAACGAGGCCGACTATGCGCGGATGTGGACCCAGGCGGCCGTCACCATGTCCACCTACCAAGCGGTGTCCACTGCGGCGGTCGCGTCGACGCCGCAACCCGATCCGGCGCCACCGATCGTCAAATCCGAAGCCGCACCCGATGATTCGGGAGACGCGGACCACGACCCCAAGATCGACAATCCATTCAACGACTTCATTGCGAACATCCTGAAGAACTTCGGGATCAACTGGGATCCCGCCGAGGGAACGGTGAACGGGCTGGACTATGACGCCTATACGAACGCCGGGCAACCCATCTTCTGGGTGGTGCGCGCCCTGGAACTTCTGGAGGACTTCGAGCAGTTCGGCTATTACCTGGTGCACAATCCGGCGTTGGCCTTTCAGTATCTGGTCCAGCTCATACTGTTCGACTGGCCGACGCACATCCTGGAGATTTTCGTAAGTCAGCCGGAGTTGCTGGCTCCCGCGCTGCTGCTCGCGGCCGCTCCCTTCGGCGCCGTGGGCGGGTTCGCCGGGTTGGCCGGCTTGGCGGCGATACCCCACCCCGCGATGGTCCCGGCGCCCATGCCGGCCCCCGCCCCGGCGCCCGCCGCCCTGCCCGCCGTCGCCGCCACGGCCCCGGCTCCCGCCGCGCCGGCTGCTGCTCCCGCCTCCGCCCCGGCGCCGGCACCCACTGCCACGACGAGCACGGTGGCCGGCGCGCCACCGGCACCGCCGGCTCCGGCCGCGCCCGCGCCGGGATTCTTCCCTCCCTACGTCATCGGCCCGCCGGGAATGGGCACCGGATCGGGCATGAGCACCGGCGCCAGTTCGAGCGCGAAAAGGAAAGCACCCGAACCGGATAGCGCCGCCGCTGCGGCGGCCGCCGCCGCACGGGAAGCCGCGCGCGCTCGGCGGCGACGGCGCGCGACACAGCGCGGGCACGGCGATGAGTTCATGGACATGAACGTCGACGTCGACCCGCATTGGGACACCGCGCTCGCATCGGACCAGGGTGCCGGTGCTCTGGGGTTCGCCGGCACCGCCCGCAGAGACGTGGCCGCCGTGGCGGCCGGATTGACCACGCTGGGCGGTGACGAGTTCGGCGGTGGCCCAACGCTGCCGATGATGCCGGGCACCTGGAACGTGGACGACGCCTAGGCGGGCAAGGTGGCCGCCGGCCGCAGTGGGCCGTCGCCGGGATGGGTGCTGGGATAATGGCCCGGTGCAGACGCTGAAGTACGGGCGCAGGTTGCGGCTCGGGTCGATGGAAGTGCTGGTGGGTCTGCTGTTGGCCTGTGCGTTGGCCGCGACGACGCTGCGCAACGTGGTCTTCAACAGCGCGGCGCTGTCGACGGTGGGCACCGTGTTCTGCGGTGTTTTCGTGCAGGCGATTCCCTTTCTGGTACTCGGGGTCGTCGTCAGCGGACTGATCGCGGTGTTCGTGTCGCCGGAGCGGTTGGCGCGATGGTTGCCGGGCCGGCCGGCGTTGGCGGTGGTGGCGGCGGGGGCCGGGGGGGTCGCATTGCCGGGTTGTGAGTGCGGGTCAGTTCCGTTGGCGCGCAGGCTGTTCGGTGAAGGCGGGGCGACCGGAGCCGCCGCCTTGACATTCATGCTGGCTGCGCCGGCGATCAACCCGGTCGTCCTGGTGGCCACCGCGGTGGCGTTTCCGGGCGCGCCGGCAATGGTGTTGGCTCGCATGGGAGCCTCGCTGCTGACTGCGGTTGTGATGGGTTGGATGTGGGCGCGGTGGGGTCGTCCGGAATGGATCACCCGCCGGCTTCCCGCGGCGGGCTCGCAGGCCGAGTCGCGCTGGGTGGTTTTCACCGAGGCGGCGCGCCACGACTTCCTACAGGCCGCATCGTATTTGGTGCTCGGTGCCGCCGCGGCGGCCATGCTCCATGTGGCGGTGCCGCAGTGGGTGTTTGCGCATCTGGCGGGTGACTTCGTCCTCGGGGTCGCGCTGATGGCCATGCTGGCCGTGGTGCTGGCGTTGTGTTCGGAGGCGGACGCGTTCGTGGCGGCCAGCATGACGATGGTGCCGCTGTTGCCCCGGCTGGTCTTTCTGGTCGTAGGTCCGGCCGTCGACGTCAAGCTGTTTGCCATGCAGGCGGGCATGTTCGGCCGGGCGTTCGCCGCACGCTTCGCGCCCTGCACGTTCGTGGTGGCCACGGCGAGTGCCTGTGCGATCGGGCTTTTGGTATTGGGGGCCCGGTGATGAGCCGCGAAGCCGAGAACACCGTGTTGCTGCTGGTGGGCATCAGCATCGCAATGATCACCGCGTCGGGTGTGTTCACTCGTTACGTCAAACCCGGGCTCTTGCCCTGGCTGGCCGTTTCAGCGGTGGTACTCATCGGTTTGGCGCTGGTGGCGATCATCGGCGACATCCGCCGGGGCGGCCCCAAGGCGAATGACGCCGCCGGCGATCACGGCCACGGGCACTCGCACCGGACCGGCATCGTCTGGTTGCTGGTGGTCGCCGTTCTGGTGCTGATGTTCGTGGCGCCACCGGCGCTGCGACCGTCGGCGGCCGCCCCCTCTGTGACGTCGGTGTCCAATGATGTTCTGAACAAAGCATTTCCGCCGTTGCCACCCGGGCCGGCGCCCGCGGTTTCGTTGCCCGAGGTGCTGATGCGTGAAGCGCACGACACGACCGGATCGTTGACCAACCGCTCCATCACCGTGACCGGCTTCGTGCTCAACGAGGCGCAGGGCGTCGACCTCGGTCGCATCGTCATCGTATGCTGCGCGGCCGATGCTCAGCTGGCCCGCATCCATCTGCGTGGACCGGCCGCCGGGGGGGCGGCCGGCCTACCGGACAACACCTGGCTTCGTGTCGAGGGCCAGGTCATACCCGCGCAGCAGCAACCGAATTCACCGGCGATTCCCACACTGCGGGCCACCGCAGTCACGCGTATCGATGCCCCGCCCAACCCCTACGCGTATCCGCGCTGACCCGTCAACTGCGTCGGCTCGAGCCGCGTGTCCAACGCTGATACCGGCCGAGTTGGCCTGGGGCGGGTGTATTTTCCCACTGACCGAGCTCGAGCCAATCGCGCAGCTCCGCGGCCCCATCACGGTCGGCGATGGGCCCTATCCAATGGGCGGGACCACAGGCCAGTCGATCGTTCGTGCAGGGCTGCACCACGGCCATGACGCCGCCGCCGGTTGGCCGAGACGCACAGGCGAGTGGTCCAAGCATGCAGGCGGCCGAGACCAGCATGGAATGCGGGCAGCGGTGGATGGTGGGACGCAGTTCGTCGATCACCGACAGCTCATGGTCGACGGTGCATGCGGCGCAGACGATTACGGTGAACGGGCGGTCGGTGCCGCGGCGCGGTGCGGTCATCGCGCCGCGTTCGGCCCGGGGTAGGGCAGCAGCGCCATCTCGCGAGCGTTTTTGATGGCCGTTGCGACCCGTCGTTGTTGTTGGACGGACAGGCCGGTGACTTGGCGGGATCGGATCTTGCCGCGCTCGGAGATGAACACCCGCAAGGTTGCGGTGTCCTTATAGTCCACGGTGTCCAGCCCGAGGCTGTGCAGAAGATTCTTTTTGGGTGAGCGGCGGGCGGGAAGCGCGGGGCGCCGGGCGCGCACAGCTTTCTTGGCCATCACCAGCTCGACTTCCGCACGCCGGGTAGCTGCCCGGCATGAGCCAATTCCCGAACCCGCACCCTCGACAACCCGAACTTGCGGAGGTGACCGCGCGGACGCCCGTCCACAGCATCGCGGTTGCGTATGCGCACCGCGCTGGCATCGCGGGGCTGGCGCGCCAACTCGCTTTGTGCAGCCGCCCGCTGCTCGGCCGTGCTCGCCGGTGCGCGGATGATCCTTTTGAGTTCGGCGCGGCGCTCGGCGTAGCGTGCAACGATCGCACGACGCCGGTCGTTCTTCACTATCTTGGATTTCTTGGCCATGCTCAGCGCTCCTCGCGGAAGTCGACGTGCCGACGGACAACCGGGTCGTATTTGCGCAGCACCAGCCGGTCAGGGTCGTTGCGACGGTTTTTACGGGTGATGTAGGTGTATCCGGTTCCCGCCGTGGAGCGCAGCTTGATCAATAGGCGAACCTCGTTGCGCGCCATCAGATCCGCTGCCCTTCACGGCGCAGTCGTGCCACTACCGCCTCGATGCCGTCGCGGTCGATCACTTTGATGCCTTTGGCGCTGACCCGCAGCCGGATCCGGCGTCCCTCGGAAGCCAGGTAGTACGTCTTGAGCTGGATGTTGGGGGAGAAGCGCCGAGATGTTCGGCGATGCGAATGTGACACCGCGTTACCGAACGCCGGTCGCCGGCCGGTCACCTGGCAGTGGGCGGACACCGTACACCTCCATTACTTCTTATTGAAAATCATTTTCGACAACGTCCGTCACGAACGGTACCGTATGGGAGGTCTAGATGAAAACCATTATCAATAAGGAGGAAGGATGCGGACGCCCGTCATCCTGGTCGCCGGTCAGAGTGGCACCGATCAGGTCGTGGGGGCGCTGCTGCGTACCCCCGGAACGCTGGTGGTCGAGCACCGGTTCGACGGTCACGTCGTGCGCCGCACGACGGCGATGTTCTCCGATAGCGTCTTGACCAGCAACGAGAACGGCCTGGAACTCGCGCATGGCTGCGTCTCGTGCACCATCCGCAACGACCTGCTGGTGTTGTTGCGCCAGTTGCACCGTCGCGACGACGTCGACCGCATCGTCGTGCATCTGGGGCCGTGGCTGGAGCCTGAGCCAATCTGCTTGGCCATCAAGCACGTTCGGGTGCGCGTGGCGCCGGGATACATTGACGGGCCCGCGGCTCTGGATGTGTCGATTGCCGCCGTGGTGACATGCGTCGATTCATCGATGTGGCTGAACCAGGCGCTGAGCGAAGAAGAACTGGACGACGGGCGCACCCAGGCTCAGGTGGTGATCGGGCAGGCCGAATTCGCCGACGTGATTGTGCTCAACCGCCCCAATCCGTTTGTCGCTGCCGTACTGCACCGGCTGTCCCCGCGCGCTCGCGTACGGGTAGGCGCCGACGGCATCGAGGACGCGCTGAACACCTTGTACCGCGACGCGCGCCGCGGCCGCAGCGACGACCCGCACGGTCCACTGCTGGCCGGGCAGCCACCGCTGGACTCTCGGGGGCCAATCAGCCTGGTGGAGTTCAATTCCCGGCGCCCCTTCCACCCGCAGCGCCTGCATGCCTGCCTGGATCTGCTGCTCGAGGGTGTGATCAGGACTCGGGGGCGGCTGTGGCTCGCCAGCCGGCCCGACCGGGCGATGTGGCTGGAATCGGCCGGTGCCGGTCTGCGGGTCGGCTCGGCCGGCAAGTGGCTGGCCGCAATGAACAGGTACGAGCTGGACGGCATCGACGCGGAGCGAAGAGCTTTCGCCGAGCTGGGCTGGGATGACCAGCACGGCGATCGGCACACCGCGATGACCATCTTGGTGTGCGGCGCTAAACCCGCCGACATTCTCGACGCCTTGCACGGCGCACTGCTCACCGACGAGGAGATGTGGTGCCCGCACGACTGGTCCGGCTACGACGACCCGTTCGGCGACTGGCATGAGGAGCCGTGCGCGGACCGGCCACAAGCCGCCGACAACGTAGTGCGGTACACCCAGCAGGACGGCGACCTCTCATGAAACCCGGTCTCCATCCCGACTACCACCCGGTCGTTTTTCAGGACGCCACCACCGGTGCGATGTTCCTGACCCGATCGACTCTCACCAGTTCGCGGACCGTCGAGTGGCAAACACCGCAGGGGCCGCGCACCTACCCACTGGTCGTCGTCGAAGTCACCTCGGATTCACACCCGTTTTGGACCGGCAGTCGCCGCATCGTCGACAGTGCCGGACAGGTGGAGAAGTTCCACCGCCGCTACGGCCGCAGGGGTAGCGAGCCGCCCAAAGCGTAGTGACTACACACCGCGACGTCACTCACAACGGCGCGTCGCGGGCAGGTGACCGCAGCGCCGCTTGCCAATAAGCGAGTGCGTCGCTCGCGGCCTTACCGAGATCGCCGGTCACCACGTCGAGCAAAGTTGGATACCTTCCGGGACCGATTCCGCTGGTCGTACGGCATTTGCGAGTTCGTCGAAGGCCTCCTGCGCAGAGCAGCGTCGAAGGCCCATGAGTACCCCGATCGCGGTCAGCGGTCACGGTTTGTGACGCGCTGCGCCTAGCCGGACGTGCTATTTCGCGAACCGGCGTCAACCAGATGCCACCCCGGCTCGGCTGACCACCGGGAGATCTCGATAGGTGCCGGTTCCCCGCAGCTCGAACCTAGTCCGGTCGTATATGAAAATGATTGTCGACAAGCGATCCCAGCGGCGGTACCGTGTGTACGTCCTTAATGAAACTGATTATCAATAACGTGGCCAATGGGGCGCCCGCCGTCCGGGTTGTCGGGCCTGCGGTCACAGAGGTGGCGCACTCGGGCATGGCCCGTTTGGCGGAAGGGGACCCTTGTTTTACTTTGCGGCGTTAGCGCCCGAAATCAATTCGGCAAGGATTTATTCCGGCCCGGGGTCGGGTCCGATGTTGGCTGCGGCTGCTTCGTGGAATACGCTGGCCGCCGAAATACGCTCCGCAGCAACCGATTACGGTTCGGTGCTGACTGAGCTGAGCAGCGGAACCTGGTACGGTCCGTCGTCGGCGTCAATGCTGGCCGCAGCCCGACCCTATGTGACATGGCTGGACACCACCGCCGCCCAGGCCGAGCTGACCGCCACGCAAGCCCACGCGGCTGCGACGGCCTTTGAGGCCGCTTATGCGGCCACGGTGCCGCCGCCGGTCATCGCGGCTAACCGCAGCCTGCTTGCGACGTTGGTGGCGACCAACATCTTCGGCCAGAACACCCCGGCGATCGCGGCCACCGAGGCCCAGTACGCCGAAATGTGGGCTCAGGATGCCTCGGCGATGAACAGCTACGCCACCGCTTCGGCCGCCGCGACGAAGGTAACGCCGTTTCAATCCCCGCGGTCGAACACCACGCCTGAGGGGGTAGCCGCACAACATCAGGCAGTCAGCCGTGCGGCCACCACGTCGGGCAATGCGCGCTCGTTGTTGCAGACCAGCACCGCGGGGCCAAATGCCACTCCCACCGCCGACGCGCCCACCCCCGGCATCCCCACCGGAAACCCGTCGGGATCGGCTGGCTACCTGACCCAGTTGCTGGATGGCAATAACAACACGGCGCTGGGGAGCTTCCTGCAAAGCAACTTCTTCAGCAACGACATCGTCAACGGCACGATCGCCGGAGGCCCGTTCAATCCGCAAACCATCATTGGGACGGTGCAGGGTGTGATGGCCGCCCAGCACGCCACCACGTTGGGCGGGCTGGGGGACTTCGCCGCTGACGCTGGAGGCGCCGCGACCGCCGACCTGGCATCCAACACGGTGGGGTCCACGGCCCCCGGCGCGTCCGCCGGGGTGGGCAAAGCGCAGCTGGTGGGTTCGATGTCGGTGCCCCAGAGCTGGGCCTCGGCAGCCAACATCACCCCCGGTCAAACGGCGGTGCAAGCCACCGGCGTCACCGGTCTTAGTGACGCGGGGGCACCGGCCGCCGGTGGCCCGGGCGCCGTCGCGGGACCGATGGGGGGTACGGGCAGGCGGCGCCGCCCCATCCCCAAATATGGGTTCCGCCCTGCGGTCATGCCGCGTCCGCCGGCCGCCGGATAAGAGATTCCAGGAGAAGACGTCATGCTGGATTTTGTCGGGTTACCGCCGGAAATCAACTCGGCCCGGATGTATGCCGGCCCCGGATCGGAGTCGTTGCTGGCCGCCGCGGCCGCGTGGAACGCAATTTCTACTGAAATGCGCTCGGCTGCAGCCAATTACGACTCGGTTGTCACGTCGCTGACCAGTGAAGAATGGCTCGGCCCGTCCTCAAGCAGGATGTCGGCGGCGCTGGCACCGTATCTGGAGTGGCTGAACACCACCGCTGCGCAGGCCGAGCAGGTCGGCACTCAAGCCAACGCGGCCGCGGCCGCCTATGAGGCCGCGTACGCCGCCACGGTGCCCCCACCGGTCGTCGCGGCCAACCGCACCCTGCTGGCCAATCTGGTGAGCAGCAACATCTTCGGGCAAAACACCGGCGCGATCGCGACCACCGAGGCCCAATACGGCGACATGTGGGCACAAGACGCCGCCGCGATGACCAGCTACACCGCCTCCTCGCAAGCGGCGATCCAACAAATGAGCCCGTTCCAATCACCACAGTCCGACACCACCCCTGACGGGCCGGCCCTGCAATCCAAAGCGGTTCTCGGCGCTACCAACAGCACCGCCACCAACGCCGCCGTGCGGAGCGCGGTGAACGCCCCGATGGACGCCTCGGCTGACGCGACTGCTCCTACTCAGGCCAGCGGCGGCATCTGGGACTGGCTTGGTCTTGCGCCCGGTTCGAATACCTCCACCACCGGACTGGCCGGGATTGAGAACTTCCTCAGCAATTCCAACGAGAACCTGGTGGGAGCCTTCCTCAACAACGCCACCCTGTCCGGGCTGTCGAACGGCTTCACCACCAACGGAATCCTGAACCCGACGACGTTCCTCGACACTCAAGTGGCGATGAACTCCATAAACTCGCTGAACGCCGTCGACTCCACCACCTCAGGACTGGGAGTCCTGGCCGCTGGCCTTGGAGGTACCGCGAACCTGGCATCGGTAACCGCCCCCGGCGCGGCCGCGGCGGCCGGTGTTGGACAGGCCAGCCTGGTGGGGGCCTTATCGGTGCCACAGACCTGGGCCGGCACCGGAGCAACGGTCAGCACCGTGGCGGCCACCACTCAGGTCGGCGCAGGGGCATACCACGGCTTCGGCGCCGCCACCCCGATGGTGATGGAACAGGCCGGCACACCCGGCATGCCCGGTGTGCCCCTGGCGGGCATGCCCGGTCCACACGAGGACGAGTTCTCTGACCCCATATACGGATTCCGCCCCCGCATCATCGGCCGCCCACCCGCCGCCGGATAACACAAGCGAGCTTGCCACATGAGAGTCTTACCACTTCTGGCCAGCGCCGTTGCCCTAGTCGGCATGGCAATACCAGCGCACGCCGACTCCGATGACGACGCGTTCCTCGCCGCACTCAACAAGGCAGGTATCACCTACCAAAATCCCGACCGCGCGATAAAGGCGGGCCAAAAGGTGTGCGACTTGGCCAATTCAGGCACCACACAACTCGACATCGTCAGGGATGTCCACGAGCTCAACCCAGCGTTCACCACAGCAAAAGCCGCCCTGTTCGTCCAGACCGCCGCCAGCGTCTACTGCCCCGAGCGCCTCTCAACCGACGATGGCGGAACGAACCCGAACACCGCTGCCGGATAACTGACTACATGAGCCTCAGGCCGCAGGGCACTCCGGTGATTGTCCGCCGGGCGTGGCCGCGGCGGTCGGGTGCAAATCCGGTAGCGACATGCTACTGTTCGAGCTATAACGATAATGAAAATCATTTTCATCTAAACTCGAGGAGAGCTTTGATGGAAAGTCGGCCTGGTCGGCGCAGTTTGGCAGTATCGGCCGCGGCGGGCCTGGCCGCGATCCTCCTCGGAGCGGTCGCGTGTAGTGGTCACAACGCTCCGCAATCCGGATCCAATGGCACCACCACTACCGGGGCCGGCCCCAAAATTTCGGTTGTCTCGACGATCAACGCATGGGGTAGCATCGCCGCCCAGCTCGGTGGTGACCGGGTGCAGCAGACCAGCATCATCACCAACCCCAACACCGATCCGCACAGCTATGAGCCATCGACTGGCGATGCGCGCGCGATTGCCGATGCGACGATCGTGGTCGAAAATGGCATCGGCTACGACGCATGGGCCGACAAAATGCTTGCGTCCGACCAGAATCCGAAACGCACCGTGGTCAATGTCGGTGACACCGTTGGAGTCACCGCGGGAGGCAATCCGCATCAGTGGTATTCGCCTGACTCAGTCACCAAGGTGGCCAATGCGATCACCGCCGCTTACAAGAAAGCGGACCACAATGACGCGTCGTACTTTGATCAGCAGAACCAGCGGTTCCTCAGCCAGGGCCTGTCCGACTACCGCCGTCAGATCGCCAGCATTAAAGCCAAGTACACCGGCACGCCGGTGGGTGCTAGCGAATCGATCTTTGCCCCGCTCTCGGATGCGTTGCGCCTCAACCTGGTTACCCCGCCGGAGTTCCTGAAGGCAATCAGTGAGGGCACCGATCCGTCGCCGGCGGACAAAGCGACCATCGACCAACAACTCAGCACCAAGGCGATCAAGGTGTACGTGTTGAACAGCCAGAACAACAGCCCAGATGTGCAGGCCCAAGCCGACGAGGCCAAGAAACAGGGCATTCCCGTCGTTACCGTGACCGAGACATTGTCGCCGGCGAACGCGTCGTTTCAAGATTGGCAATCCGCGCAGTTGTCCGGCCTGGCAGATGCTCTGCATACCGCGACAGGCAAGTAGATGACCAGCGCGAGGACCCGCCGCGCCAGTGAGCAGGCCACCGCAGCGCCAACGGCCGACGGGGTTGCGGTCCGGATGCGCGGCGCCTTGGCTGTGGTGGGCGGCAAGACCGTGTGGTCGGATGTATCTCTCGATATCGCGCCCGGAGAGTTCGTCGCGGTGCTAGGACCCAACGGCTCCGGGAAATCGACATTGTTGAAGGCCCTATTGGGGCTAACACCGTCCCAAGGCACCGTAGAGGTGTTGGGGGCGCGCCCCGGCCGACGCAATAACCGGATTGGGACTGTACCCCAACGGCGCGCGTTCGACGCTAGCCTGCGGATCCGGGGCATCGACGTGGTGTCGCTGGGGTTGGACGGCGCGCGCTGGGGAACACCCGTGCCGTGGCTGGCCCGGTGGCTGGCCCCGCGACGGTTCGCGGAACGGCGACGACGGCTTGAGCATGTGATCGAACTAGTCGGTGCCAGTGACTACGCGGGGCGTCCGATCGGCCTCTGTTCCGGCGGTGAACAGCAGCGGCTGTTGATCGCGCAGGCCCTGATCCGTCAGCCGGAGCTGCTCTTGCTTGACGAGCCGCTCGACAGCCTCGACGTACCCAGCCAGGCGGGGATCAGTGCTTTGGTGGGCGACATCTGCCGCCGGGAGAACGTCGCCGTAATCATGGTGGCCCACGACGTCAATCCGATCCTGCCGTACTTGGATCGCGTCATGTACATCGCCGGCGGGTCGGCCGTGATCGGGACGCCCGAGGAGGTGATCACCGCCGACCAGCTCACCGCGCTCTACGGCACCCCGATCGAAGTCCTCCACGACCGGGCCGGGCACCTGTTCGTCGTCGGCCAGCCCGAGGCTGCACCTCCGCAGACCGCAGGAGCCCGTGCATGAATCCCGAGCTGACCTGGGACCTGATCGCCGACGCGGAGCAGATGTGTGCCTACCCGTTCATCGTCACCGCGTTACGCGCGGGCACAGTCGTAGCAGTTCTCGCGGGTGTCGTCGGATGGGTGATGGTGCTACGCAAGGAAAGCTTCGCCGGGCATACCCTGGCCATCGTCGGCTTCCCCGGCGCCGCCGGCGCCGCCTGGCTCGGCGTGGCCACAGGCTACGGCTACTTCGCGGCCTGCATCGGCGCCGCGGTGGCGATCGCGCTGCTACCCACGGCGACCCACGCGGGCAAACTGAGCGGCCTCAGCGACGAGTCCGCCGGGATCGGCACGATTCAAGCCGTCGCACTGGCCACCGGGTTTCTGTTCGTCAGCCTCTATCACGGATTCCTCTCGGGACTGACCAACCTGCTGTTCGGCACCATCGCCGGGATCAGCTCCCAGCAACTTCATGTGCTTCTCATCGCCGCACTGGCATGCCTGATTGCGCTCGCAGCGATCGGGCGCCCCTTGCTGTGGGCATCGATCGACCCCGAGGCCGCCGCCGCCAACGGCGTCCCCACGCGGTTCGTCGCCGGGATGTTCCTGGTGGTGCTCGGCGCTGCGGCTGCTGGTGCCAGCCAGATCACCGGCAGCCTCTTGGTGTTCGCGCTGCTGGTCGCCCCGCCCGCAGCCGCATTCCACTTCACCGCCCGCCCCCCGTTGGGAATTGCGCTCTCGGTCCTCATAGCGGTGACCGTGACCTGGGTGGGGATTGGCTGCGCCTTCTATTCTCCTTATCCGATCGGGTTCTGGGTCAGCAGCTTCGCGTTCGGCGTCTATTTGCTGGCTGCTGGCTACCGGGCGAGCATCGAGCGGACGCTGCGGCGAGTCGACCGACGGCCGTCCGCGACTCGCCCGGCAGTGGCGGCATGACGAGCAGCAATGGGCGGGCCAACGCGTCGGGGCCGCTGACCGGCTTGGAGAACATGCTGACCCAGCCTTTCATCACCCATGCACTGATGGCCGGCACCGCGGTGGCGGTGGTCTGTGGGTTGGTCGGCTACTTCCTCGTGTTGCGCGGCCAGGTATTCGCCGGCGACGCACACGGACACATCGCCTACACCGGCGCCATGGCAGCTCTGGTCGCCGGGCTTGATCCCCGGGTGGGGTTGTTCGGCGCCACTGCGATTGCAGGTGTCGCGCTGGGCGTGATCAGCCGCCGGGGGGCCGACGACGTGGCGATTGGCTCGTTCTTCGCCTGGATACTCGGCTTGGGCGCGCTGTTCTTGACCTACTACACCACCCACGGCAGCGGCATTAACGGCACCGCCAACGTTAATGTCTTGTTCGGCAGCATCTTCGGGATCAATGACCACGCGAGTGCCCTCGCAATGGCGGTTGCCGCGGGATTGGGCGTCGCGCTGATCGTCATCGCGCGCCCGTTGCTGTTTGCCACGATCGATCCGGCTATTGCCCAGGTCGCCGGCGTGCCGACCCGCCTGCTAGGCACGCTTTTCCTTGTCATCGTGGGGGTCACCGTCGCCGAGGCCACCCAGATCATCGGCGCGCTTGTCGTACTCGGGCTACTCGCCGCGCCTGCCGGAGCCGCCATGCGGCTGACAACCCGGCCTTGGCGCGGGTTCTTGCTGTCAGCGGCCTTGGCCACCGCTGCGATCTGGATTGGTATCACCATCGCCTACGCCGTTCCCGCGGCGCCGGCCACCTTCACCATCATGAGCACCGCCGCCACCAGCTATCTCCTCGCGAGCCTGATCAGCAACCGAGCCGGCCGGCCCCGCGATGCGCAGACGGCACCGTAACGCAGGAAGCAGGAGTGCAACGATGGCCGCGCGACGAGTGCTACGCCGGACCCGAATGACCGCCCAGCAACAAGCAGTGCTCGACGTGCTGCGTAGCAGCGACCGCTTCCGCAGTGCCCGACAGTTCTACAACGATCTGTATCAAGCTCACGGCATCCGGATCGGGCTGGTGACCGTTTACCGGATCCTGCGCCTGTTCACCGACATGAAAATCACCGAAATCCAGCACGCCGAAGATGGCGAGATGCTTTACCGGCTGTGCACCGCCTCCCATCACCACCACCACTTACTGTGCCGACGGTGCGGGAGCGCGATCGACTTCACCGCCGACGAAATTGAGGACTTCACAAGCCAACTCGCTCAGCTACACCGCTTTACCGACGTCTCCCATCGGATCGACTTCTACGGAACCTGTCCGCGCTGTGCCCAAATCTGAACGCGGCCAACCGCTTGCACTTCAACCGCTGTCGAACGCGAACCCGCACAACATTCGAGTATCAAGGTATGAGGGGTGCTGACCGGCCTTAGTTACGCCGCGAAACTGTATTCCGCTACACGTTCACTGAGTAACGCCGTCGCCAGTTGCATGTTTGTGGCGCGTCTGAAGGCGATACCTTGGTCGGAAGCTATTGACCACCGCCGCCACCGAGCAGGCCCGAGGAGGCGTTGTGCAGGGTTGCGGCCAGTACGTTGGGCCAGCCAGTAGCGTTGCGCGCCATCGGAAAAGGCGTATCAGTCTGGCAGCGTAGTGTGGGTTGGGTGCGAAGCGAAGGCGATACCTGGGACATCACCACCAGCGTGGGTTCGACCGCGTTGTTCGTGGCAACAGCGCGGGCATTGGAGGCGCAAAAGCCCGACCCGCTGGTCGTGGATCCATATGCGGAAATCTTCTGCCGCGCCGTTGGCGGTTCGTGGGCTGACGTCCTCGATGGCAAGGACCCCGACCACCAGCTGAAGACCGCCGACTTCGGCGAGCATTTCGTCAACTTCCAAGGCGCCCGCACCAAGTACTTCGACGAATATTTCCGGCGCGCGGCGGACGCGGGCGTGCGGCAGGTGGTCATCTTGGCGGCGGGCCTGGACTCGCGGGCCTACCGCTTGGACTGGCCGGCGGCGACGAAGATCTTCGAGCTCGACCAGCCGCAAGTGCTCGACTTCAAGCGGGAGGTGCTCACCGATGCCGGCGCCCAACCGCGCGCCGAGCGCCGCGAGATCGCCATCGATCTGCGTGAAGACTGGCCACAAGCGTTGCGTGACAGCGGCTTTGATCCGGCCATGCCGTCGGCATGGATCGCCGAGGGCCTACTGATATATCTCCCGGCGAGCGCCCAGGAGCAGCTGTTCACCGGTATCGACGGCCTGGCCGGCCATGGCAGCCGCGTCGCCGTCGAGGACGGCGCTCCGATGAAGCCCGAAGACTTCGAGGCAGCCGTGGCAGAAGAACGCGCCGCCACCGCCGAAGGGGATCAGCGGTTGTTCTTCCAGCTGGTCTACAACGAGCAGCACGAGCCCGCCACCGAATGGTTTGGCAGGCACGGGTGGACCGCAGAAGGCACTCCGTTGGCCGATTACCTGCGCGAGGTCGGCCGTCCGGTGCCCGGTCCGGAGACCGAATCCCGCCCGATGATCGAGCGCAACACCTTGGTGAGCGCCGTCCGGGCTTGACCCGGTTCCGATGAGTTCTCCTTGAATCGGACGGGCGCCGGAACTTCGTAGCGCCGCCATCCGACTACTACCGGGCTAGATCTTGCGCCGCCGAACAGCCCCGGCGGTTGCCGACATCGCCCGGCGAGGAGTCTCTGGCGTGGCGCAACGCGTTGTTTCGTATCGATCGGTTCGCCCACCAACCACAGTGGTAGGTGAGCGGCCATGACCGCGCCGGTCTGGATGGCGTTGGCTCCGGAGGTTCACTCCACGCTGCTGAGCAGCGGACCGGGGCCCGCCGGCTTATTGGCCTCGGCCGCATCGTGGAGCTCGTTGAGCGAAACCTATGCATCGGCCGCCGACGAGCTCAGTGCGACGTTGGAAACGGCGCAGGCCGGTGCGTGGCAGGGGCCCACTGCCGAGCGGTACGTGGCCGCGCACCTGCCCTACCTGGCGTGGCTGGAGCGGGCCAGCGCCAATAGCGCGGTCGTCGCTGTTCAACAGGAGACCGCGGCCGCCGCCTACACCACGGCATTGGCCGCGATGCCGACGTTGCCGGAACTGGCCGCCAACCATGCCACACATGCGGCACTGGTCGCGACCAACTTCTTCGGGGTCAACACCATCCCGATCGCCGTCAACGAAGCCGACTATTCGCGGATGTGGGTTCAGGCGGCCACCACGATGACGACCTACCAAGCGGTCTCCACCGCCGCGTTGGCGGCGGCACCGCCAACCGATCCGGCGCCACCGATCGTGAACGCCACCGACAGCAGCGGCGAAGACAGCGACGACACCGGCATCGTCGACAATGACGGCGGCAACCCGACGCAGCTGAGCTGGTGGATAAACCGCTTCCTCGAGATTTTCCAGACCATAGGAAAAGATTTGGCGGAATTTCCCGAGGACCCGGCCGACGCATTAGAGGATTTGGTAGAAGACATTTTCGGGCCGGCCGGACTCATTGCAGACGAGTTCACCCACATCGGGGAGGCCCTTCAGACTTTTCCTCAGCTAGCGGCCATTCCGCTCATCGTGCCGGGTGGATTTGCGGGGGGCGTGGCGGGCTTGAGTCTGGTGGCTGGGATCCAGCCAGCCCCAGCCCCAGCTCCGGTCGCCGTGCCGGCACCGGTGGCCTCCGCACCCAGTGCGCCTGCCGTCAGCGGCGCTCCGGTCGTCGTGAGCGCCGCCCCGGCCACTGCGCCCGCGCCGTCGTCTCCCCCGACGTCAGCACCGTCACCCGCGCCAGCCCCGGCGCCGGCGCCCGCAGCCCCAGCCCCGCCACCGCCCACTGGCGCCGAAGCGGCCGCCTTCCCCTACCTGGTTGGCGGTCCCCGAATCGGCACCGGCGCGGGCCTGAGCAGCGGCGCCCAGCGGAAGGCCCCCGAGCCCGATTCCGCCGCGGCCGGGGCGGCGGTCGGCGCCTCAGCAGCGGACAGGCAGCGGGCGCGGCGCCGCCGTCGCGCGGCGATGAAAGACCATTACCGCGGATACGAGTACCTGGATTTGGAGCCCGATGCCGGTGCGGCTCCTGACCCGGGGTCGCCGGTCGCGTCGGATCGGGGCGCGGGGTCGCTGGGGTTTGCCGGAACGGCGCCCACCCAGACCGCCGAGGCGGCGGGGCTGACCACCCTGGCCGGTGACGAGTTCAGCGACGAGCCATCGGTCCCGTTGTTGCCGGGCAGCTGGGCGAGCGACTAATGACGGAACTTTTTCGGCCCGCCAGCCGACTAGTGGCTGCGTGATCGTTGCATCGGCCGACCGGTCGCGCTGAGTTGCTAATGAAAATGATTTTCATTAAGGTGGGGGCTCGCTGTGAGACTGCCCGACGTGCGGCTGTTGGTGTGCCGAAAATGCGAAAAACCGTACGGGAATTTCCTCAACAGCGGTAAAAGAAGGGCAATGCAGTGGTGTGCCGAACAGAGCCAAACGCCTCGACAAGTTAGCTTATGCAATGCTAACTTCAGCGGGTTAAGTTAGGGGAGACTACATACATGGGAACACGCGGCCGTGGAACTCGGTGACACCGGCATGCTCACAGCTCAGCCCATCAATTCACGGGCTGACGCTCGGGTTGACGAAGACGTGGTCAGCCGGTTCGCCACCTGCTGCCGCGCGCTCGGCATAGTTGTCTACCAGCGTCAGCGCCCAGCCGATCTGACCGCAGCCCGTTCCGGCTTCACCGCGCTCACCCGTATCGCCCACGACCAGTGCGACGCGTGGACGGGTCTGGCGGCCGCCGGCGATGTGTCGCTCCGGGTGCTCGAGGCGGTCGCGCGCACGGTGGCGACCGCCGGCACGCTGCAGCGCCAGGTCGACCTGGCGCCCGGCTCGCTGGCCTTCCGCTACGACAGCGGACTGTATTTGCAGTTTCGCGCGGCGACTCCCGACGACTTCCAGCTCGCCTACGCGGCGTCGCTGGCAACGGCCGGGCGATTTGCTGAGGCCGACCACATCGTCTCCGGCCTGACGGCGGGCCGCCCGAACTGGCGCGAGGCCCGCTGGGTCTCGGTCGTCATCAACTACCGCGCCGAGCGCTGGTCGGACGTCGTCAAGCTGCTGACTCCGATCGTCAACGACGCAGACCTCGACGAGGCGTTTTCGCACGCCGCCAAAATCGCCCTGGGCACCGCGCTGGCCAGGCTGGGCATGTTCGCCCCGTCGCTGTCGTATCTGGAAGAGCCCGAGGGTCCCGTCGCAGTGGCCGCCGTGGACGGCGCGCTGGCCAAGGCGCTGGTGCTGCGCGCGCACGTGGACGAGGACGCGGCAAGTGAAGTGCTACAGGATCTCTATGCCGCTCATCCCGAGAACGAACAAGTCGAACAGGCCCTGACCGACACAACTTTCGGCATCGTGACCACCACGGCGGCCCGCATCGAAGCCCGCACCGATCCCTGGGACCCCGAAACCGAGCCCAGCGCCGAAGATTTCGTCGATCCGGCCGCACACGAACGCAAGGCCGTGCTGCTGCACGAGGCCGAACGTCAACTCGCCGAATTCATCGGACTCGATGAGGTCAAGAACCAGGTGTCTCGGCTGAAGAGTTCGGTTGCCATGGAACTGGTCCGCAAGCAGCGCGGCCTCGCGGTCGCGCAGCGCGCCCACCACCTGGTCTTCGCCGGCCCGCCCGGAACCGGTAAGACCACCATCGCCCGTGTGGTGGCCAAAATCTATTGCGGCCTAGGGCTTTTGAAGCGGGAAAACATTCGCGAGGTGCACCGCGCCGACCTGATCGGTCAGCACATCGGCGAGACCGAAGCCAAGACCAACGCGATCATCGACAGCGCTCTCGACGGGGTGCTGTTCCTCGACGAGGCCTACGCGCTGGTGGCCACGGGGGCCAAGAACGACTTCGGACTGGTGGCCATCGATACCCTGCTGGCGCGGATGGAGAACGACCGCGACCGCCTGGTGGTCATCATCGCCGGGTACCGGGCCGACCTGGACAAGTTCCTGGACACCAACGAGGGCTTGCGTTCCCGGTTCACCCGCAACATCGACTTCCCTTCCTACGCTCCATCGGAACTGGTCGAGATCGCGAACACGATGGCCGAGCAGCGCGACAGCATCTTCGAACCGGCCGCGCTGCAACACATGGAGGCGTTGTTCACCAAGCTGGCAACCGAGTCGACACCCGATGCCAACGGAATCTCGCGACGCAACTTGGACATCGCCGGTAACGGTCGATTCGTCCGGAACATCGTCGAACGCTCCGAAGAAGAACGAGAGTTCCGGCTCGACCATTCCGAACACGCCGGAACCGGCGAATTCAGTGACGAGGAGCTCATGACGATCACCGACGACGACGTCGAAAGGTCGGTAGAGCCGCTGCTGCGTGGGCTTGGGCTGTCGGTGCCGGCATGACCTCCAACAACGAGTCCGACGAACGCCGTTCGTTCTCCTCGCGCACCCCGGTCAACGACAATCCCGACCAGGTCGAGTACCGCCGCGGTTTCGTCACCCGTCATCAGGTCACTGGCTGGCGGTTCGTGATGCGCCGGATCGCCTCCGGTATCGCCTTGCACGACACCAGAATGCTGGTCGACCCGCTGCGCACCCAGTCGCGCGCGGTGGCCATGGGCGTCGTCCTTTTGGTCACCGGCCTGGCGGGTTGCTTTGTTTTCTCCCTGATTCGGCCCAACGGGACGGTGGGTACCAACGCCGTACTCGCCGACCGATCCACCGCCGCGCTGTATGTCCGGGTCGGGGACGACCTGCACCCGGTGCTCAACTTGACCTCCGCCCGGCTGATCACCGGCCACGCGGTCGACCCGACCATGGTGAAAAGCAGTGAGCTGGACCGGTTTCCGCGCGGCAACCTGATCGGCATTCCGGGTGCGCCGGAGCGCATGGTGCAAAATCCCT
>NZ_LZKU01000191.1 GCF_001672975.1 Mycobacterium sp. 1465703.0
CTGGGTATCGCCGCATTCGGCCGGGAAGCCACCTACCGGGGCGTGCCGCCCGTCGTCGTGAGCCTGTTCGGTGCGCAGTTCATCACCTGGCGCGGCATTCCTCTGATCCCGTCGGACAAGGTGCCGGTGGAGGACGGTAAGACCAAGTTCATCCTGGTGCGCACCGGTGAGGAGCGCCAGGGCGTGGTCGGCCTGTTCCAGCCGGGACTGGTCGGCGAGCAGGCGCCGGGTCTGTCGGTGCGGTTCACCGGCATCAACCAGTCGGCGATCGCGACCTACCTGGTCACCCTGTACACGTCCTTGGCCGTTCTCACCGACGACGCGCTCGCCGTGCTCGACGACGTCGCCGTGGACCAGTTCCATGAGTACAAGTGAGTACCGAGCGGTAGACGCCGAAAGCGACCTGCCTATCAGCGCCGCGGAACTCGCCGCGCTGGCCAGCCAGCTCTATGCGGCCAGCATCCGGCCGGGCCCCGACAGTCCACCGCAGTCGGCCCCGGTCGCGCCGCGCGGCAGCGTGCCGGATGCCACGGCGGCCACCTCGGCCGGGCAGACCGCGGCCGGTACCGCCGACGTGTATCCGGGACCCACCCCGCTGGTCGGGCTCTCCAACGTCTACGTTCCGGCTCCGACGTCGCCCGAGCCGGCCGAAAGCCTGCCGCAGACAGTGCCGGTGGCGCCGCGCGGCAGTGCGCCCGATACGACGGCGGCCACCTCGGCCGCGCAGACCGCGGCGGGAACCGCCGATCTGTACCCCTCATCGGTTCCGGGGCTCAGCGTGTCCGATATCTACCTCCCGGCTCCGACGTCGGCCGAACCGGAACCGCCGCCGCAGACTGTGCCGGTCGCCCCGCGCGGGGGAGCGCCGGATACGACGACAGCAGCGGCGGCCCCCTGGGCGGGCGGCGACCTGAGCGCGTTCGCGGTACCCGCCGGCATCGTGCCCACCGTGCCCGGTGTGCTGGCCGGGACGGCACCGCCGGTACCCGCGGGCTCGCGCGGTTCGGCACCGTCGTGGCTGCCCGACGCGCCGTCGGTCACCGACCTGGGCTGGTCTGACGCGCCCGCATCGGTATCGAACGCGCCGGCCGGACACGAACAGGATTATTACTTCCTGACCAAAGCCGCTCCGGTGCCCCAATTTCCAGACGAGCACCAGGTTTTCGACGTCAACGCCGTCCGGGCCGATTTCCCGATTCTCAAAGAGGTCGTCAACGGAAAACCGCTGATCTGGTTCGACAACGCCGCAACCACACAGAAGCCGCAGGTGGTCATCGACCGGCTGGCGCACTTCTACGCGCACGAGAACTCCAACATCCACCGCGCCGCGCACGAGTTGGCGGCCCGGGCCACCGATGCCTACGAAGAGGCCCGCGACACGGTGGCCGAATTCATCGGCGCGCCAAGCTCGGACAACATCGTGTTCGTGCGTGGCACCACCGAGGCGATCAACCTGGTGGCACATGCGTGGGGCGGCAAGCATCTGCAGCCCGGTGACGAGATTGTCATTACACATCTTGAGCACCACGCGAATATCGTTCCCTGGCAGCTGATTTCGCAGAAAACCGGAGCGATCCTGAAAGTCGCTCCGATCGATGACGCGGGTAACCTGCTGCTGCACGAGTTCGAGGAACTGCTGGGCCCGAGGACCAAGCTGGTCGCGGCCAGCCAGGTGTCCAATGCCTTGGGCACGGTCGTTCCGGTGGACAAGATCGTCGAGTTGGGCCATCGCTACGGCGCCAAGGTGCTCATCGATGGCGCCCAGTCGATTCAGCACATCCCGATCAACGTCGCCGAGCTGGCTGCGGACTTCTTCGTGTTCTCCGGCCACAAGATCTACGGCCCCACCGGGATTGGCGCGCTTTATGGCACCGAGGAGGCGCTGACCGAGACGCCTCCCTGGCAGGGCGGCGGCCACATGATCGCCGATGTCACGTTGGAACGGTCGCTGTACCAGGGACCGCCGACCAAGTTCGAAGCGGGCACCGGCAACATCGCCGACGCCGTCGGATTGACCGAGGCGCTGCGCTACGTGCAACGGTTGGGGGTGGACCGCATCGCCGCATACGAGCACGCGTTGCTCGAGTACGCCACTCCGCGGTTGGCGGATATTCCGGGTGTGCGCCTGGTCGGTACCGCCGAGGAGAAGGCCAGCGTGCTGTCCTTCGTGCTGGCGGGTCACGAGCCGCTCGAGGTGGGCAAGGCGCTCAATGCCGAGGGCATTGCGGTGCGCGCCGGTCATCACTGCGCGCAGCCGGCCCTGCGTCGGTTGGGCCTGGAGGCCACCGTGCGTCCGTCCTTCGCCTTCTACAACACATTTGAGGAGATCGATGTGTTCTTGAAGGCGGTGCGCCGGATCGCCGAGGGCGGTGCCAACGTCGGCTGAACAGCCGGTGCCGGGTGCCCAACGCCGGCCCAGCCGGGCGTTGGGACTCGAGCGCCCGCCCGGCCGGGCTGAGGCAATGCGGTTGGGGCGCTGGAACCCTTAGGTCCCTGCGCCCCAACCGAATACGCGTGAGGTCAGCAGCACAATGCCCAGCGAGACGGTGGCAACGACGGTGAGCCCGATGACCGCGACGACCAACGGACGCCATCCAGTGCGCGCGATCTGACGAATGTCGGTGTTGAGCCCCACACCGGCAAAGGTCAGCAGGAACGCCCATTTCGAGACGTTGGCCAGGTTGGCGGTTTGCCCCTTGGTCAGCCAGCCGGCGGTGGCGATCGCCGACACCACCAAGAAGCCGAGCACGAATTTCGGAAACTTGTTCCAGACGAACGCGGCTTTGGCCTTGGCGCCCGGCGCAATCTCATCGGCTTGCCCCCGGGCCGCCCAAAACAGCGCGAAACCCAGCACAACGAACCCGATCAGCGCGTTGCGGGTGGACTTGACCAACACCGCGATCTTGCCGGCATGGTCGGAGTACAGATATCCAGTCGCGGTGGTTTCGGCGGTGTTGTCCACGGAAAGCCCCGCCCACAAACCGAATTCGTGATCACTGAGGCCGATCGCATGGCCCAGGGGCGGCAACACGAACAGGGACACCGCACCCAGCGCCAGGATCGCGGCGATCGCGTAGCTGACATCGGCGTTGCGGGCCCGGATCGCGCCCTTGGCCGCCACGATGGCCGACACCCCACAGATCGACGTGCCGATCGCCAACAACGAACCGAGCTTGCCCGACAACCCGAACGCGCGGGCCACCACGATGATGATCGTTCCGGCAATGGTCATGTCCACCAGAATCTGCACCAGGCTGATTCCACCGAGTTTGGCGATGTCGCCCAGCACGAATCGCGAGCCCAGCGCGACGATCCCGACCTTGAGCCAGAATTCGTAGGTCAGCACACCCGGACGAAATATCGGGTGCAGCCCGACGGTGTTGGTGATCAGCAACCCAATCACGATCGCCCACAACACATATTCGATGTCGGGCACGGTCCAGTGCTGGTGTTTGGCCAGGCCGTTCCACCAGATTTGGGCGTACTTGCCCAGCGCCCCGACGCCGATCAGCAGCAGGATGCCCGGCACATAATCGAGCGGACGGGTGCTGGTGAAGGTGGTTTCGGCCGAGGTTTCGTCGGGCTCCACCCGAACGGTGCTCACGCCGGTCACCACGGGATCTTCGGAAGCACGTTGGCCACTGCCAGCGCGACGATCACGCCCGCCACCGCCGTTGCCCACCAGTCCACCGACACCGCACCGAGCCGGTCCGTCCAGTTCGGCCCGTACGGAACGTCGGGATCCGTTGTGTCAGTTGGCACGCTTTCACCCACGATGAGCGCTCCTCAAGCACCTATGGCGGCTTCTTCAAGCCGCATCCTGTTGACCGGAATGGTGTCCTGCGGGCGTGCCACATCCAAGTGATTGGATCGGGCTGAATTTAGCTTGGCGGCCGCGGTGTGATCAGGTTGGCAGACCGTGCTTCTCGGCGTCGGCACGGTAGCGGTCCACCCACTCGTCGGAGCGCTGGTCGGCCTGGCGCTCGAGCACCGGCTCTGGCGCAAGTTGTGGGTCCAGCCCCAACGCCTCGAGGATGGATCCCACCACCTGAGTCAGGTTGCGCCACAACACCGGATAGGAGATGTCCATGGGCTTGATGTCTTCTTCGGCGAACCAATTTCGCCAGCCCTCTTCTTGTGCACGCAGCATGGTGACGACGTGGGCGATCGCGCCGGCGTGATAGGTGGCGCGGGCATCACGGGCCGGATCGGGCCTGCCTCGCCAGACCCGCGTCTGCACCGCCCGCCAGAACGACACCGCCTGCGAAATCACATCGGGGCGGTAGACGTGAATCAGCAGTGGCCGCTCGCCCACCACATCGGTGATCGCCGCCAGCAGGCCGTCGCCGCTGCGGTCGGGCAGGTTCTTCGCGCGGTCCAGCAGCAGCGGCGTCTGGTTCCACATCAACTTGCCGCCCCAGACGCCGTTCGGTGTCCGACCGACGGTGCGGATGTAGGCGCGCCAGATGTCGGGCGGCGCCAGGTCTGGCGTCCCGACGTCCAGCGGATCGAGCAGGCTCAGGATCGACTCGTCTTCAACGCCCGCGAACCACTCGCGTGGTTGCGGAGACTGGCTGGTGGACGGCAGGTACTGAAAAAACTCCTGTGGCTCGCCGGCCACCCCGGTAGCGCGCAGCGATTCGACCAGCAGGGTGCTGCCGCTGCGCTGCGACGCCAATACCAAGTATGACGACGGGCTGTTTGTCACCGGCAGAGTTTAACCAGAATTGCCGAATCCCAACCCTGGCGCGATTACGGTCACTTTGAAGGAAACCCTTGCGTTGGACCGCCCTTACCCGAAACTGTGGCGTTCGGCGATGACAGCCGAACGGGACGGTGGCCGTGAGTGCTCAACTGGTTTCGGAGCGGACGGAGAACCGCGTAAGCGGTGAATGCCGTGCTGCCTTGAGAAGGGCTGTATCGCAACGTGTTTCCGGCAGATACCCGGGCTTTCCGGCCGGCCGTCCCCGCCGTCTGCGCGCACCTCCGGTCGGGTGCCGGTCCTGCTGCGGGCCTCCGCGCGTCAGACCGACACCGATAATTCACGCAGGCTGACGGCCTGTCGTATTTCGTGGGCGATAGCTGAGCTCAGAGCAACCGCTCACATTCCTTCTTGTTGATTGCAAACCTGACGCCGGGCATCGTTTTGCCCGTACATTCCCTCATCTATGCGCTCGAGCAGACAAGTGGCGCAGGTAAACGGTGCTGTTTGCTCCAGGGCCAGCGCATTACGAACGTATAAGCGTCGTTACGAAGATGGGGGTCGGGGTTGAGTCAAGGACCGCCGTTGGGTTGGGCAAGCAGCGTGAACGCGACGACCCTCGCGAGGCCTATGAACGCGTTGGGCCAATTCTTCCTGCTGAGCGCCGAGGCGTTGGTTGCAGCCGTGCGCGGGCCCTGGGCGTGGCGTGAGGTGCTCGAGCAGATCTGGTTCGTCGCGCGGGTTTCCATTTTTCCGACCATCATGCTGTCGATTCCGTACACGGTGCTCATCGTGTTCGTCCTCAACATCCTGTTGGTGGAGATTGGTGCGGGCGATCTCTCCGGTGCCGGTGCCGGACTGGCCTCGGTAACCCAGGTCGGGCCGGTGGTCACGGCGATGGTCGTCTCGGGTGCCGGGTCGACCGCCATGTGCGCGGACCTGGGCGCGCGCACCATCCGCGAGGAAATCGACGCGATGAAGGTGATCGGCGTCAATCCGGTTCAGGCGCTGGTGGTTCCCCGCATCATCGCGGCGACGTTCGTCGCGGTCCTGCTGTACTCGGTGGTCGCTGTCACCGGGCTGACCGGCAGCTACATATTCGTCGTCTTCGTCCAGCACGTCACTCCCGGTGCGTTCATCGCGGGAATGACCTTGGTCACCGGGCTACCCCAGGTGGTGATCTCGCTGATCAAGGCGACCCTGTTCGGGCTATCCGCTGGTCTGATCGCCTGCTACAAGGGCCTGTCGGTGGGCGGCGGCCCAACCGGCGTCGGCAACGCGGTGAACGAGACGGTCGTCTTCTCGTTCATGGCCTTGTTCTTCATCAACATTCTCACTACCGCGCTCGGTGTGAAGGTGACGGCCAAATGACCGATGCCGCACGCGAGCCATCGTGGTTCGTCACTTTCGGTCCCCGGCTGGTGGATTCCACCCGCAAGCTGGGGGAGCAGACAGCGTTCTACGGGCAATCCTTGACCGCCACCGTCGATGCGATACGGCGCTACCCGGGGGAACTGCTGAGACTGATCGCCGAGATGGGAATGGGCACAGGCGCATTGGCCGTCATCGGCGGCACAGTTGGCATCATCGGCTTTCTCACCCTGACCACCGGCGCCCTGGTGGCCGTGCAGGGCTACGACACGCTGTCCAACATCGGCGTCGAAGCGCTGACCGGCTTCCTCTCGGCGTTCTTGAACGTCCGGATGATCGCACCCTGCACCGCCGGTTTGGCGTTAGCGGCGACGATCGGTGCCGGTGCGACGGCGCAACTCGGGGCGATGCGTATCAACGAGGAGATCGACGCGCTGGAGGTGATGGGGATCCGCGCGATCACCTACCTGGCGTCCACCCGGATCATCGCCGGCATCCTGGTCGTCATCCCGCTCTACGCGGTCGCCGTTTTGATGTCGTTCATCGCGGCGAAGTTCCTCACGATCTATGTGTACGGGCAGTCGCGAGGCGTCTACGAGCACTACTTCGCCACCTTCCTGCGTCCCACCGACCTGTTCTGGTCGTTCTTGGCGGCGCTGACAATGGCGGCCGGAGTGATGGTCGTACATACCTATTACGGCTTCACCGCGACGGGTGGTCCGGCGGGTGTCGGCGAAGCGGTTGGCAGGTCGGTGCGGTCATCGATGATCGTCACCGCGTTCGTGTGCCTGATGATTTCGCTGTCCGTCTACGGACAGTCCGGCAACTTCAACCTGTCTGGATAACCAGATGAGCAATCACAGTGACCGCCGGGCATCCCAGCGAAACAGGTCCCGTGCCAACAAGATTGACCCGATCTGGTGGGCACCCACGCTGTTCCTCCTGATCGGCGGCCTGATCGCGATGACGGCGGCCTCGTTCTCCGGCAAGTTTCAGGCCTCCGTCCCGCTCACGCTGGTGTCGGACCGAGCCGGACTGGTGATGGAAGACGGCGCCAAGGTCAAGCTGCGCGGTGTCCAGGTGGGCCAGGTCGCTTCGATCGGCACCGACGTGAAGACGGCCCGGCTTCAGCTGAAGATACAACCGGACGCCTTCAAGTATCTGCCGAGCAACCTCGAGGCCGAGATCAAGTCGACCACCGCGTTCGGATCCAAATTTGTCGACCTGATCGTTCCCGACCATGCCAGCGCCACATCCCTGAAGCCCGGCGCCACGCTGCACTCGCGCAACGTCACCGTGGAAGTCAACACGGTGTTCGAGAATCTGCAGTCGGTAGTCCAGGCGCTCGACCCGGCAAAGCTGAACGCCATCTTGTCCGCCTTTGCGCAATCGGTGCGCGGTAAGGGCGATCGGATCGGACAAGCGATCACCGACGCCAACAACGTGCTACTCACCGTCAATCCACGCATGGACACGATCGATAAAGACTGGCGGCTGTTCGGCAAGACGACCGGCATCTACTCCGATGCGGCGCAGAACATTCTGTCCATCCTGGACTCGGCGACGACTACCAGCGCGACCATCACGGACAACCAGCGCTCCCTGGACTCCCTGTTGCTGTCGACGATCGGCTTCAGCCAGACCGGCATCAACGTGATCGGCCGGAACGAATCGAACATCGTGCGGTCCATGAACCTGCTCGATCCGACGATGGCGCTGCTGGAGAAATACTCCCCGACCTACACGTGCCTATTCCAGGGCGCCCAATGGTATGTCGACCACGGCGGTCGAGACGCGTTGGGCGGCAACGGCTATTCGGTGATCCTCGACGCGGCACTGCTTTTCGGCGACGACCCGTACCGTTTCCCCAAACACCTGCCCAAGGTCAACGCGACCGGCGGCCCGGGCGGCAAGCCCAGCTGTGGTTCGCTGCCCGATCCCAGCGCGAACTTCCCGGTGCGTGCGCTGGTGACCGATACCGGATGGGGCGCGGCCCCCAATGAGATCCGTACCAATGTGGCTGCCGGTAATCCGTGGTGGGCCAACTGGTTCCCGACCACCAAGAACCCGCCGGAACCGCCACGTTACTTCTGGCGCGGGGGGCAGCCACCGCCATGAGAAGAAAGCTATCCAGCATCATCCTGCGGGTCGGCGCCTTCACCGCGGTCTGCCTGTTGTTCACCTTCGCGCTGATCGCGGTGTTCGGGCAGTTGCGCTTCGAGGACCGCACCGGCTACCGCGCGATTTTCACCAACATCTCCGGTCTCAAGTCCGGCAACTTCGTGCGCATCGCCGGGGTGGAGGTCGGCAAGGTCGGCGACCTGAGCCTGCACCGCGACGGCACCGTCACCGTCGACTTCGAAGTGGACAAAGGAGTGCGACTCAGCGAGGGCACCAAGGCCGTGGTGCGCTACGAAAACCTGATCGGTGACCGCTATCTCGCGCTCGAGGAGAGCCCGGGATCACCGCGCCGGCTGCCGCCGGCCGCCACCATTCCGCTGGCCCGGACCTCGCCCGCCCTCGACCTCGACGCCCTGATCGGTGGTTTCCGCCCGTTGTTCCGCGCGCTGGATCCCGACCAGGTCAATGCGCTGTCCGGTCAACTGTTGCGGATATTTCAGGGACAGGGCGGGACGCTGGCTTCGGTGCTCTCCCAAACCTCGATACTGACCTCGACCCTGGCCGGGCGCAGCGAACTGATCGGCCAGCTGATCACCAACCTGAACACCGTGCTGCACACCTTCGCCGCACGCGACCGCGAATTCTCCGACGGTGTAGACAAGCTGGCTCAGTTGGTGGACGGGTTGGCGCAACGCAGAAACGACATCTCCACCGGGCTCGCCTACGTCAACGCGGCCGCGGGCTCGATCACCGACCTGCTTGCTCAGTCCCGCCAGCCGATCAAAGACGTTGTGCACCAGACGGATCGCATGTCGGGGCAGGTGCTCTCGGACAAAGAGTACGTCGACAAGCTCCTCACGGACCTCCCGGACATCTACCAGGTGCTCGCCCGGCAGGGCTTGAACGGCGACTATTTCGGCTTCTACTTTTGCGAGGTATTGCTCAAGCTGAACGGTAAGGGGGGCAACCCGATCTTCGTCAAACTATTGGGCCAGCCCAGTGGGCGGTGCACGCCGCAATGAAGTTGAAACTACCCAAGGCTGACCGGCGAAGCCCGTTCGTGCTGGGCGTGATGGGAACCGTCATCCTGGCTTGCGTGACCGTTGTCGCCTTCCAGTACAACAAATTGCCGTTCATCAAGAACACCGATGACTACGCCGCTTACTTTGCCGAGGCCGGCGGCATCAAATCGGGTAACACCGTGCGGGTTTCGGGGATGGGAGTGGGTCGGGTTTCCGATCTGCGCCTGGAAGGCACCAAGGTCCGGGTGGGCTTTACCGTGCGCAAGGGCGTCGATTTGGGCGACCGCACCGAGGCGGCCATCAAAACCGAAACGATATTGGGCGCCAAGATGCTCGAGCTGACTCCGCGTGGAAGCGGGAAGTTATCGGGCACCATTCCCCTGGAACGCACCACCTCGCCCTATGAGCTGCCGGACGCGCTGGGCGATTTGACGACCACCATCAGCGGGCTGGACACCGCCCAACTGTCCACAGCACTGACGACGTTGGCCAACACGCTGAAAGCGACACCGGCCAATGTGCGGCCCGCGTTGGAGGGCGTCGCCCGGTTCTCCGACACCCTCAACGGTCGTGACGCACAGCTTCGCAGCCTGCTGGGCAACGCCAACAAAGTGTCGACGGTCCTGGGTAAGCGCAGCCAACAGATCGCCGGGCTGGTTGCGAACTCCAACGCACTGCTGGCCGCACTGCTCGATGAACGAGATTCACTGGACGCCTTGATGAACCACCTCACCGAGGTGTCACATCAAATCTCCGGACTGGTCAACGACAACAGAACCCAGCTCAAGCCCGCCCTCGACAAGCTCAACGGCGTCCTCGAGATTCTGGACAACCGCAAGGAAGACATTCAGAAAACGCTGCCCAAGTTCAAACGGTATGCGATGTCGTTTGGCGAATGCCTGGGCTCTGGACCATTTTTCAAGGCGTACGTGGCCAACTTGGTTCCCGGCCAGATCGGTGGTCCGGTTCTCGATGCGGACATGTATGACCGGTTCCTGGATCCCAACCAGAAGCTGCCGTCGGAGGCAGTGGACCCGCCCACTGGCAGCCCGCCGGTGCCGCCGGAGAACGCGCCAGTGCCGCTGTGGTCCCAGCCGCCGTCGCCCCCACCGTCGACACCACCGGTGCGGACCATCCCGCCGCCCTCGCCGCATGAGTTCGATGCGCCGTGAGCACGAGTCGAAGCATCCTCCGAAGAGTAACCGCCGCCAGCCTGATCCTGACGCTGACCGTGGCGTCGTTTCTGGTCGTCGACAAACTGTGGAAGGACGCCGAAAAGAACACTTACTCGGCGTATTTCACGGAGGCCAATGGCCTGTTCGTCGGTGACGAGATCCGGATACTCGGCGTGGCAGTCGGGGTGGTCGACAAGATCGAGCCGCAGCCGACCAGCTCCAAGGTGACGTTCTCGGTTGACAAGCAGTACTCGATCCCGGCCGATGCTCGTGCCGCCATCCTGTCACCGTCGCTGGTGACGTCGCGGGCGATCCAACTCGTTCCGGCGTACTCCGGTGGTCCCAAGTTGACCGCCGGCTCCTCGATTCCCCTCAGCCGCACCGCTGTTCCGGTCGAATGGGACGACTTTCGTAAGCAGCTGGAGAAGCTGACCGACGCCCTGCAGCCCACCAGCCCGGGCGGGGTGAATTCCGTTGGCGAGTTCATCGACTCGGCGGCAGACAATGTGCGCGGACAGGGAGACACCGCTCGCGACAGCGTGCTCAAGCTCTCCGAGGCGATTTCGGCGCTCGGCGATCACGCCGACGACATCTTCAGCACCGTGCGTAATCTCCAGTTGCTGGTGTCGGCGCTGTACTCCAGCAGCGATCTGCTGGCTTCGTTCAACCACAACCTGGCCGCCGCGACGACGCTGCTGTCGAACACCCCCAACGAGGTCGGCACCGCGTTGAAGTCATTGGACGGGGCGCTCACCGACGTGCGGGATTTCCTCGCCGAGAACCGAGAAGCCGTAGGCACCACGTTCGACCGGCTGGGCTCCATCACGACGGCGCTCAACGACAGCCGTGGCGATATCAAACAGATCCTGCACATCGCGCCGACGGTGTTCCAGAACTTCCTGAACATCTACCAGCCGGCCCAGAGTGCGATGACCGGCATCCTGGCCCTGAACAACTTCGCCGACATCCCGCAGTTCATCTGCAGCTCGATCGAAGCGGCGTCCCGCGCGCGCCTGGCCCGGGTCTCGAAACTGTGCTTGCAATACCTCAACCCGATCATCAAAAACCGCATCTACAACTACATTCCGGCGGGAATCAACCCCTTCGTCGGCACGCAGGCCCGGCCCAGCGAAATCACCTACAGCGAGGACTGGCTGCGGCCCGGGTACACGCCCCCGCCACCGCCCGACGCGCCACCGCCGCCGGATGGCGCCCCACCACCGCCTGCGGAGCAGCCGGCGCCCGACGCAGCGCCGCAACCCGCCGAGGCGCCACTCGCGCCGTCGCCGAACACGACGTCCAATTCGATCGAGGTGCTGCAGAACCTGATGCTTCCGACGGGACCGTCATGAGGCGCGCAGTGGCCGCAATGCTGGGACTGGTGTGCATGGCGAGCCTATCGGCGTGTGGCTGGCGCGGTCTGAATTCGTTCAGCCTGCCCGGTACTGCGGGCGGGGGACCGGGTTCGTACACGATTCAGGCCCAGATGCCCGATGTGGTCACCATCCAGGAGAACACCCGGGTTCGGGTGGACGACGTCAACGTCGGCAACGTCACCAAGATCGAGCTGCAAGATTGGCACGCGCTGGTCACCATGCGGATCAACGGTGATGTGCACCTGCCGGCCAATTCGACCGCCAAGCTCGGACAGACCAGCCTGCTCGGTTCGATGCATATCGAACTCGCCCCACCCAAAGGCGAGGCGCCGGTCGGCCTGCTGAAAGCGGGATCGGTCATCCCGCTGTCGCGCGCCAGCCTGTATCCCACCACCGAGCAGACCTTGGCCTCAGTGTCAATCCTGTTGAACGGCGGGGGAATCGGCCAGCTGCAGGAAATCACTCAGGCGGTAGCCAAAGCTTTCGCCGGCCGCGAAGACGACATGCGCAGTCTGCTCAGCCAGATCGACGAATTCATCGCCCGCACCAACGACCAGACCGACGACATCATCGCCGCCGCCGAGAACCTCAACGCCCTGGCCGGGCAGGTCGCCGGCAACGACGCGGTCGTCGACAAAGCCTTGACGTCCGTGCCCAAGGCGCTGGACGTGTTGGCCAAAGAGCGCGTCAAGATCGCCGACACCATCGATCAGGTCGGCAAATTCAGCGCGATCGCCGCCGACACCATCCACCAGAGCCGGGAATCTTTGGTGAACAACCTGCGCCACATCGCACCGGTGCTGCGGTCGCTCGCCGATGCAGGGCCCTCGCTCACCAAGGGGCTGGACGGGTTGGTGACCTACCCATGGCCGGCATCCACCGTGCGCAATTGGTTCCGCGGTGACTATGCCAACCTCACTCTGGTGGTCGATCTGACGTTGAGCCGCATCGACCAAGGACTGTTCACCGGCTCGCGGTGGGAAGGCAACCTCACCCAGCTTGAACTGCAGTGGGGCCGCACCATCGGCATGCAGCCGAGTCCGGTCACCGGGGGCAACCCGCTGACCTATCCCTACCACGTCGGGGGATACTGATGCTTCGACTGAATCGCCGGACGTGGATCCAGTTGTCAATCCTGACTCTGGTGACCGTCGTTTCCTGTGGCGCAATGGCATTCAACTTCATGAAGTTGCCCGCCACCCTGTTCGGGATCGGGGAATACAGAGTCAGCGTGGACCTGCCGCAGTCGGGTGGCCTCTATGAGACCTCGGTCGTGACTTACCGCGGCACCGATGTGGGACAGGTCAAGTCGGTCGGGGTCACCGCCACCGGGGTGCGCGCCGTGCTCGCCCTGAGATCGGGAGTCAAGGTGCCCTCTGACGTGCAGGCGTCGGTGCACAGCCGATCGGCCATCGGCGAGCAGTACATCGAGCTGACGCCGCAGCCGGGCAAGGCCGGCGAACACCGGGCGCTGCGCGATGGCGACGTTATCAACGCCG
Organism: Mycobacterium sp. 1465703.0; assembly: GCF_001672975.1. Lineage (GTDB taxonomy): Bacteria > Actinomycetota > Actinomycetes > Mycobacteriales > Mycobacteriaceae > Mycobacterium. The sequence continues at coordinate 13,267 of NZ_LZKU01000191.1, forward strand.
GTCACGTCGATGTGCCGGTCGACATCGGGCACCTGCTCGACATGACCAACCGTGCCCTGCAAGCGATTCCACGTGACAACTTGCGCACGGTGATCGACCAGACCAACCGGGCGGTGGGCGGACTTGGGCCGGAGCTGTCGCGCATCGTCGACGGCTCCACCGCACTGGCCATTGCCGGAGGCCGGACCGTCGACCCGCTTGCCGCCCTCATCGACCAGTCCCCGGCGGTACTCAACTCGCAGGTGCAGACGTCGGACGCGATCGCCACCTGGGCGGGCCACACGGCGGCCATCATGGCGCAGTTCAAAGCGCAGGATGCCGCGGTGCGAGATCTGCTGACACAAGGCACTTCCGGCATCGAGGAAGGCCGCGCGATGCTGGACCGGGTGACGCCGGCGTTGCCGGTGCTTTTCGCGAACCTGGTGAGCCTCGGCGACATCGCCGTCGTCTACCGCCACGACATCGAGCAACTGCTGGTGTTGCTTCCGCAAGGCATCGCGGCCATGGCTGCGATCATCGTGCCGAGCTCGAACACCAAACAGGAGTACCGGGGTGCGCAGTTGGACTTCAACCTCAACCTGAACCTGCCGCCGCCGTGCACCACGGGATACCTTCCGCCGCAGCAGCGCCGCTCACCGGCCAGCGTCGACGCCCCGGACCGGCCCGCGGCGGACCTGTTCTGCCGGGTGCCGCAGGACTCGGAGTTCAATGTCCGTGGCGTGCGCAATATTCCGTGCGAGGCCAAGCCGTGGAAGCGTGCGCCCACCATCGAGCTGTGCGAAAGCGACGAAGAGTACGTGCCGCTCAACGACGGCTACAACTGGAAGGGCGACCCCAACGCCACCACCAGCGGTCAGGGCGTGCCGCTGTACCCGCCGGGCCAGGATCCGCGACTGCCACCGCCGCGTGGCACCGCGTCACCGCCCGCGCCGGTAGCGGTGGCGCCCTATGACCCGGCCACGGGCGACTACGTCGGGCCGGACGGGCGCCGCTACACCGAGTCCGACCTGGCCCATCCACGTGCCAAGAGCTGGCAATCGCTACTTGTCCCGCAACCCTGAGAGAGTCTGAAGGAGCACTATGGCGGACACAGCTGATCCACCCACCAACGACGAAAATATCGACGCACCAACGGAAATCAACGCCGCAGCAGATGTCGACGTCACCGAGGCCGGCAAGGCCGACCCGGAAACGGCCGGGTCCGAAGACGGCGACGGTGCTGAAAGTGCACCCGTGGGCCGTCTCGCGCGGTGGCGTGCGCTCGCCCGTGGACGACGGCTTTCGCGCGCCGCCTCGGCGCTGGTGGCCAGCGGACTCATCGTGGCGGCGCTGGCCGGACTGTCCGGTTGGCTCGGATACCGCGCCTACCAAAAGCACGACGCCCAGGCTCGGCAGAACCTGTACGTCGCGACGGCCCGGCAGGGCGCGGTGAACCTCACCACGATCAACTACACGCAGGTCGACGCCGACGTGCAGCGGATCCTCGATTTGGCCACCGGCGCGTTCCGAGACGAGTTCGAACAGCGGGCCAAGCCCTTCATGGAGGTCGTCAAAGCGGCGCAGTCGAAATCCCAAGGTACGGTCACCGATGCCGGACTCGAATCCCAACGGGGCGACTCCGCCCAGGTCTTGGTCGCGGTCGCGGTGAAGTCGCGCACCGCCGGCGGCGAGGAGGCGCCCCGGGAATGGCGAATGCGCATCGAGGTCCGATCGACCGGCGATGACGCCAAGGTCTCGAACGTGGTGTTCGTGCCATGACGACACTGAAGGAAGACGTGAAAATCGAGACGGCCGACGAGGATCTGGACCCACAGGACGTGCAACCGGAAACGGCGGCCGTCGAGTCGGATGAATTGTCGGCCGACGCGCCACCGAAGACCAAGCGGGACAAGCGCCCCATCGTGTGGTCGCGGGTGTTCGCGTACTGGATACTGCCAGGGCTCGCATTGGTGTTGGCGCTCGGCGCGGGTTACTTCAGGTGGTCGACCGGATCGGCCGACGATCTTGCACTGGCGCGCTCCGAGTCGGTGCAGGCCGCCCGGGAAGACGCGGTCGCCTTGTTGTCCTATCACGCCGATTCGGTGGATAAGGACCTCGACGCGGCGCGCGAACGGCTGACCGGTGAGTTCAAAGACGCCTATGCCGAGCTGACCCGTCAGGTCGTCGTACCCGGTGCGAAAGAAAAGCACATCTCGTCGGTGGCGAAAGTCAACGCGGCAGCATCTGTTTCGGCGACCGAGAACCACGCCGTGGCCCTGGTGTATGTCGACCAGACGGTCACCATCGGTACCGGCGCTCCCACCGATACCCAGCCTGTTGTGCGGATGACGCTGGACAAAGTCAACGGCCGGTGGCTGGTTTCACGCTTCGACCCGGTGTGATCCGAGGAACCGTCATGCCCGTATCGGTACGTCAATGCGCCCGCGTGCTGCCTGCCGCTGTCGTCGTGCTGGCCACGGCCACCGTCGGCGCCCCGGACGCACATGCCGACAACAAGCGGCTCAACAGCGCGGTCGTCTCCGCCGTCTACACGCTGCAGCACCAGGCGGGTTGCACGAACGATGTCGTCAGGAACAACGCGCTGACGCTCGCCGCCGAATGGCATGCCGAAGACATGATGAGCAATCGCAACATCAACGGCGACACGGGCTCCGACGGCTCAACGCCACAAGACCGTGCTAACGCCGCCGGCTTCCGCGGCAGAGCCGCCGAGACGGTGGCGATCAACCCGGCCATCGCAATCAGCAGCCTGGAGCTGGTCAACCAGTGGTATTCCAACCCGGACGACATGGCGATCATCCGCGACTGCGCCAATAACACCATCGGGGTGTGGTCGGACAACAGTATGGACCGCACCGTGGTGGTGGCCGTGTACGGGCAGCCGGACCTGCCCAAACGGTAAGTGGCAGACGAAAGATCTTGACCAAGGAGGCGTTTGATGATCTTCACGCAGCACTACCTGAGCTGTTTGTCGCAGGCTTCCTACTTCATCGGAGACGAAAGCAGCGGCCGCGCGGTGGTCGTCGATCCGCGCCGTGACATCGACATCTATCTCGAGGAAGCGGCACAACACGGGCTGCGCATCGAGCGAGTCATCGAGACGCACATTCACGCCGACTTCCTCAGCGGCCACCTGGAGTTGGCCGAAGCCACCGGGGCGGTGATCTCCTACGGTGATAAAGCCGACGTCCAATTCCCGATCGAACCGCTACCCGATGGACTGCGAATATCGCTGGGAGAGGTGACATTCGAGGTCCTGGCGACCCCCGGGCACACGCCGGAGTCGATATGCCTTGTGGTCTATGAACACCCCGGCGATGAGGTGCCCTACGGTGTCCTCACCGGCGACACGCTGTTCGTCGGAGACGTCGGGCGCCCGGACCTGTGCTCGTCCGCGGACATCACCGCCGAGGAACTCGCCGAGTCGCTCTACCGCTCCCTGCACAACAAGCTACTGAGGTTGCCCGACGCGACCCGGGTGTTCCCGGCGCACGGCGCGGGATCGTCCTGCGGCAAGCAACTGTCGAGCGAGACCAGTTCGACCATCGGCGACCAGAAGAAGACCAACTATGCGCTGAACAAGCCCGACCTGCACGCGTTCATCGCTGCGATAACCGACGGGCAATCGGTGCAGCCGCCCTACTTCGAGTTCGACTCCAAGCGCAACACCGAGGCGCACCCACTGCTCGACAAGGATCCGCCGCCTCTGCTGGATATCGACGACGTGGTGCGCCTCGCCGAGCAAGGCGCGATACTGCTGGACACGCGAGAGCCCAGTGACTATGCCTCCGGCCATCTGCGCGGTGCTGTCAATGTCAGCCTGCAGGGGCGCTTCGCGGAATGGGCCGGCAATGTGCTGTCTCCAGACGTCGACATCGTGCTGGTCGGTGATCCCGTGCACGCGCAGGAATCCAAGATCCGGCTCGCCCGGGTGGGTTTCGACCGGGTGGTCGGTCAATTACGCGATCTTGCGCGGGTGGTTACCCGGCGAGGCGATCTCGTCGCGTCCGCTTCGCGACTGAGCGTCCATCAGCTCGCCGGATTGCGCGACGTGGAACCACGATTGCAGGTCGTGGACGTGCGCGGGCTGGGAGAAGTGGAAGACGGGATCATTCCCGGCGCCGACGTGATTCCTTTGCCGGCACTCAAGGATTCGTTGTCGGGGATCGATCGGACTGCGCCCGTCGTCGTCTACTGCGCCAGTGGTACCCGGTCGATGGTGGCCGCCAGCGTGTTTCGGGCATCCGGCTTCGGCGATGTGTCAGACCTGCTCGGCGGGTACGGTGCCTGGACGGGTGCCCAACTGCCGACGGGATAGTCCGTCCGCAAGTATCGCGGGGCCACCCGATTCGCTCGCGCCCTGCCACCTGAAAAAAAGTTCGGCATCACGCGCGTACTCGCTCACCTAATCTCATTTGGTGAGGTCAGCCCAGAAAAATAGGGGTTCGTGAAATCGCTGAGCGAGCGGCGACGCTCCCGCCGATCGGTCCTGTGACGACATTGCTGCCGAGACACAAACAGTTAAACCACCGTTACGGCCGCTCACAGGATATTCTTATGTGCCAGCGTCTCCGTGGATGGAGAGGGATCGTGGGATCTCAGAGAGTCGTCGTGGGTCAGCCGGACCGGCTTCCGTGGGCCGCGCGGGCTTCTGCAGTCCCTGCGACGCTCCTCGACCTCGGCAATCGGTATCCGGGGGCCGCGGTGCTGTTCGCGGCGCCGCTGACGGTTGCCGGCATCTGGGGAATGGTCACCCGCCCGTCACTGGCCCTGCCGCTGGTGGTGCTTGCCGGAGTGGCTTTGGTATTGATCGATTACTTGGCCGGTCCGTACCGAGTGGCTGAACAGAAGGCGCAGGTCGCCCCCGGCGACCAAAAGCGGAACCGTCAACCGCGTGTCAACCAGCCCCGGACGGTGGTACCCAGGACGCCGGTTAAAGAGAAGCCGCCGCCGCCGAAGTTAGAAGCCGAAGCCGATGCGGGGGCGCAAGCAGAGGCCGCCGCGGCCCAAGCGCTGGCTGCCGAGGCCGAAGCACTGGCCGTCGAGGCGCGAGCGCGCGCCGACGCGGCCGCCGCCGACGCCCTTGCCGCGGAAGCGGAAGCGCTGGCGGCGGAAGCCGAGGCGCTGGCCGCTGAAGCACGGGCACAACAAGAAGCCGCTGCCGCCGAAGCGTTGGCCGCCGAACCCGAAGCGGTGGCCGCCGAGGCGCGCGCGCAGGCCGAGGCCGCCGCGGCGGAAGCGCTGGCGGCCGAGGCTCGGGCGCGAGAACGGGCGCGCGCAGAGGCCGCGGCCGCCGAAGCGGTGGCCGCCGAGGCGCGGAAGCGGGCGCGAGCCGCCGAAGCTCAAGCACTGGCCGCCGAAGCCCGCAAGCAGGCCAAAGCCGCCGAAGCCCACGCCCTCGCGGCCGAAGCCCGCAAGCGGGCCAAAGCCGCCGAACCGGAAGCACTGGCCGCCGAAGCGCGGGCGCAGGCGGAAGCCGCCGAAACCCAGGCGCTGGCCGATGAGGTGCGGGCGCGAGAGCGCGCACACGCCGCAGCCGTCGAAGCCGAAGCTCGGGCCATCGAGGCCCGTAAGCAGGCCGAAGCCGCCGAAGCCGAAGCCTTGGCCGCCGCGGCCCGGAAACGGGCCGAAGCCGCTGAGGCCCAAGCCCTGGCCGCTGAAACCCGCAAGCAGGCCAAAGCCGCTGAAGCCGACGCGCTGGCCGCCGAGGCGCGGGCACGCGCAGAGGCCGCTGAAACCCAGGCGCTTGCCGCCGAGGCGCGGGCGCGGGAGCTTGCGCACGCAGAGGCCGCTGAAGCCGAAGCGCTGGCCGCCGAGGCACGGGCGCGTGCGGAGGCCGCCGAAACACGAGCCCGCGCCGCCGAGGTGTGGGCGGGAGCAGAAGCCGCCGAAGCCCAGGCTCGGGCGGCCGAGGCGCGTGCGCGGGCAATCCGGCTGCGGCTTGAGGCCGAAGCCAAAATCAAACGGCGTCCCCAAGGGAACGCGCCGTAGTCAATGCCGCGACCCGCTCTTGCGGTTACGGCCGCTGGACGGGTGCCGGACGCTGATGCGAAAGTGGTTTGGCTAGACCGCTTTTGCGTTCCCGGTTGGGTCGCCGAGTCGGGATAACACCGCCTCGGCGTTCGATGTCGCACCACGGTTGTAGGGCAGCTTGGACAGGGCCGTGGCCATCGCGCAGGTGTCGGTCAGAGCCGCGAAAGTCAGTCCGCCGCCGATCGCGGCGGCCACCCATTTGAGCCGCGGCACGGCGAGGCTGCCAAGGACGGAGGACAACACCACCGATCCGGCCACCAGCCGCACCTGACGTTCGAGTTCCCACCGCTGGGCCCCGCGCTCGACGATGAAGCCGCGCCCTTCCCAGTCGTTGATCCCGTTCTCGAGAACACGCCCACCGGTCAATCCCGCATCTTGCAACAGCGCTTGGGCTTTCGTCGAGCGCTGTCCCGAACGGCACACCAGCACGACGCCGCGACCGCTGTCGAGACGCCCGGCGATCTCGCGGGCATGATTTTCCACCACGTCGAGTGGCACGTTGTAGGACCCGGTGATGTGTGCCGTCTCGAACTCGGCCGGCGTGCGCACGTCGACAAGGCTTGGGGCGGTGGATGACTCGAGCAACTCGAGAAGTTCGACCGAGGTGATGGCATCGGCGGTCGTCGCGGTCATGCTGTCCTCCCGGGGTGAGCAATGCGTTGTGCTCTTGACTACCCCGGCCGGCGGAAGTCTGTGACGTTTCGATCAGTATGAATCTGAAACGATTTGCAGCGTTTCCGCGCCGTCATGCTCGTCGGCGATGTCGCAAACACACACGTGAGCACCGTGCCGCCACGGCCCGAACTGCCAACTGCGCCTGCGCATCAGATGCTGCGCGTAGACCTTGTCGCGCTGATCCTGCGAGAACGCGAAGTCCAGGTTGACAGGCAGTCCCGCCCAGTCGACCTGGTCCTCGGCCATGCTGCCGTATCGCAGCCCGCATTGCAGCGGGCAGCCGTTCTTGATGACCCGATCGGGTCCATCACACTCCCGAGCCACGATGACGTCACTCCTTCAGGCGCGCGACCTAACGAGTGCATCGTGCGACGCGGAAGTTTCGGCGACGGGTGTGCGATGTTTCCGCTGTGTAACAGGTTCGGCGTCCGGGAACGGTTGCGCTAGTAAACGTCGCGGTGGTAGCGCTTGTCGGCGCTCAACGACTGGACATAGTCCTTTGCCGCCTCCGGATCGAGTTTGCCGAACTCGGCCGCGATCTCGCAGAGCGCTCGGTCGACGTCCTTGGCCATCGGATCCGCGGTGCCGCAGACGTACAGCTGGGCGCCATCCTGCAACCAGCTCCATAGCTGCGCCCCACGGTTGCGCATCAGGTGCTGTACGTAGACCTTGTGCTGCTGGTCCCGCGAAAACGCCAAGTCCAACTCGGTGAGGAACCCGTCGTCGCGCATCTGCTCGAGTTCGTCGCGGTAGTAGAAGTCGGTGGCGGCGTGCTGCTCACCGAAGAACAGCCAGTTGGGTCCGGTGTGGCCGAGCGCCCGTCGTTCCTGCAGGAAACCGCGGAACGGTGCGATACCCGTCCCGGGCCCGATCATGATCATCGGTGTGTCCGACTCGCTCGGCGGCCGGAAATTGCTCGAAGACTGCAGATAGACGGCGACCCGATCGCCGGGGGAACGGTCGGCGAGGTAGGTCGAACACACCCCGCGCCGCGGCACACCCTGGAAGTTGTAGCGCACCGGGGAGACCGTCAGGTGAACCTCGCCGGGGCATTCTTTGGGGCTCGACGAGATCGAGTACAGGCGCGGCTGAAGGCGTTTGAGGACCCTCAGCCACTCGTGGGCAGAGGCCGATACCGGCAGCTGCGCCAACAGGTCGATGGACTGGCGACCCCAGGTCCAATCCGACAGTGCGCGCTTGTTTTCCGGCTTCAGCAGCTCCGCGAGTGTCGAGTCGCCGGTGCGCTCCTGCACGAACCGCACCAGATCCCGGCTGATGTGGGCGATCTCGATGCGCTCGGTGAGCGCGGAGCGCAATGACATCAGACCATGCTCGCCGACCTCGACCGGGGTTTGTCCGTTCAGTCCGGTGACTGCCAGCCATTCGTCCACCAGTTGGTCGCTGTTGCGCGGCCACACTCCGAGTGCGTCACCGGCTTCGTAGCGGACCGAGTCTTCCGGCATGTCAAAAACCAGGTGCCGCACGTCTTTTGTCGATTCCGGCCGGCTCAGCATGGTGTTACGAACGATGCCGGTGATCAGCGGATGCTTTTTGCTGTAGGTACTCGGCGCACTCGGGCGGGACGGCGCCGCAACCGGGGAAGTGCGGGCGGGCGCCGTCGTACTTCCATCCCCGCCGACAGACGTGGGCGTCCGGGTCAGGGCTTCGATGACGTCGCCGATCCATTTCGACGCGGAGTCGTCGTAGTCCGGTTCGCAGTCCACCCGATCGGTGATGCGGGTCGCTCCCAGTTCGGCCAGGCGTGCGTCGAGTTTGCGCCCGTGACCGCAGAAGTCGTCGTAATTGGAATCACCCAATGCGAGCACGGCATAGCGGGTATTGGTGAATCGCGGTGCTGTGTCGGAAGTGAGTGCCCGCCAAAGGCCCGCGCCGTTGTCGGGCGCCTCACCGTCACCGGTGGTGCTGGTGACAAGTAACAGTTCCCGAGTCGTCGCCAAATCGGCCGGCGGAAAGTCGTCCATGCTGTGCAGGGCAGCCGGCAGTTCGGCGGTGCCCAATCGCGCGGCGATTTCGACGGCGAGTTCCTCGGCGTTCCCGGTCTGGGATGCCCACAGCACCACGATGGGCGCCCGCGCGGCGGCGGGTCTGGGGTCGGCGGGCGCGGCGGGCGGTTGCCGGACGGCCGGTGCATTTTGCGACGCCTCGGACGGCACCACCCCTTCGGGTCCGTCGGTGCGCGAGAACAATCCGGCCAGAAGGCCGTCCACCCACAGCCGGGTGCTGGAATCGAAGGGCGCGCTGAGCGGCAGGGTCGGCACCCCGCCGACGCGGCGGCCGGCGTCCGAACGAAGTCCGGACAGCATCCCGGCAAGGTATGAGCGGCCGAGCTCGTTGAATTCCGGCCTGGGCTGTGTTGCCACGCCGAGTAATTCACCGAGGGCATCGACTTGTGACACGCTGATTTCTCGTACCTCCGTGGGCGCGGATTCTGGTGTGTCGGCGGCCACCGGTATCTCGGTGTCCGAATAAGGTTGAGAGACAGTGACCTTCGTCAATGTGACGGCACACGCCTTGAACTCCGGTTGGCTCGATATCGGATCGACCGCATCATTGGTGACGGCGTTGATCGACAGATACTCGCCGAAGGTGTCATTCCAGTGGAAGGGCGCGAAGCAGTTACCGGGCCGCACCCGGTCACTGACGACGGCAGGCAGCACGGCACGTCCACGGCGGGAGGCGATTTCAATCGGATCGTCGTCCGCGATATTCAGGCGCGCGGCGTCGTCCGGGTGGATCTCAACGAACGGCCCGGGGTTGAGCTTGTTGAGTTTGGCGACCTTGCCGGTCTTGGTCATGGTGTGCCATTGGTGCGGCAAGCGGCCGGTGTTCAGTAGGAACGGGTAGTCGTCGTCGGGCATTTCCTCGGGTGGCAGGTGCGGACGGGCGAAGAACACCGCACGACCTGTCGGCGTGGGGAAGGCCAACCGCGGCACGCTGCCGTCCTCGCGGATCAACTGCGTCTGGCTGACACCGTCATTGAGATAGCGGATCGGGCTGCGGTCGCCGTCGCTCCCCGGTGCGCACGGCCACTGCAGCGGACTCTGGCGCAGCCGCTGGTAGCTGACGCCCCGCAGGTCATAGCCGGTCGTAGGGTTCCAGAACCGCTTGATCTCTTCGAAGACTTCTTCGGCGGAGCTGTAACTGAACGCCTGCGAAAATCCCATCGCGCAAGCGATCCGGGCGATGATCTGCCAGTCAGGCAAAGCATGGCCCGGCGCCGGTACCGCCGGCTGGAACAGCGTCATGTTGCGCTCCGAATTGACCATGACCCCTTCGGATTCGGTCCACAAGGCGGCCGGCAACAACACATCGGCGTATGCGTTGGTCTCAGTTTCGAAGAACGCGTCCTGGGCCATCACCAATTCGGCGCGCTCTAGCCCGGCCAGCACCGTCTTTCGATTAGCCACGGATGCAACGGGATTGGTGCAGACGATCCAGCACGCCTTGATTTCTCCGCCGGCCATCCGGGCGAACATGTCGATGGTGCCGCTGCCGACTTCGGTGCGCAGCGTTCCTCGCGGGATGCCCCACAGGTTCTCGACGAACTCGCGGTCGTCGCCGGATGCCACCGAACGCTGGCCTGGCAAACCCGGCCCCATGTAACCCATCTCGCGGCCGCCCATCGCGTTGGGTTGGCCGGTGAGGGAAAACGGGCCGTTGCCCGGCTTGCAGATCGCGCCGGTGGCCAGGTGCAGATTGCAGATGGCGTTGGTGTTCCAGGTGCCGTGGGTGCTCTGGTTGAGGCCCATCGTCCAACAGCTCATGAAATTCTCGGCTTCGCCGATCATTCGGGCCGCTGTGCAAATGTCTTCTTCTGCGATACCGGTCACCGCGCTGACCATGTCGGGGGTGTACTGCGCCAAGAAACTGGGCATCACCTCCCAGCCCTCGGTGAATTGGGCGATGAAATCGGTGTCGGTGTGGCCGTTCTCGACGATCAGGTGCAGAAGTCCGTTGAGCAGTGCCAGATCCGATCCCGGCGCGATCTGCAGGAACAGATCCGCCTTATCGGCGGTCGCGGTGCGTCGCGGGTCGACGACGATCAGCTTCGCGCCGGCCTTGACCCGGTCCATCATGCGCAGGAACAGGATGGGATGGCAGTCGGCCATGTTCGCACCGGTGACGAAGAAGACGTCGGCGCGATCGAAGTCTTGATACGAGCCCGGCGGTCCGTCCGCGCCCAGGGAGAGCTTGTACCCAGAACCGGCGCTGGCCATGCACAGTCGGGAGTTCGACTCGATCTGGTTGGTGCCGATGAAGCCCTTGGTCAGCTTGTTCGCCAGGTACTGTGCCTCGATGGACATTTGGCCCGACACATACATCGCGAAGGCATCCGGGCCGTGCTCATCGATGATCGCCCGTAACCGCTTCGCGCACTGGGTGATCGCCCGATCCATGTCGACGGGCTCGAGCGGTTCGCCGCGCTCGGCCCGCAGATGCGCCGAGTCCATCCGGCCCGGCGCGCCAAGCATGTCCGACGTGGTGGCGCCTTTGGTGCACAATCGGCCGAAGTTGGCCGGATGTTCTTTGTTTCCAACCGACTTGGCGACGTGATCGCGGCCCGTTTTCGGATCCGTTGTGACCTGCAACACCATGCCGCACCCGACGCCGCAGTAAGCGCACATGGTGTTCACGGCGTGCTTAGGCGCCATGGACTCCCTCGCCACGCTCACGTCCCTCCGTCGAGTGCGTACGGGTTAGCTCCGTATCAGGTGAGTTCATTGTGGAGCAGGCATGTTTCGGCACCGCTGCCCGAAATTTCCCCCGGTTTACTTCTTCCTCTCAACGGCCAACTCGCCGGTGTGAAATCGCCGGGGGATTTACCGCTGGAGATTGCGTTATCGCAGGTCACCGTTGACTGCCCAACCCGCTTGAGGTTAGTCAGTACGCCCCGCGAAACGCTTCTCAGAACGGGGTTTTTGACCAAACCGATGGGACATTCACAGTCTTCGCTAAGCTCACCGCGTGCGTCCGCTCATTGTGATCTTTCTGGTTTTGCTGGCCTCCGGCTGCGGCTGGAAGCCCACCGCGCCACCACAAGCCCGACCTGACACCTGCAAGGAGTCCGATGGGCCGACGGCGGACATCGTGCGCCGGGCAATCACCGCGGTTCCCATCGCCATTCCCGGCACCATCTGGGTGGAAATGGGGCGGGGGCATACCCGGAATTGCCGCCTGCACTGGGTGCAGATCATCCCGACGATCGCGAATGAAGCAAGTCCGCAACAATTGATCTTCTTCGACCACAACAGGCCGCTCGGTACCCCGACGTCGAACCCGAAGCCGTATATAACCGTGCTACCGCCCTCGGATGACACCGTCACCGTTCAGTACCAGTGGCAGAAGGGAAATGATCAGCTGTGCTGTCCCACCGGCATCGGAACGGTGAAGTTCCGGATCGGCTCCGATGGCAAGCTGCAGACCCTTGGCAAGGTTCCGAACCAATAACGTTTCAGCGCAATGACTTCCGTGGCCGCGCAGTCAACGTCTAGGGTGCCGGGCCGGCCGAGCAGGGCGGCGATCCTCAACAGCCCGTCAGTTCGTGACCGCCTCGGACAGATTCTCCGGGTGCAGCATCTCGGCGTAACGCAGCGGCTCCGGGACCCCGAAACCGTCGACCAGTGTCTCGGCATGCGGGCGAAGTGCCCGGCAGCGGTCGTTGATGCCCCGGGTGACCGCCTTGGCGCGCTCGGTGGACAGGTAACGGTGCTCGATGTACCACGCCTTGTCGTCCTCGATCACCGAGAGTGCGTACAGGTCGCACAGGATGCCGAGTAGTTCGCGGGCCTGCTCGTCGGGGCACGCGTCGATCCCGGCGACGAACGCCTCCAATATCACTCGATCGATGTGTGCGCTGGCGGCGTGCAACACGTGATCCTGCACCGAGTTGAACGCCTCGAATTCCGACATCTCCTTGGATTTGGCCTGCAGCCGGCGCGCCACCGATGCCAGCAGATATTCTTCGCGGTCTTCAAACATCTTGATCTGTGTGCCGCGGTTGAACAGGCTGCCCTCTTCCTCGCTGTCCTGCCGGGCGTCCACGATCGTTTGGATAATCGTCTCCGCCGCAGTGCGTTTGATGACGCGTTCCCCAACAGTGTTGGCGGCGAAGCGCACCCATTCGACCGGACTCATGCTCTTGATGTCGTCGGCGTATGCCGTCAGCAGCTCCTTGGCCACCAGCTGGGTCAGCACGTGGTTGTCGCCCTCGAAGGTGGTGAAAACGTCGGTATCGCCGCGCAGCCCGATCAGCCGGTTCTCCGCCATGTAGCCCGCACCGCCGCAGGCCTCGCGGGACTCCTGGATCGCGCGGCTGGCATGCCAGGTGTTGGCCGCTTTCAGCCCCGCGGCACGCGCCTCCAGTTCGCGCTGCTCGTCGGCATCGGGCGCGTCTGCGCTCTGCACGTCATGACATTTGCTGACCAACTCGTTTTGTGCGAACTGCAAGGCGTAGGACTTCGCGATCAACGGAAACAGCCTCCGCTGGTGCACCAGGTAGTCCATGATCAGCACTTCGGAATCGTCATTAGGTGCACTGAATTGCCTGCGCTGCAACGCATATCGGGTGGCGATGTCCAGGGCCACCCGACCTGCCGCACCCGCGCTGCCGCCCACGGTGATCCGGCCGCGGACCAGGGTGCCCAGCATGGTGAAGAACCGGCGGTTCGGGTTGTCGATCGGCGAACTATAGGTGCCGTCGGGAGCGACGTCGCCGTATTTGTTCAGCAGGTTGACTCTCGGGACCCGGACGTGGTCGAAGACGATGCGGCCGTTGTCGACACCGGGCAGCCCACCCTTGTATTCGCAGTCCGACGTGGTGATTCCCGGCAGATCGTTGCCGTCCTCGTCGCGGATCGGCACCAGGACGCAGTGCACGCCGTGGTTGACCGGCTTGCCGTCCTCGCTGGTGATCAGTTGCGCGAAAACCGCTGCCATGGTTGCTGTTTCGGCGGCGCCGCCGATGTAGTCCTTGCGGGCCGACGGGGTGGGGGAGTCGATGACGAACTCCTCCGTGTCGGGGTCGTAGGTCGCCGTGGTCTCCAGCGACTGCACGTCGCTGCCGTGCCCGGTCTCGGTCATCGCGAAACAGCCGCGCAACTCGAGGCTTATGATCTTGGGCACGTAGGTCTCGTGGTGGCGCTCAGTGCCCAGGTTCTCCACGGCGCCGCCGAACAGCCCCCACTGCACCCCGGCCTTCACCATCAGCGACAGGTCCGACATCGCCAGCATCTCGATCATCGTGATCGCCGCACCGACGTCGCCGGTGCCGCCATGCTCTTTCCGGAAACTGTCGGCGGCCGCACCGAACGCCGCCATGATCCTCATCTGCTCGGCAACCTTGGTGCGGGCGATCACGGTGTTCGGGGTGTAGTGCGGGCGGAACAGGTCCTCGGTCAGTGTGGCCCGCATCCGGTTTCTGACATCACGCCAACGCCCGTCCAGTGCGTTGCGCAGATACTCGGCAGTGCTAGTCGTTTCAGGCGCCATAATTTGACAGTAATGTGCGGCTTGCGTCGCGGCGAACAACGGCGACAGTTCATGTCACGGAACGAAATGTCCCCGCGGCCGTCAACCCCTGGCGCCCGAGCCGGCCGACGCGTCAGCGCTCGGGGTGAGGGGCTCGTGCGGTCCGGCGGGGTTGCGACGTTCGCCGAAGGGGGAGCGCAGCCGATAGAGGGTGAATCCGGCCGCGATGACACCGAAGAGCACCAGCATCGCCATGTCGAACACCCACCAGCCGCTGTAATGAGTCCACGTCACCGCGTTGGCAGCCAGCGAGTCGATGTGGCGCAGATTGGCGGTGGACGCCGAGGCGGCAAAGCCCCACTGCGCCGGGACGAACCAGCTGATCTGCTGCATAACCCACGCGCTCACCAGCTGCACCAGGCTGCCGTTGAACAGCACCGATGCCAGGATCACCAGCACCGCCAGCGGCAGTACCTCCCGCAGCGACTTACCCAGCGACGACAGCGCAAGCCCGATGACTGCCGACACGATCGCGGTGACCGCCACACTCACATAGAGCTCCACCGTGGAGTTGCGCAGCAGGACAGCACCGCCTCCAGGCTCGCCCTTGACCGCGATGACAATCGCGAACACGACGGCTGTCCAGACGGCCGCGGCCAGGCCGTACACGGCGATCTTGGCGGCCAGATAGGCCGGAGCCGACAGCCCTATCTCCTGCTCGCGCCGGAAGGTGCGGTGTTCGGATACCAGCGTGCGGATGGTCAGCGCCGTGCCGAGAATCACCGCGGACACGTTGAAGGCGGCCAGGACCTCAATGGCCTCGTGAGTGTTAGTGCTGCTGGGGCTGGGCCGAGCCAGGCCCGAATCACCTGGAATCAGCAGCGTCAGCCCCGCCAGGACGAACGGCAGGATCGCCAGAAACGCGGAGTAGGTGCGATTGCCGAGAAGCAGTCGGACTTCGCGACGGACCAGCAACCGCATCTGCCGGGTGCGGGACAGCCCGGGCTCGGGCGGCCAGGGTGCGGCGACCTCGGGTGCCGCGGTGGGTGCCGTGGTCTGCGGCCGGGTCCGGAATGCGCGGTGGGCTCCTTCGGGATCGGCGCTCACCTGGGCCAGGACCGCGGACCAGTCGGCGGTACCCATCGCCGACTCGACCTGCAGGGGCGTTCCGAGATACGCCACTTTGCCCGTGCCGGTAAGCACCAACACCTGGTCGCAGGCGTTGACGTCGGTGAGCGACGTGGGCGCCGAAATCGCCGCGACGACCGCGCAGCCGATGTCGGCCTGGCGTCGCAAGATCGCCATGACGTGACGTTGTTGGGCCGCATCCAGTCCGGCGGTTGGTTCGTCCACCACGAGCAGGCTGGGCCGGGTGACGAGCTCGACGGCCAGGGCTGCGCACCGGCGCACCTCGGGTGTGAGCTTTCCGATTCTGGTGTCACGGTGGGGCGTCAACTCGAGCTCGTCGAGAACCTGGCTGACCACCAGGTCACGCTGCTCGGACGGCGTATCCGGCGGCAGTCGCATCTCGGCCGCATACGCCAGGACTCGCGCGACGGTGAGCTGGCGGTGCAGGCGATCGTCGCGCGTGACCACCCCGATGCGGGCGCGCATGGACTGCGGCTCGGCGTGGGCGTCGTGTCCGTCCACCGTGACGCGTCCAGAGCTGAGTTTTCGCGAACCGGCCAGCAACCCGAGCAGTGCGGAATTGCGCGCGGCCGATGGCCCGATGACCGCGGTCATGGTGCCGGGACGCGCAGTGAACGAAACGCCCGACAGGGTCTCGTGCCCGTCGACCGACAGCCCTAACCGGTAGGCCGTCGCCCCGGTGGTGCGCGACGCGGTGCGCAGCGGCAGGCGATAGGTGGAATCGGCTTCGTCGGTGCGGAAGGAGGGGCGCTGGACGCGGAACTTGCTCGTCACCATGCGCTCGATCAAGCTGGGGCCTTTGCGCTGCTCCTGTTCGGCGGCAGGCGGAACCGGTGGCTGACCCACAGGACCGGGGGGCGGGGGAATCGCACCAGGAGGTGGTGGCGACGGAGGGGGCGCGACAGGCCGCTGGCCGGCGGGCGGTGGTGGTACGACGACGGGCATCCGCTGGGTGGCGCTCTGGGTGGGAATGCGCGGGTCGGGCTGGTTCGGGTAACCCGGCGGTGGCGCACCGGGTGGAAGCGGCGGCGACTGCGGGGGCGGCGGCGGATAAGGCATCGCTGGTGTCGCCGACGGCGCTGTTTGGAAGACCAGGCGCGGGCCGTGCTGCGGATCTCCGATGGTGAACCCGAGGCCGTCGCGGATCTCAACCGTCGACACCCGCGATCCGTTGAGGAAGATGCCGCGGTGGCTCAAATCAATGGCCACCCATTGCGTTCCGGTGAACCGCAGCACCACGTCCGCGCGGGGCGTCGGCGGCGCTTGGGTGGGAATGCCGAGGCGCTCCAGCGGGATGTCGCAGCCCGGGCCGTATCCCACGATCACGTCGCGGCCCGGGATGAAGACATACCTCGCCGGTCCAGCCCATACGGTCAGTGAGGCCGGATGCGCCGAAGCCTCGGTCGGCATGGCCGCCACCTTTCGTCACCGGTTGGATCGAATTCGTCTCGCCGTCAGGCACTGGCCGCCCGCGGCCGCCGGTCGCCGTGCCCGTTTAAGTGTCTACCCCTGCCCGAGGTCCATCCTCCAGCTCGCGGCGTTCACAGGGTGTTACGGCGGCCCGCAAGAGAGGTAGCCAGCGAGGCGTTGTCGAGCAGCCGCCGCAACACGTCGACCGCTTGCGTCAGCACCTGCCGGTCCGCGGCGTCGAGCAGCGCCAATTGCGGCTCGATCGCAGCGGCGCGATCCGCCCGAACCGCGTTCAGCGTGTGCCTGCCCTCGGCGGTGATGCGGATTCGCACAGCACGTGCATCGCCCGGGTCCACCATCCGGGTGACCAGGCCCGCCTCCTCGAGCCGGCGCACCTGCGTTGTCATCGTCGGTTGTGAGCAGTGATCGACTGCGGCCAGATCACCGATCCGGGCTTCTCCGTGAGCTTCGATGGTGGCCAGCAGCCTGGCCTGAGCTGCAGGCAATGGCATCTGGATGCGCTGGGTGGCCAGCCGATTGAGCCGCGCGACCACCGCGAGCAGATCGGCTCCCAGTCCCTGCGCTCCCTCGAGTTTTGCGGTATCGACGACGTTGTCCATACCTCTATGGTTGCATAGCTTTGCTAAGCGAGGCCAAAAGACGAAGCGGTTCAGTCGTTTGCGGATCACCCGGTGGAATGGCCGGACTCAGCGTTGCGGCCTGGCAGAATCGGTCGAGTGAGTACCCCTCGCCCCGTCCGCTCGCGCCGTAGGGGTGGACCCCTGAAACCGACCGAGCTGGCACAGGCCTCGGTCATGGGGGCACTCTGCGCAGTGATCGCCATCATCGCCACAGTCATCCCGTTCGCTCAGGGGTTGGCGCTGGTGGGCACGGTGCCGATGGCGCTGGTGGCCTACCGCCACCGCCTTCGCGTGCTTGTCGCCGCAACGGTTGCCGCCGGGATGATTGCTTTTCTCATCGCCGGACTGGGCTGCTTGGTAGCGGTCATCAACTGTGCCTACATCGGTGGGTTGACCGGATTCGTCAAACGCCATCATCGCGGCACACCGACCGTAATTGTCTCGTCTTTTGTCGCCGGAGCCGCCGTCGCCGGCGTAACCGTCGGAATGTTGGCGGTGCTAACTCGGCTGCGCCACCTGATCTTTCAGGTCATGACCGCGAACGTGGATGGTGTCGCCTCCTTCCTGGTGCGCATACACCTGCAGGGCGTAGCGGTGGATGTGCGGCGGGCCTTCGCCTACGGACTCGATCACTGGCCGTGGTTGATGCTCGGCTATGGCATCTATGCCGTGATGGTCTCTTCGTTAGTCGGCTGGTGGGTGCTATCGCACCTGCTATCGCGGCTGCACAACATTCCCGACGTGCACAAACTGGACTTCCCGGATGAGGCACCGGATGCTCCGATCGGCCCGGTGCCGGTCCGGCTGGTCGACGTCCGGTTTCGTTATCCCGGCGCCAGCCAAGACGCTCTGCGCGAAATCAGCCTCGACCTGCGGGTCGGAGAGCATGTCGCGGTCGTCGGAGCTAATGGGTCCGGCAAAACCACGTTGACGCTGATCTTGGCGGGCCGGGAACCGACGTCGGGCGAAGTGCATCGCCCTGGCGCGGTGGGTTTAGGCACAGTGGGCGGAACTGCACTTGTCCTCCAGCACCCGCAGACTCAGATCCTGGGCACCAGGGTCGCCGACGACGTGGTCTGGGGACTGCCGCCGGGCACGCAGGTCGATGTGGGGCGGCTGCTGGCCGAGGTGGGTCTCGAGGGGCTCGCCGAACGCGACACCGGCAGCCTGTCCGGCGGAGAACTGCAGCGTCTTGCACTGGCGGCGGCGCTTGCCCGAGAGCCGTCGCTGCTGATCGCCGACGAGTTCACCAGCATGGTCGATCAGCAGGGGCGCGAACTGCTGCTCGACGCGCTCTCCGGTCTTCCCGAGCGGCACCGGACGGCTCTGGTGCACATCACACACTTCGACAATGAGGCTGCGTCCGCGGATCGCACCATCAACCTCAGCGATTCGTTCGATGACAGCGGCATGGTCCGGGGGGCGCCGCCGCCGGTGCCGACCGTCACCGTCAACCCCGGCTCGTCCGGCGTGCCGGTGATTGAAGTGGTAGGCATCGGCCACGAATACAACTCTGGGACGCCCTGGGCGAAGACTGCGCTGCGCGATATCAACTTCCAGGTGGAGCAAGGCGACGGGCTTCTGGTCCACGGCGGCAACGGTTCTGGCAAGTCGACACTGGCGTGGATCATGGCTGGGCTGACGGTGCCCACCGACGGGGTCTGCCTCATTGACGGCGAGCCCACCCATCGCCATGTCGGCGCGGTGGCTTTGTCGTTCCAGACCGCCAGACTGCAGTTGATGCGTAGCCACGTCAACTTGGAACTGGCATCGGTGGCCGGCTTTTCGCCTGACGACGACAATCGCGTGGCCGCGGCGCTCGAGGCGGTCGGATTGGATCCCGCACTGGCACAGCGGCGCATCGACCAGCTCAGCGGTGGACAAATGCGCCGTGTGGTGCTGGCTGGATTGGTCGCGTGTTCGCCCCGAGTGTTGATCCTTGACGAGCCCCTTGCCGGCCTCGACGCCCGCAGTCAGAGCGGTCTACTGCGATTGCTGGCGGACCTGCGCCGTACGCGCGGCCTGACTCTAGTGGTCATTTCGCACGACTTCCACGGGCTGGATGAGGTTTGTCCGCGGACCATCCACTTACGCAACGGTGTGTTGGAAACGGTGTCTACTACTGCCGCGGCGGGAGGACTGGCGTGACCACAACTTCCAGCGCGGCATCCAACGCGAGGAGGCGCCGTTCCAGTTCGGTTGTTCTGCTGGTTCCAGTGCCTGGAAGTTCGGCCATTCACCACTTGTGGGCCGGCACCAAACTGCTCGTTGTGTTCGGCGTTTCCGTGCTGCTGACTTTTTATCCGGGGTGGGTGACGATCGGGTTGGTGGCGGCACTGCTGGCGGCGGCAGTCTGGATTGCGCGCATTCCACGTGGTGCGTTGCCGCCGATTCCGCGGTGGCTGTGGGCCCTTCTCGCCTTGGGCTTTGTTACTGCGGCGTTGGCTGGTGGCGGCCCCAACATCACGATGGGCGGGCTAGTCATCGGGCTGGGCGGAGCATTGAACTTCCTCCGGATCACCGCGCTTTCGGTCGTACTGCTGGGGCTGGGCGCCATGGTGTCCTGGACTACCAATGTCGCCGAAATCGCGCCTGCGGTAGCGGCTTTGGGCCGACCGCTGAAGTTGCTGCGCATCCCGGTCGACGAGTGGGCGGTGGCGTTGGCTCTTGCGCTGCGCGCCTTCCCGATGTTGATCGACGAATTTCAAGTGCTCTATGCAGCTCGTCTGTTGCGACCCAGTCAAATACCGCCGGGCCGTAGAGCCCGGGTCCGGCAGCAGAGCCGGGGCATGATCGACTTGATGGCCGCCGCGGTGGTGGTGACCTTGCGCCGGGCTGACGAGATGGGCGATGCGATCACCGCGCGCGGCGGAACCGGTCAGCTATCCGCCAGCCCGGCACGGCCGAAACTGGCGGACTGGCTGACGCTTGCCATCGTGTTTTCGGTCGGCGTTGCCGCAGTAGTGATCGAAACCCTGATAGTGCACTCAAGCTAAGGCAGCGTCGAAACAACCCCTGGCCGTGCGCATCTCGCGGCTCGGCCCTGGTGCCTCGGCAACCGTCCCGGCTGGCGCGGCTGCTTGGTCGGGGCTGATCCGCCGGCGCTACGGCCGCATCCGGTCGATGAGATTACTCAACACGACGATGCTTTCGCTGCGTTCGACGTCCGCACTGGACCGGATTCGCTCCAGGGCCGCCTCCAGATGCCCCATGTCTCGGGCCAGCACATGCAGTATCGCGTCCGGGGTGCCTGTCACTGTCGCGGCGCTGAACACCTCGGGGATGTTCACCCACGCTGCTCGCAGTTCGTCGGGCGCGATCCGGCCGTGACAGAACACCTGCACGTAAGCCTCGGTATTCCAGCCCAAGGCGTTGCGGTCGATGACGGTGGTGAAGCTTTTGATGACGCCGCTGTCCAGCATCCGGTCGACGCGCCGCTTCACCGCCGGCGCCGACAGATTCACCTTCTCGCCGATTTCGGCGAAGGTTGCGCGCGCATGTTCGGTCAACTCGGCGAGGATGCGCTCGTCGGTCTCGTCCAAGCGCTCCATGGCGCACCTCCCGTGCTGAGGACAACAAATCGTCGACAGACGGAATGTAGCGCAATAAATCGCGCATAGACACGCAATATACGTAGTTTGATTAATAGGAGAGCTGCAAATACCGTTGATTTATGACGGACCTACATGTGGTAGCACCCCGCACCGCGATGCAATCAGCCGGGCGCACCGTGCTCGGCCGCGCATCGAGCCTCCGTCGGTACGCCATGACACCGCCGACCTATTTCACGGTCGAATACGCGATCAACCCCTGGATGGACACCGGCACGCCGGTCGATGTTGGCCTGGCGCAAGCCCAGTGGGAGAACTTGTATCAGACGTACCTGCGGTTAGGGCATCACGTGGATGTGATCGAGCCCGAGGCCGGGCTTCCGGACATGGTCTATGCCGCCAACGGCGGGTTCATCGCGCGCGACGTGGCGATCGCGGCAAGGTTCCGGTTCGCCGAGCGCGCCGGTGAATCGCGCGCCTACGCCCAATGGATGTCGTCACTCGGCTACCGGCCCGTCTACACGCGCCACGTCAACGAAGGACAAGGCGACCTGCTGCAGGTGGGCGACATTGTGTTGGCCGGCTGGGGATTTCGCACCGACCGGCGTGCGCACTCGGAAGTCTCGGCGGCACTGCGGGCGCCGGTGGTCTCGCTGGAACTGGTGGACCCTCGCTTTTATCACCTCGACACCGCCCTGGCTGTTCTCGACAACCACACCGTCGCCTTCTACCCACCGGCGTTCAGCGCAGCAGCCCAACAGCAGCTATGTGCGCTGTTCCCGGATGCCATCGTCGCGGACCCGGCCGACGCCTACGTGCTGGGCCTCAACGTCGTCTCGGACGGCCTGCACGTGGTACTTCCTGCTGCCGCAACGGGGTTCGCCACGCAATTGCGGCGAGCCGGGTTCGAGCCGATCGGCGTCGATTTGTCCGAGCTGCTCAAGGGCGGCGGTTCTGTCAAGTGCTGCACATTGGAGGTATTCCCATGACGATTCTGGACGCGCAGACGTCGCAGAAGGTCACCGCCAACCGCATGGAGACCGCGATCAGATTGGCGGAACGGCGTGCAGCGCACAACTATTCACCTCTTCCGGTGGTCGCCGCAAGCGCCAT
Organism: Mycobacterium sp. 1465703.0; assembly: GCF_001672975.1. Taxonomy (GTDB): domain Bacteria; phylum Actinomycetota; class Actinomycetes; order Mycobacteriales; family Mycobacteriaceae; genus Mycobacterium. The sequence continues at coordinate 35,327 of NZ_LZKU01000191.1, forward strand.
CGGCGCGTGGATCACCGACATCGACGGTCGCCGCTATCTGGATTGCCTATCCGCCTACTCCGCGGTGAACTTCGGCCACCGCAACCCCGAGATCACCGCCACCGCACATGCGCAACTCGACACGGTGACGTTGGTCAGCCGAGCGTTTCATTCCGACAAGCTCGGCCCGTTCTGCGCCGCTCTGGCCTACCTGTGCGACAAGGACATGGTGCTGCCGATGAACTCGGGCGCCGAAGCTGTTGAGAGCGGAATCAAAGTCGCCCGCAAGTGGGGCACCGACGTCAAGGGCGTCCCCGCGGATCAGGCGAATATCATCGTGGCCGACAACAACTTTCACGGTCGCACGATCAGCATCGTCAGCTTCTCCTCCGATCCCACCGCGCGAAATGGATTCGGGCCCTTCACACCGGGATTCCGTTCGGTGCCTTTCGGTGATGCCGCCGCGCTGGCACAGGCGATCGACGACAACACCGTCGCGGTGCTGCTGGAGCCGATCCAGGGCGAGGCCGGCATCATCGTGCCGCCCGACGACTATCTGCCGGCCGTGCGCGCGCTGTGCAGCGAGCACAACGTGCTGATGATCGCCGACGAGATCCAGTCGGGGCTGGCGCGCACCGGCTACACCTTCGCTTGCGAGCGGTGGCGGGTAGTCCCGGACGTCTATCTGCTGGGCAAGGCGCTGGGTGGTGGGGTGGTGCCGTTGTCGGCGGTGGTGGCCGACCGCGACGTTCTGGGCGTGTTGCATCCCGGCGAGCATGGCTCCACCTTCGGTGGCAACCCGCTGGCCGCCGCGATCGGCACCACGGTGGTGTCGATGCTGGCGCGGGGCGAATTCCAAGCCAGGGCGACGGCGCTGGGTGCGCATCTGCATCGGCGGCTGCGGCAACTGATCGGCCAGGGTGTCCTGGAGGTACGGGGCCTGGGGTTGTGGGCCGGCGTCGATGTGGACCCATCGCTGGGCACCGGCAAGGAGATCAGCTTGCGGCTGGCCGACCGCGGTGTATTGGTGAAAGACGCCCACGGTTCGACGCTGCGCTTCGCTCCGCCTTTGGTGGTGACCGCCCAGGAGATCGACTGGGCGGTCGGCCAGCTTGCTGCGGTGTTGCGGGAGGCTGCTTCATAATCAGCTGATCCGGCAACAGGAGGGGCACTTGCCAGCCACGTCGATCAGCCTGAAACAGCAGATGCTGCGCCGGCGGCCCGTGGTGGGCGCGCACGTTGCACAGGGGGCCGCTGACCACCTCAAGCGCGGTATCGGAACCTTTCAGCTGACCATGTTCGGCGTCGGCTCCACGATCGGCACTGGCATCTTCTTCGTCATGTCTCAGGCCGTTCCCGAGGCCGGCCCGGCAGTGATCGTCTCCTTCCTCCTCGCAGGCGTCGCCGCCGGTCTCGCGGCCGTCTGCTACGCCGAATTGGCCTCGGCGGTACCCGTTTCCGGTTCGTCGTATTCCTACGCCTACACCACGCTCGGTGAGGTCGTGGCCGTGGGAGTGGCCGCCTGCCTGCTACTGGAATACGGGGTGGCGACCGCCGCGGTGGCGGTCAGCTGGAGCGGTTACCTGAACAAGCTGCTGAGCAATGTCGTGGGATTTCAACTGCCGCATGCCTTGTCGGCCGCGCCGTGGGACCAACAACCCGGCTATGTCAACGTGCCGGCAATCCTGTTGATCACGATGTGCGCGTTGTTGCTCATCCGCGGCACCAGCGAATCGGCCAAGGTCAACGCGATCATGGTGATGATCAAACTGGGCGTGCTCGTCGTATTCGTCATCGTCGCCTTCACGGCGTTCGACGTGAACCAGCTTCATAATTTTGCGCCGTTCGGTGTTGCGGGTATCGGTTCGGCGGCCGGCACCATTTTCTTCTCCTACATCGGCCTCGATGCCGTCTCCACCGCGGGCGACGAGGTGAAGAATCCGCAGCGGACCATGCCGCGCGCACTGGTCGGCGCGCTGCTGACCGTCACCGGCGTCTACGTCTTCGTCGCGCTGGCCGCGTTGGGCACCCAGCCCTGGCAGAACTTCGCCGGTCAGCAGGAAGCCGGGCTCGCCACGATTCTCGACAACGTCACGCACGGCGGCTGGGCCAGCACGATTCTGGCTGCCGGAGCGGTTATTTCGATCTTCAGCGTCACACTGGTCACCCTGTACGGCCTGACCCGGATCCTGTTCTCGATGGGCCGAGATGGACTGCTGCCCGCGAGGTTCGCGACGGTCAACCCACGCACCATGACCCCGGTGAACAACACGGTGATCGTCGCGGTCGTGGCCTCGTCATTGGCCGCCTTCATCCCGCTGCAAAAGCTGGCGGACATGGTGTCGATCGGCACGCTCACCGCGTTCGTGGTCGTCTCCGTCGGGGTGATCGTCCTACGGGTGCGTGAGCCCGACCTGCCACGGGGATTCAAGGTTCCGGGTTATCCCGTCACGCCGATCCTTTCGGTGGCGGCCTGCGGGTACATCCTGGCCAGCTTGCACTGGTACACCTGGATCGCGTTCGGCGGTTGGGTGTTGGTGGCGCTGATTTTCTATTTCGTCTGGGGTCGCCACCACAGCGCACTCAACGCCGAGACGGTCGAACGGTCGAGCGACGCTCAGTGACGATGTCTCATTGGCGTGCGGCGGCGGCGTTGGCCGCGGTTTGAGCCTGCTGCAACGTCGCTGCGACATCGCCGCGGCCTAAGAACATCTCGTCGAAGTACGGCCTCAGGGCGTCGTTGCCGGCGGCAAAGCCGGCCCCACCGGGTGCCGCGATGCGCGGACCGTTCAGCACGGCGAAGAAGGGGGTGACATCGACCACCCTGGTGGCCCAGTACCGGAAGTACACCGGTTGGGCAGACGACACGGCGGGGATGGCCGCACCGTAGCGGCCCAGGTATTCGTTGCCCTGCTTGCTGCCCATCCAGGCCAGAACCTGGCGCACCGCGTCGGGATGCCTCGTCGCCGCATTGCCTGCGGCGGCAATGCCGTTGGTGACGCTGACCCGCCCGGCCGGCCCGGTGGGCATCATCGCCACGCCCCAGTGGAATCGGGCATCGTTAGCGACCGGCGCCAGGTTGTAGGTGCCGGACTGGAAGAGCGCCATCCGGCCGGCCAGGAATTGGTTGCGAGAAAAGTCGCCGTTGTCGTTGGTATCTGCGGCGGGCGGCGCGACGTGGTCGCGGTTGATCAGGTCGACTAGATACCGGAAGGCCGTCACGGACGCCGGGTTGTCGAACGCGAACTTGTCACCGTGTTGGAACACGCCGCCGGCCGAGCCGATGTAGTTCAGGTAGATGCCCTGCGGGTCATTGGCCGCGTTGTACGCCCACTGCCGCACCCGTCGCGGGTCGAAAACCGCAGTGCCGGCGCGGTTTCCATCGGCATCGACGGTGAGCCGGCCCAGCAGGGGACGCAAAGTGTCGTCGCCGTCGGGGCTCCACCGCAGGTCATTCAGCTGGGCCGGATCGATGCCCGCGGCGGCGAGAAGATCCGCGTTGTAGTACAACGCGATTCCCGCATCGGTCAGCTGCGGTACACCCCACAGCGTGCCGTTGCGGGTGAACTGCTCGACCACCGGCTGCTCCCAATCCGACGCGGCCTTAGGCCCAAGCACCTCGCCGATGTCCAGAAGCCGGCCGCTGTCGGCGTAGGCCGCGAGGTAGGCGTTGGACAACCAGAAGATGTCGTCGGCGCTGCCGCCGGCCACATCGGTGCGCAGGGTGCTGAAGTAGGTCGAATACGACACCAAGTTGAGGTGCACGTCAATATCGGGATGTGTGCGGGTGAAGGCCTCGAATGATTGGCGATAGGCGGCGCCGATCTGATCGCCCCAGATTCGCACCGTGACGACGGTCTGGCCGCCATGGGGCTCGCCGGAGTAATCGAGCAGCACCGCCATCGCGGCCAGCAGGACCGCTACCACCGCAACCGATCCCGCGGCCAGCGTGGAAAAGCGAAGCCGTCTCACTTGAGTCCCGAGACGACGATCGACGCGACGATGTGGCGCTGGAAGACCACGAACAGCGCGATCAGCGGGGCGATCGCGATTGTGGTCGCCGCCATCACCAACGTCCACTGCGAGTTGAACCGCGACTGCAGATCAGCGGTCGCGACGGTGAGCACCCGCCACTTGTGTCCGCTGGTAATCACCAACGGCCACATGAAGTTGTTCCACTGCGAGACGACCGTGATCAACGCCAGCGCCGCCAAAACCGGTCGGCTGGACGGGATCACCACGTGGACGATCACGTCCAGGGTGTTGGCCCCGTCCAGACGTGCGGCGTTGATCAAGTCATTCGGAACGATCCGGAAGTGCTCGCGCAGCAAGAAGATCGCGTACGGCGAGCCGAACATGAACGGCAGCACCAACGCCCAGAACGTGTTGCGCAATCCGAGCTGGGCCATCATGAGGTACAGCGGCACCACCGTGACCGTCCCGGGCACCATCAACGTCGCGATGTAGACCCAGAACAACGCATCACGTCCGGGAAACTGCAGGCGCGCAAACGCGTATCCGGCAAGAACGGAAAAGGTCAACTGGCCCACCAAAATTACCGCGGTCATCAATGCGGTCACCGCCGCCGCGCGGACGAACCCCGCTCCGGCCAGATTGGCGAAGTTGCACAGCGTGGGCGGGCGCGGCAGCTGCAGCGGGGTGCCCGTGACGAACTGGTGTGCCGAGGTGAACGCCGTCATCAGGCCAAGCGCGAACGGCGCCAACGTGATCAACGCGCCCAGCGAAAGCCCGGCGTAGATCACCACGTTGCCGGTTCGACTAGGTGAGGTCATAGCTGATCCGTCGCCGAAAATACAGATGCTGAACCAGCGTGACACCGATCAGGATCACGAACAGCACCACCGCCATGACCGACGCGCGGCCGATCGCCGCCGAGCCGAACGCTTCGGCGTAAATGCGATGCGCCACCAGGTCGGTGCTGCCGGCCGGACCGCCACCGGTCAGTGCGTACACCATGTCGAAAACCTGTGCCGTGCTGACGATCCCGGTCACCAACACAAAGAACGTCGTCGGCCGCAACATGGGGATAGTGATGCGCCAGAACCGCTGCCATGCGGTGGCGCCGTCGGTGCGCGCGGCGGCGTGGACGTCGTCGGGAATGGCCAGCAGGCCCGCCAGAAACGACAACGAGACGTATCCGACGTTGGTCCAGACCACGACGGCCGAAACCAGCGGCAGCGCAAAGCTGGGATCCGACAGCCATTCGATACTGTGTCCCAAGACGGTGCTCACGGCGCCATCAGTGGGAGCCAGGATCCAGCGCCACAGCACCGCGATGGCCAGCGGAGCGCAAATCCAGGGCAGCACATACAGGGTGCGAAACAGACCGGTACCGCGAAGCTGGCGGGCCAGCATGGTCGCGGCCAGCAATCCCAGTGCGGTCTGCGCCGGTACTACGATCGCCACGAAGATGGCGGTGACGATCAGCGAGTTGCCAAACCCCGCGTCGGTCAGCACCGAGCGCCAGTTGGACAGGCCGACAAAGCGCAGCGGGCCGAGCAGATCCCACCGGCACAGGCTCAGCCAGAGCACCACCAGGATGGGCAACAGCAGAAAGGCGACCACGCCGAACAGACTGGGCGCCAGCAGCGCATAGCCCAGCGCGGTGGGGCGAGGTTGTCTCCCCGGTACCGCACTGGCCATGGGGTAATTAAAGCGGGCGCCGCCGGGGTTTGGGGCGAGCGGCCGTTACGGTGGAACCGTGACAGTGAACCGGGGGATCGATGCCGACTTCCTGGACCTGCCCCGCCACGACCTGGCGGAGGCCGCGCTATCGGCGGCCAAGGCGGCTGGGGCGACGCACGCCGACCTGCGGGTTCATCGCATCATCACCGAGATCATCCAGCTGCGCGACGGCGAGCTGGAGACCGCGGTGATCAACCGTGAGGTCGGCTTGGCCGTGCGAGTGATCGTCGACGGCACCTGGGGATTCGCCTCGCATTCGGAGCTGGTGCCGTCGGTGGCCGCCGAGACCGCACGGCGCGCCGTGCACGTCGCCACCACGCTGGCCACGCTGAGCAGCGAGCGCATCGAGTTGGCGCCCGAGCCGGTCTATGCGGACGGGGCCTGGGTGTCGAACTACCGGATCGACCCGTTCGACATCTCGACCACCGACAAGATCGCCGTCCTGGAGGACTACTCCGGGCGGCTGCTCAGTGCCGATGGCATCAACCACGTGTCGGCCGTGCTGACCGCCGTCAAGGAGCAGACGTTCTACGCCGACACCTTCGGATCCTCGATCACCCAGCAGCGGGTGCGGGTGCTGCCCTCGCTGGAGGCGGTGACCGTCGACCCCACGGCCGGCAGCTTCGATTCGATGCGGACGCTGGCATCGCCGATGGGGCGCGGCTGGGAAGCCCTGGCCGGTGACGAGGTGTGGAACTGGACCGAGGAGCTGGCCCAGCTGCCGGCATTGCTGGCCGAGAAGGTCAAAGCGCCCACTGTTGTCCCGGGGCGCAAAGACCTGGTGATCGACCCGACCAACCTGTGGCTGACGATCCATGAATCAATCGGGCACGCAACCGAATACGACCGCGCTATCGGCTATGAGGCCGCCTACGCCGGAACGTCGTTCGCCACGCCGGACAAGCTGGGCACCATGCGGTATGGGTCGCCGCTGATGAACGTAACCGCCGACCGCACCGTCGAATTCGGTTTGGCCACTATCGGTTACGACGATGAAGGAGTAGCCGCGCAAAGCTGGGATCTGGTGCGCGACGGAATATTCACCGGCTACCAGCTCGACCGGGTTTTCGCGAAACGACTGGGGCAGCCACGCTCCAACGGCTGCTCGTATGCCGACTCGCCGCATCATGTGCCGATCCAGCGCATGGCCAATGTGTCGCTGCAGCCGGCGCCGGACGACATCAGTACCGACGACCTGATCGGGCGGGTTGAGGACGGCATCTACATCGTCGGCGACAAATCCTGGTCAATCGACATGCAGCGGTACAACTTCCAGTTCACCGGTCAGCGGTTCTTCCGGATTCGCGACGGCCGCTTGGCCGGCCAGTTGCGCGATGTCGCCTATCAGGCCACCACGACCGAGTTCTGGAATTCGATGGAAGCCGTGGGGGGCCCGTCGACGTGGTGGCTGGGCGGGGCGTTCAACTGCGGCAAGGCCCAGCCCGGCCAGATCGCGGCGGTCAGCCACGGCTGTCCGTCGGCGTTGTTCCGCGGCGTCAACGTGCTCAACACTCGCACCGAGGGCGGCCGATGATCCGCACAGTCAATGACGTTGCGGGGGTACCTCCCGCTTGCGGGGGAGAGCGGCGCCGATGATCACTGCGCAGCACGTCATCAACATCGTGCTCGACGAGGCGGCCAAGCTCGGGCGCGCCGACGAGACCATGGTGCTGGTCACCGACAAGGTCGAGGCGACCTTGCGGTGGGCGGGCAATTCGATGACCACCAACGGGGTTTCGGTGAGCCGCAGCGTGACCGTGATTTCGGTGGTGCGTCGGGGGTCCAGCGCGCGCATCGGCACCGTGGTGTCCTCCGAGGCGGATCCGCGGGTGCTCCCCGGGTTGGTGGCGGCGTCGCAGGAGGCGGCCAGCTCGGCGCCGGAGGCCGGCGATGCCGCGCCGCTGCTCGGCGATGTTGGGGTGCCTGCCGATTGGGACGCACCGGTGCCCGGCACCGGGCCGCTGATTTTCGCCGACGTGGCCGACTCCTTGAGCCGGGGCTTCCGTGGCGCAGACCGGCTCTATGGCTTTGCGCACCATAGTGTTTCGACGACGTTCTTGGCGTCGTCGACGGGATTGCGCCGACGTTTCACCCAGCCGACCGGTGCGGTGGAGATCAACGCCAAGCGCGACAATGCCAGCGCGTGGGCTGGTGTCGGAACGCCCGACTTCGTCGATGTGCCAACCGATTCGCTGCTCGAGCAGCTGTCGACGCGGCTGGGCTGGGCGCAGCGCAGCGTCGAATTACCGGCCGGGCGCTACGAGACGATCATGCCGCCGTCCACGGTGGCCGACATGATGCTTTATCTGGGCTGGTCGTTGGCCGGGCGCGGTGCGCAGGAGGGTCGGACCGCGCTCTCAGCGCCCGGCGGTGGAACTCGGGTGGGGGAGCGGCTCACCGACCTGCCGCTGACGCTCTTCTCGGATCCGATGGCTCCGGGCCTGGCCTGTACGCCGTTTGTCGCGGTGAGCAGCTCGTCGGAAACGATCTCGGTGTTCGACAACGGCATGGAGATCAATCAGGTGGACTGGATCCGTGACGGGGTGATCAATGCGTTGGCCTATCCGCGCGCCACGGCCGCCAAATACGAGACCGACGTCGCCGTCGCCGCCGACAACCTGGTGATGACCGGCGGGTCGGGCAGTCAAGCCGACATGATTGCGGCCACCGAGCGTGGCCTGCTGCTGACCACGCTGTGGTACATCCGCGAGGTGGATCCCACCACGCTTCTGCTCACCGGGCTGACCCGCGACGGCGTCTACCTCATCGAAAACGGCGAGGTCACCGCGGCGGTCAACAACTTCCGGTTCAATGAGAGCCCCTTGGACCTGCTGCGACGTGCCACCGAGGCCGGCGTCAGCGAAAAAACCCTGCCGCGGGAATGGTCGGATTGGGCCACCCGTGAGGCGATGCCGTCGCTGCGGATACCGGACTTCCACATGTCGTCGGTGAGCCAGGCCCAATAGTTCATTGCCGCCGGGCAATGCGCGCTCTAGCGTGAGACGGATGGCGGCTCCGGTTTCTGTTCGAGAAGACCAGCTCACCCGGCTGGTGTCGTTGTTTCCCGGGTCGCCCGATTCCGGTCGTTTCACGGCGCTGGTTCGGCGGGTGTGCGCGCAGACGTTGTCGTTGCCGCCGTTGCCCGCCTGTGTCGAGGTGGGCGGGCCGGAATCAGAAGTCGAGTCCGCCGTCGCCGAATTCGCCGAACAGTTCAGCGCGGACGTCTCGTCGATCACCGCCGAGCAGCGGTCGCGGTTGTGGAAGCAGCTTGGGGACCGCACTTTTGGCGTCGTCGTGCAGATCTACATCGCCGACTTCATTCCTCGGGTGCGTGCCGGGCTGGAAGCGCTCGGGGTCGGCGCCCAGTACCTCGGCTGGGTGACCGGTCCGATCACGTGGGATCACACCACCGATCCCTCGGATCTTGTATTCAATGACTTTTTAATCGCGGTGGCGCGAATGCGTGCGCTCGACCCGGTCACCTCCGAGCTGGTCCGGTTGCGTGGGGCCGCACAGCACAACTGCCGACTATGCAACTCACTCCGCGAGGGCGGTGCACTGGATGCCGGCGGCTCGGAATCGATGTACGCGGAGATTGAGCACTTCGAATCGTCGGGTTTGCTCGATGGCCGCGCAAAAGCAGCGCTTCGCTATGCCGATGCGTTAATTTGGACCCCTGCGCACCTCGCCGCCGACGATGTCGCCGAGGTGCGCTCTCGGTTCTCCGAGGCGGAATCCATCGAGCTCACCTTTGACATCATGCGTAATGCCAGCAATAAGGTCGCCGTGTCATTGGCCGCTGATGCCCCGCGGGTCGAGAACGGCACTGAGCGTTACCTGATTGACGCCGACGGCCAAACAATCTTTAACTGACGTTCGCGGGAGACGAATGCGGCAGCCAGTCGAGCCATATTCGTCTTCGCTGACGTTCGGCGCTAATTGCCCGCAACCATTCTGACGCGCGCTGGTTGGTGGCGCAGCCGCCTCGCGCTCAAGGCCGAAGGCACCAAATGTTAACCATTCGTACACGGGCACGCAAACGCGCGTTTGCGCTGTGTGCGGAGGTCATTCGCTACTTTTAGCGCGTTCGCCGACACTGATACGACACGGAGACGTGACGGTAACGAGATGGCAGCGTGGCCCGAGTTGGGTGTCCATGGATCGTGCGCCATTTGGCCGCGGTTCGGGTGGCTTTCCCGGTCAGTTGTTTGCAGGATTTCAAGCTTGGGGTTGCGTCGGAAGCGAGTGCGTTCCCGCGCAGAGGGAGGTTCGGAAATGACAACCACCCGTACACGCTCGCGTATGCGAGTGTCATCGGTCTGGGCTGCCGGCGTCGCGCTGGGCGCCTCGATGCTCGGCGGAGCTGTGCTGGCAGCGCCGCAAGCGTCGGCGACTTGCAACTTGACTCCCGCCGATGACCAATACATCCAACTGCTGGCGCAGAACAAGCTGGTTCACAACGCGGATTTCACTGACTGCCATGAGGCCGCCGAGGGGCGCTGGTTCGCGGACCAGGTTCGCGCCAACGCCAATCCGTTCGGTGAGGCCCAAGAGCTGATCAACATGATCACCAACACCACGCCGATGACCCAGGCTCAGGCCGAGTGGGAGGTCGAGTCGGCGATCTACGTTTACGCGCCGGACATGATCCCCAAGATCAAGGATCAGGCCGCGAAAGCCAACTGGCCGACCGCGTAGCGAATCGCTGCCGCACAACGGGTTTCATATCTCGGGAACGGTCAGCGGCCGTAATGGCTGTGGCGTTCCGCTCTGCCGGACAGCTAACTGAAAATCAGTTAGCGCCCACCGATGAGGACGGCTCAACGAGAAGCACAATGGTTGCTCTCGTGTAGGCGGAACTGGGACGCCTTAGTTATCATTTTCGACCTGAAGAGTTTCTCGCACAGTAATTTTAGCTAATCGCTGTTCACGCGTTGTTTGTACGACGTGTCGTTTGCCGCGCTTGTCGCTGGTGGTACCCAATCTTCATCGCCAAAGAAGAAGTAGCAAATTCCACGATAGGGGTCTGGAAACGTGAGAGGGAAGCGATCACGCGCGCAGGTGCTGGCAGTGGGGGCCGCCGGCGTCGCGGTAGGGGCCGCCATGTTCGGTGGTGCTGCGGTGTCCGCACCGCAAGCATCCGCGGCGTGCAATTTGACGCCCGCCGACGATCGGTACATCAATCTGCTGGCGCAGAACAAGTTGGTTCACAACGCCGATTTCAACGATTGCAGCGAGGCCGCCGAGGGACGTTGGTTCGCCGATCAGGTTCGATCCAACCCCAATCCGTACGGCGAGGGCCAGGAGCTGATCAACATGATCACCCGCACCACGCCCATGAGTCAGGCCCAGGCCGAATGGGAGGTCGAATCGGCGATCTTCGTTTACGCGCCCGAGATGATCCCCAAGATCAAGTCGCAAGCGCCTGCCGGGCCTGCCTGAGCGCACCGACATAGAGGTGTTGTTACCGGTGGGCGCTTTCCGCGAGGCGCCCGTCGCGCATGTCGGCGGCTGCAAAGGCGACGGCGGCGCCCGACGGACGCTGACTTCGGTCTTCGGCTACCGTTTCCTACGGAACAATCCCGTAGGGGGCGGTAGCTCAGTTGGTTAGAGCCGCGGACTCATAATCCGTTGGTCGCGGGTTCGAGCCCCGCCCGCCCCACCGTAAAAGCGCTGTTCAGAGAGCTCTCTGCGCGCGTGGGAGGCGCGGTTAAGGCGCTCACCCCGGCGTCACCCCGGCGACTGAGCGGAGTGCTTACCATAGGCGGCAGCGCTAGCTAACTTGGGCGAATGCGGACCGGCTGAGCGGGCATAGCCGTCGACCCGCTCGACGGACGGAGGCCGGCTGATCGCCATCGAAATGTCCAACGACCGTTGCACCTTGCGCCGCCTTGCTCGCGACTAACTTGCCCAGCACCCGCGCGGCGACGAACCCGATGCGCCGCTGTGGCCCGGTATGGCGCTGACGCGGCTTCGGCCTAGCGGAGTGCGGGGACAGCCGCCGCACCAGGAGTGGCCACTACGGATGTGGAAGACGCAGCACTGAGCGCCACCGCGGAGGCCCGCGCGGCAAGCCAACGCACTGGCCGAACTATCGGTGGAACACGCCGAGAAGCGATTGGTGCTCGACTGGAACCAGCCGCTCCGCCAAGCGATGTTCTACAAGGCCGTCTACCGACCGGCGGCGGTGCTGCGCGCCAACGGGCTTACGCCGACCACGAAGGTGCTCCCCGCGGGGTTGCGCTTCCGCTCACTGCGGCACACCTACGCGAGCTTGTGCGCGGCGGTCCCCAGCATTTCTGTACGCCAGGTGGCCGGGTGGATGGGGCACGCGAACCCGACGACGACCGAACTCGTCTACACGCACCTCCACTCGAAGGCCGACCATGACGACGAAATGGCGGCGCTCCAGGCGTTGGCGACTACGCCGAATTACCAAGGGAACAACGTGATCCCGCTGCACGGTTGATCAGAACGCTCACGTCGGACCAAATTCGCGAATATTGACTGGGTTTCCGCAGAAGCCCGCTGAATCCGCCCACAGTCGCCGCCGAGTGGGATCAGAGGGCTCGGCTGCACCGCGTGAGCAAGCCATACGTCATTTTCCATCACGCGGAGGTGCATGAAGTAGGTTGGCGCGGACGAAACGCGTGGCGACATTGTTGTCGGCCCGACGGAAGGTCGTGACATCCCGAGTTCGGGGTACGGGCGGGATATCGGCTCCGTCGTAGGAAAGCTCTCGGGCCAATATGCCCTGGTACGCATGGAGCCGATGATGGGAATCCAACCCGCGTATTCAGCTTGGGAAGTATTTTCTACGCCCGAACAGGTGAGCGATAAGCGCTGGTGGGAGTGCCGCTAGCAACTCCGAAACCTGTCTACCAGCAGATAAGTAGCATGCGGCTACGTCTAGGGGTCGGGTCGGGTCGGGTCCGCCTACAGTTCGGCTACGTCTACGGGACCATGACGGGACCAAGGAAGTGTTAGCTTCTCCGGTGACAACTGGACACCTGTCCAGCTAAGGTACAGACGGATATGGCCCAGCAAGGAGCGTTCGATGAGTAAGGTTCCAAGCCGTAAAGCACGGTTAGCGCACGCGGCTAAACACGCGGAGTTGTGGAATGCGGGCAAGAAGGATGAGTGGGTCGACTCATGGCGGACAATCTGTCCGGGTGAGGTGAGGATGTTCGATCCCGTCGGCACCGAGGTGAAGCACGGCTTCGATACCGCGACCTCTGAGGCATTCGACATGTTTCAGTCAATCTTGAAGATCAAGATGCTCACAGTCCAGGTCAATGGCGACGAGATGGCTTGGGTCTGTGAGAATTTCTTTGGCACTGAGCCGAATGTGCAATCGGCCTTCAGCATTGAAACGTTCGCGTGGGACCAGGAGGGGAACCTTCTGATCAAGACGTATTACCCAATGCCAGAACACGTCGGCACGGATAGTGACCCGTACGCCCATCTGCTCGAGGGACGAGACCCCTAACCGAACTTCTCGCCGCGCTTGCGTTTCGGCGCGGCGGTGCTCTTGGCGCGGCGACCAACCTTGGTGTGACGCCGAAGACGTACTCTTGCAGGTTGGCGGCGGTGACGGTGACGGGTTGGGTGACCTCAGCGCGCATCACAGGGCGAGTTCGATCTCGTAGTCCAGCAATTGCACGTGTGCGGGCCGCACAACGGGCATGTCGGGACCGGTTACCGATGCGTCGGTCTTATCGAAGAACACGTTGAACGCGCGTCTGTCGGGATCCATGCCCGATTCGATAGCGTGCTGACGGTAATTGGCGCCGAGACACATCACTCGGCACGGCGTGGTCACCGGCGATAACACCGTCACGTCGTTAAGTGCCACTGTTGCGGTGCGCTCAGCAGCTGACTGCCAGTCCGATGACGCTCCGGAGATCAGGTCGGCGGTGCTCCGGTAGCTGCCCTCTAGCGGCGCGAGGCCGTCGCCGGCGACCAACCCCCAACCGATGTCGTCGTCGCGGCGGTAACGGGCCAGATGGACCACCACGTGATACCTCCAAGTGCTTTTTGAGTTGGGCCGCCCGGTGCGCCTGGTCATGGTTCGTCGGGCTGGTTGTGAGGTGGATTTGCGGCCGGTTGTGCCGACACCGCGTGCAATTCGGCCACATCATTGAACGCCGTGCGCATCGTCCTGGTCTTGGCATAGATGCGCTGGTCGATCAGGGTGGGCAGCAACGGTCGGATGCGGGTGCCGATCTTTTGGATCAACGGTGAGGCGTCGACTTCACGGCGCCGGTCGACGATTGCATCCACACACTGTGTTGCCACCGTGCTCGCCGCGACCCTCGGGATGTCATTGAGCCGCTGCACCGACAAGTCGACCTTGACCTCAGCGCCGTTCGCTCCGATCACTGTGCGCCCGGCCCCATCGTCGCTGTACATATCACCGGGGTTGATGGTCAACACGTGCACACCTCGGGGATAGAGCTCCAGCCGCAGCGCTTCGAAGAATCCGTTCATGGCGTGTTTGCTGGTGGTGTAGCCCAGATAACCCGCCATCGGAAGGTGTCCCGCTCCGGATGTCACATAAGCGATGACACCCCGGGCCGCGACGAGATGCTGCAGGGCTAGATAGGTGGGGTAGGCGGCGCCGAAGAAGTTGACCCGCATCGCTGCCGTGATCGGGTCGAAGGACTCAAGCTCCTCAAGTCTTCCATGTGTCGCTTGACCCGCATTGAGCACCAAGATGTCGATTCCACCGAAGGCCGCCACGGTTGTGTCGATCAAGCGCCCGCAGTCCTCCTCGTTGGCGAGGTCCACGGCGACTGCCCGCGCGGTGTCTCCTGCGGTCGCGATCTGCGCTTGAATAGCGTTGAGCCGCTGCATACTACGGGCAGCCAGGACAACGTGGGCGCCCTCGGCCGCCAACTGGAGCGCGATGTGCTGGCCCAGCCCTTGAGATGCGCCGGTGACGATCGCCACCTTGCCGCGCAGCCGCTCGCTCACACGGTTGTGGCTATCGGCGGATCTGTACAGCAGATGTGCCGCCGCTGACAGCTTGTTCGGCCAGTCTGTTCCGATCACGCGCTAAACCTTCCATTCTCATTCGCCCTCTTTCGGAGCCTGACAGCGACGCCTGTCTGGATCCGACGCCGCCATACACCTTCTTGACTGCTAATCAAGAGGGTAGATTGTCTCTTATCTATCAATCAAGAGGAGGTCGGTGTGCCGAAAAACCGGGCCGGGGTCGACCGCCGGGTCAAGGAAGAAGAGATCCTCGATGCCGCCGATGCCGCGTTTGTGGGGCCGGGCGGCTTCCGGGATACCACCATCGCGGCGATCGCCGCCCAAGCCGGTATCGCGACCAATTCCGTGCACTGGTATTTCCCCACCAAAGATGACCTGCTGGTCGCGGTGCTGCGGCGGCGGCTGGAAGCGGCGCTGCCGCGGCTGCTGACCGAACCGCCGCCGCCCCTATCCGAGCTGGTCCTCGCGATGCTGCATGAACTCGACCGCACCGCATCGCTGACGGCCACCGTGCACGACCGCGCGACACATGTGCCGGCGGTGGCCGACTTTCATCACGGCTTCCACGAACTGGCCGAGCACACCTTGCAAGAAGGCTTCCAACGCGAGGGCCTCACCGACGGCAACGCCATTATGGCCGCGCGGGCGATCACCGCGCTGGTCGAAGGACTGCACCTACACGACAGAAAACGTGACCCCGAGGATCGTGACCGGCTGGTGCTATGGGCGCTGCGCCGATTCACCGGTCCATGAGGGCTGTGTGCAGTTGGCCTGACAGATATACGCGAGAAGAAGGCCGCCGGACGCAACCTCGATACCAGTAAGGAAAGTTCTCACTAGGCGGGCTGCGGGCGCTGGGACGGTCGCGAGGCGGTGGGAGCGATATCTGTGCGTTGTGACGGACAGGAGCGGCAGCGGACGAGCTGCCCCGGCGGAAAACGTCAGCACACAAAAGAAACTCGGTACCCGAGCCTCAGCGCGTGGCCCGCTCAGCGCGTGGCCCGCGAGGGATCCCCTTACAGGACATCGCCTCGCCGCCAATGCCACGGGGCGCCAGCGTCTCGACATGTTGACATGAACTCGAAAAACGTTGGCATCACGGACTACGCTCACGACCGGATCGGGAGACACACCGGTCACGGAATGAGGTGTGCATCGAACCGGGATGCTTCAATCTTCACTCCCGGCGACACTCCTCCGTGTGTAGGCGACACCCTTGCCGCGACTAGCTAACAACCAAGTCCACCATCTCACCCCGGCGTCACCCCGGCGACCGAGGGCGATTTGTAGCCGTACCGGGGGCGTACCGGAACCGGACCGAGAACGGTCAAAAGCGCTGTCTTGCAGGCGGTTTAATGGCTCGGGTCGAACTATTTAGGCTGGTCGTGCGCACGCTGGCTAGGGACTCATAATCCGTTGGTCGCGGGTTCGAGCCCCGCCCGCCCTACTGGCCAAATGTATGACTTCGGGTGATGCTTATCGTTTCGCCTTCGGGTGATTGGACGACGAACCATCCCCCCATTGAGGCCGCTCATCCCCACCAGAACGACGTGGCGATCGCTACATAGAGCGCGATGAGTACTGCTCCCTCGAACCAGGTCGACTCGCCGTCGAACGTCACCAGCACCGCGACCAGCGCAGACATAATCATCGACGCCAACAGCAGCGGCGAGAAGACCAGATCGAAACCGGGCTGGCCGAGGCATACCGCTGCGAGGCAGACGATCGGTGCGATGGTGAGTGCGATCTGGACTGGCGACTGGAGGACCACCTGAACCGCGTAGTCCATCTGGTTCTTAACCGCCAGCTGAATGCCGACGAAATTCTCCACCGCGTTGCCGGCGATCGCCACGATCACCAGACCGGCGAAAACCTCGTTGATGCCCGCTGCATGCATCGCTGGCTCTAGGGCGGCGACGAACCATTCCGACACGAAGGCCGCACCGATACTGGCGAGGGCCAGCATGCCGATGGCCATCGCCAACGGCCACTCGCCGTGCGCTGTCGCGGCACTGGCGGCTTTGGCCGAATCGGGGCTGGCCACAATGGGAGAGGTCGCTCTGGAGCGGTTATGACCAGCTTGCAGCGCCGAGTCGGGCGCCCGGTTTCCGAGCGTGGCGGGCAGCGAGAGTGCGAACAGCGCGAGCATGACGATAGAGACGACAACCGACACCGCCCGTTCGTGCTGTTGCGCCGGGGTGTGTATTGCAGCGGTCAACGAGGGGACGGCCAGGATGAACACCGCGAGGGTGAACATCAGTCCGAGGGTGCGTCCGTCGTCGGCGGCGAAGCGCTGGCGGCCATGCTTGATCCCGCCGGCCACGAATGCCAGCCCGAGCACCAGCAGGGCGTTGGAGAGAATCGAGCCGACGATGGTGGCCTTCACCACGCCGAAAAGGCCTGCCTTGAGTGCGAATAGGATCACGAACAACTCGGGCAGGTTTCCCAGCGCCGTCTGCAGTATCCCAGTGGCGTTGGGCCCGAGCCGGTCTCCGAGCGCCTCCACCGAACGGCCGACCAGAGATGCCAGTGCGGCCAACGCGACTGCGGAGATGGTGAACGCCAGCACTGCGTTCGCATGGGTGAAGTTGAGAACCCCCGCTGCCATCGATGCGATCACGGTGATGGTGATCATGATGCGGTCGCGCCGGGTCAGCAGCGGGAGCCGTTCGGGATGGGTGGTCGTCACGTGCCTCTCCTGCTCTGATCGCGCTGAAGTTTTCCACAACCGAACGGTTCGCGTGGAAAACACGCTGGTGCCGCTGCGGCGACCTCGACTTACTGCCGAGCCCGGGGGTCAATCGCGGGACGCAGCCGTAATCCTGATCTGCGCCGTCACGTTCATACTGATAGGCGGCCAAGGCGAGCCGCCAAAAAGAAGCAACTGACTGTCGTGAAGATCAGGCACTTGGTGACCATCCGGCCCGCCACGAAACATGCGCCCGCCGCCCCACCACGTTTTGTATGACCTCGTCTGATGCGTGACATCCGGTCTTCAGGCGATGCGACTGCCCAGAGTCACGGCGTGGAATTGACTTTGGTCAACACCAGCGCCGCTTCGTTGTATGGAAACAGGCGGTAGAACACACCAGATGGCCCTTTAACGAGCGTTGCGGCCTCAGCCTTACTCATCCAGGCGCGGATTGGCCAGCGCGATACTCTTGCCGCGCTTGTGCACCACCGCCTGTCCACCGGCGAATACATTCTTCAACCAGTCCGATTTCAGCCCGTACCCGATGAGAACAACGAAACCGTCGCGGGTGGGGAAAACCAACAGCGGCGTCCGATAACGCTTGCCTGATTTGCGTCCGACATGTTCGAGCGTCCCTTGGCCCGGAAGCCATGGCGTAATCGACCGCGCCACTGGATTGGTGACTCGCCTATTGAAATTTGCGACCGGCCCTTGTTACCCGCATGGACCCCTTTGTTCACAACCAAGCTCGAATGACCAGTATCCGTTAGACAGCTGCGGCCCGTAGCGGATCGCGGTCACTAGGGCACAAAGGCGGTCTGCCATTCTACGGACCGACGCGACGTGGTAAACGTCTTACGCCCGGCCCTGGCGGCGGTCGGCCTCCCCGCGAGCCGGCCGGCAACAACCCCGAGGCATGGCACCTGCGTGCCAGCTGTTGAAGGTGTCCAGCCGGCTGCACGGCCTACGCAACTCTGTTGCGGCGCGATGGCTGTCGCATGAAGCGAATTTATGTGAGGTCGAGGTGATTTGGGGCACTGCACGTTTGCGTTGACTGGTGACGTGTATGGGATTGGGCTGCCCTACCAGGCAGGGCCAGAGACAGGCTGGCGCAGGTCCCGGCGGGCGATGTGCTGTTATCGGCCGGTTCCTTCGATGACGACGCCGCGATCGCGCAGTGGGCCAGCGAACACCGTTGGCGTGCAGTTGGATTGGTTGCCGCGGGGGTTGATGAGCTGCGGCATGCTATCGGTGATCGCGTGGAGGGGCTGTACGGACCGTGCCTGTGGTTCGACGACGGGACAGATGATCCTGCGGACGGACCCAACAGCGAATGGTTCAGCCACCGTTACCGGGACACGAACGGTACTGAGCCGCCCTATCCGGCTGCCGCGGCCTTCGCCGCGGGTAGTCGTTTGGCAGCGCTGTGTGGAGGGGCCGGCACTGTCGAATCCTTGTCGGTGCTGGCCGCGTCACAATTACTCGATACCACCACCTTGTTCGGTCGGTTTCGATGTCGACCCGGTCACTGGCGTGCAAACCGGGCATCAGATTCGTGTCGTTCAGTGGCGAGACGTACAGCGGGTGCTGGTCGATCGGCCACCTCGTCGGGCCTGAGCATTCGAGTTACATCATCTCCGCGCCCGACCCATAGGTATTGACGATTCCTTTCTTCAATAAGCATCCGTCCGCAGGACAAGCCCAGCCGGGGTTAGTCTCGTGTGTCCCCCGCGGGCAGTCAGGAGCTCAAGGCTGATCGC
>NZ_LZKU01000192.1 GCF_001672975.1 Mycobacterium sp. 1465703.0
GCTGACCCAACGCCTCAAGCGCGTCGCCGAACTGGACAACGCGCTGGCGCAGACCCAGGTTGCCGTCGACGGGCTGGGCAATGGATTGCGAGGCGGCAGTGCGGGATTAGCGGACATGTCCGGCGCCGCCGAAGACATGCGCGCCGGTATGGACGGGCTGCAGCGCAATGTCACGACGGTGTCGGGCTACCTCGACCCGCTGCGAGACTTCGTCGGGCGAACCCCCGACTGCGCCACCAATCCGATCTGCTCGACGGTGGACCGTGTGCTCCAGCCCGTCGACAGCCTGGTGCAAACGTCCACCCGACTGGATTCCGGCGCCGCCAAACTCACCAACGGCTCGAGCACCGCCGCCACCGCGATGGCCACCCTGCCGCAGAGCGTGATCTCGATGAAAACTGCGCTGGGTCAAGCGCGTTCGGCTACGCACGACTTACTGGGCCTGTCCGACACACTCGGGCCGCAGTTGCGTCAACTGACCGACTATATGAATGAGATCGCCACCCAATTCCAGGGCAGTGCCGCAGCGGACTTCTATATGCCGCAGCGGGCGTTGACCGATCCGCGGTATACCACCGCATTGAACCACCTGATCTCTCAGAATGGCCGCGCCGCTTACCTACTGGTGTATAGCGACGGTTCAGAGTGGGGCGGTGAGGGCGCCAAGCGGGCCGAGCAGGTTCGCGCGGCCATCAAAGAGGCCACCAAGGAAGGCACCCTGACCCCAACCGAGGTCGACCTCGCCGGCGTTGGACCGGTTACCGCCGATCTGCAGCGCTTCGTCGCCGGTGACACCACGCTGTTGGTCGGTGCCGCGTTGGTCCTCATCTTCCTGATCGTCACGGTGATGCTGCGCAGCCCGGTCGCGGGGTTGGTCGTCGTCGGCACCGTCGTCACCTCGTTCGCATCGGCAATCGGTGCCAGCGTGCTGATTTGGCAGCACTTGCTTCATCATGACCTGCACTGGGCTGTGGCCCCGATCGCCTTCATCGCGCTGATCGCCGTCGGCGCAGACTACAACCTGTTGCTGGCGCTGCGCATCAAACACGAAGCGGCAGCGGGTCTGAGGACCGGCATCATCCGGGCGTTCGGTGGCACCGGCGGCGTGGTCACCATCGCCGGGGTGATCTTCGGGCTGACCATGCTCGCGCTGCTGACCAGCAGCGTGCTCAGCATCGCCCAGATCGGCACGACGATCGCGGTCGGGCTGTTGCTGGATACCCTGGTGGTGCGGGCATTCATCGTGCCGTCCATCGTGGCGCTACTGGGTCGGTGGTTCTGGTGGCCGAGTCCACTCCCCCGCCGCGCCGTCACATCGACGGTGAAAACCCCTGAGCCGCAACTGGTTACTGCGTCGGCGGGATGACCGAGGACGGCAATCCGACCAGAACACCTTCGACGTCGCCATCGACGCTGACCAGCAGGCCACGACCCGGCGGTAGTGACTGGGCCCGCACGTTTCGGTTGATCCGGTTCTGCGGATCGTTGTCCATGTACAGCTGAGCCACTTTCGCCGACGTCTGGAACCGCATCCACGGATCCATTTGCAGCGTCGCCCAGTTCGCGCTGTTGCGGGTGGTGAAGACATGCAACCCGATCTGGCGAGCACGTTCCATCAGCTTCCACAACGCCGCGCCCACCGGGGGCTTTGGCGGGTAGCTCTGATCCGGACGCAGGTCCTGGATGTCGTCGATCAGCACGAAGTGCCGTGGCCCTTCCCACGGCTTGAGCGCGCGCAGCTCCTCCTGGCTCAGACCTTTGGGAGGCAGCCGCGGCAGCAGGACTTGCTGCGCCAGTGTGGTGACCACCTCGTCGATCTCGTCCTGGTCGTAGGCGTAGGCGCGGACATAACCTGGACCGTGCAGATCGCGCAGACCGTGTGGAGCGGTCTTCGGGTCGATCAGCGTCAACTGCGCTTCCTCCGGGCTGAATCGGTTCATGATCGCCTCACCAATGGCGACCAGTGACAGGGTCTTTCCGCACCCCTGCCGTCCCAAGATCATCAACCCGGGACTCTCGCGCAGCTTGATGGGAACCGGTCCCAGCTCGTGGCGCTCGCCGATGGCGAAGCTGATGGAGAGGTCGTCGCCGCTGGGGTGTGCGGCTTCGTACTCCAGGATCGCCTTCAGTGCCACCCGCTGCGGCAGTCGCTGCAGGGTCGCATGCTTGGTGACTCCGGCGACGTCCGCGATGCGGGCGCCGACGTCGACGATGCTGACGATCTCGCCGGTGGCGGGATCGGTCAAGGCCGGCACACCAATCCGCAGCTCGTGCAGGCTGTCGGTCAGACCGAAGCCCGGACGGTTCAAGGTTCGCCGGGCCGCGTCCCGCGATTCGAGCGACGAGTGCCCCATCTGGCTTTCGCTCGGGTCTGCCAAACGCAATTGGATTCGCGCCGTGGCGTTTTGCAGCAGGCTTTGCCGTTGCCCGTGAATCCAGCCGCCGGCGCTGCACATCACGTGCACGCCGTATTCGGGGCCGCGGCTGCTCAACGAAATGATGCGGTCGCCCAGCACGGTGTCTTTCGAGTACAGGTCGTCGTAGTCGTCGACCACCACGAAGACATCGCCGAACGGGTCGTTGGCGTCGGTGCCGCCCAGACCGTCACTACCCGGACCGAACCGCCGCTCGCGGAAGCCGTCGAGGTCGATCTTGAGGCGGCGGAACGAATCTTCGCGGGCATCGATCAGTGCGTCCATGCTGCTCAAAATCCGCTCGATGCCCTCGGCGTCTTTCGGTGACACGATGTCGGTGACATGCGGTAGCGATGCGGCCTGGGCCAGCGTCGCCCCGCCGATGCAGAAGAACGTGACGCGCGACGGGCTGTACATCGTTGCCGCCGAGCACATCAGCGTCATCAGCGTGGTGGTCTTGCCGCGCTGCTTGGCCCCCACCACGATCACGTTGCTGCGCAACGCGTCCACCGCATGCACGATCTGCTTGGACTCTTCGGGGATGTCCATGACGCCGACGGGGAACATCAGGCCCGCATTGCGCCCATAGTCGACGTGCCACGGTTTGCCCCGGTATCCCGCGACCAGGGCGTCGATGGACTCGGGCTCCTCCAGCGGCTCGAGCCAGGGCCGGCGCGGTGAGCGGTGCGGCACGTCGTGTAACGACTCGCGCAGCACGTCGACGATCTTCTTCCGCTTGAATCCGTCGTCGTAGTACAGGAATTCATCGGGTTCGGCGTCGACCGCGGCGGCGGCTTGCAACGCTGTGGCGTCGGAGGCGTCCAGCGGCTGGTACTGCCAGTTGTACAGCCGCGGCTTGGTCAACGTCATGTCGACGGTGGTGGCCACCTCCTTGGTCTTCGGCACCACGAACGGGGCCGAGAGGTAGAAGCAGCGGAACGGTTCCAAGTCGCGCGGCCCCACCTTCAGCAGGCCGAAGCCGTTTTCCTTCGACGGCAGGTGGTAGGCGGCGTCCGAGCCGATCACCTCACGGCTGTCGTCGCCGGACTCGGCGCGCAGCGCGATGCGAAAGGCGATGTTGGACTTGACCTTTTGTAGCGAGGACAGATCCAGGCGCTGCCCGCCCAACATGAAGAAGACGTTCGCACCGCGGCCTTCCTGGCCGATGTGGATGATGAGGTTGATCCACTTCTCGTGATTGGCGAACAGTTCCAGGTACTCGTCGACGATCACCAGCAGCACCGGCACGGGAGGCAAATCACGCCCGGCGAGACGAATCTCTTCGTAATCGTTGGCGTCGCGCGCCCCCACCGAGGTGAACAACTCGTAGCGCTGTTTGATCTCACCGTCGATGACCCTGCGCATCCGCTCGGCCAGGTGGCGTTCGTCCTTGCCGAGGTTGGACAGCGCGGCCACCACGTGTGGGATACCCAGGATGTCCTGTGCGGCGGATTCGAACTTCATGTCGACGAAGATGACGTTGAACGTCTCCGGGGAGTGGGTCAGCGCGATGCCGTACACCAGCGACAGGAAGAACTCCGACTTACCCGAGCCACTGGTGCCGATGACCACCGAGTGGAAACCGAAGCCGCCGAAGTCTTTTGCGCGGATGGTGATGTTCTGCAGTTCGCCGTTGGGTTTTGCCCCGACCGGGACCTCGCACCAGCGTTCGTCGCCGCGGCCTCGTCGCTCGGCCCACAACCGGTCGACGTCCAGGTCGCGGGGGTCGCTGATGCCCAGGGCTCGCAGCAGTTCGGTTGCGCCGCTGACCGAGTCGGCGATCTCGCTGCGGCTGGTCGGTGACCAGCGGGCCATCGCCCGCGCGTAGCGGTAGGCGCGGTGCACCGAAAGCTGGTCGGCGTGGGCGAAGAACTTGTTGCGCACCCGCAGCAGTGGTGCGGGCCGGTCGTCTTCGCCGTCGGCGTCGGCGTCGGATCCGTTCTTGTGCATCGTCACTTCACGGTTGACCGAACCGTTGGGTGCGCGGTGCCGTTCGCTGAGGTCGAACACCTGGTCATCGGCGAAGCCGACGCCGGTGCCAATCCGGGAAGCGATGCGCAGCAAGGTGATTCCCGCCTTGCCCACCTGCCCCACCACGCTTTCCCACGCATCGGGGCTGCCGGTGTTGTCGTCGACGATGACCAGGTGCGGGCCCAGATCGACGGTGTCCACGCCGGTTTCCAGCGCTGAGCCCATCGCGGTGGGGCTGGCCGCGGCCAGCGGTGTCCACGCGCCGCGCTTGCCCTTCATGTGCAGTTCGGCGCCCAGGGTTTCCTCGAGTTCCTCGGGGGTGGCGAAGACCAGGCGGCGAAACCCGCACGCGTCGAACAGCTCGTCGTGCAGGTTGTGCGGTAGCCACACGATCCATGACCATGCCTCGGGATTGCGGGTCACCACCATCAGTTTGACGTCGCGCGGGTTGTGAAACACCGCCAGCGAGCACAGCACCGACCGCATCAGCGACCGCAGCCGGTCCAGGTCGTCGCCGACGAAGCTGAATCCCGGTGCCGATCGGAGATTGACCACCTTGGCGATGTCGCGAATCTTGCGCTGTTCCAGGATGAAATCGCGAAGCGCCTGCCCGGTGACGGGCTCGAGCTCCTCGTCGGAGGCGATGTCGGGCCAGGTCACCGAGAGCACCGAGTCCGGTGCGTGCTGCACTCCGGTGCCGAGCCGTACCTCCAGGAAGTCCGCGTCGCCGCGACCGCGCTCCCACATGCGCGGGCCGCCGATGATGGCGCCCAGTCCGCGAGGGTCGGAGTGCACGTTGTTCTGCCATTCGCGTTGGGCGCACACCGCCGTTTGGATCTCGTCGCGGTTGCTGTCAAGGTCACGGAGGTAGCGGCGGCGACCCTTTTCCATTTCGCCCCAAGTGATCTTGCGGGCCCGGCCGAAGCGGCCGGAGAACGCCAGCATGCTGAACGCCCCGATGCCCATCAGCGGGAAGAAGCCGGTTGTCAGGCTGCGCACGCCGGATACGTAGAGCATGACGATGGTGCCGATGAGCGCGACGATCAGCGCCGGCACACCGATCATCACCCAGATGTTGCGCGGCTCACGTTCCGGCAGTGCGATCGGTGCGCTGGGCGCTACTCGAACCGGTTTCGGCGGCTCGATTTGGACGCGGTTGATGGGGAACGCTTTTTTTGACATTCTCTAGCCTCCCGGCTTCGCCGATGTCGTCACCACAGCCACCTTGCCGAGCGCCGGGACGGTGTCCCGCTCCAAAAGCGCTGCCTCCCTTGACAGCGCAGGGCCGGCGGCGAAAGTCCGCAGCAGCGGCCAGGGCGCCTGCACCGCCGTAGCAGGGTCGAGCCCGAGGGCGCGCAGCGTCGTGTCGTCGTTGGTGATCCCGAATCGCACCCCGTTGTCGCAAACCCAGAACAGCGATTCACGGGAGTCGGAGGTGACCACACCGCTGGTTGACGTCACGAAGTTCGCCGCGCCCGGCAACACCAGCACCTGGTTGGCGACCACCGACGCCGGATCGCGGTCATCCCGCACCAGATGAACGATGCGGTTGTCCAGGTAAGACGGCGTGGGAAGTCCGCGTCCGTTGTAGACCACAACGCGTGCCTGCGGATCCGTCGAACCCTTCTCCCAGCCGACGCATGTGGTCGGATCAGCAGTGGTATCAATAAAATTCAGCCGCTTGGTCGGGTAGTAGTCCACCGCCAGCGAGGACACTTCGGGGATGTTGACCAATACGTCGGGCGTCACCACGCGGGGCGCCGTCGAGCCATAGGAGTTGGCGCTGCGCAGCAGGTCGGCGACGAAGCTGGTGATCTTTTGCACCCCGTCGGGCAACAGCACATAGAACTGTGTGCCGCCGCTGGCGGTTTGGGCCTGGAGCACCGCGCCGACCTGTGAGCCCGAGACCCATGTCGACGGAGTGCCGGCCAGGGGCACCGCGGGCACACCGAGCGGTTCGGTCGCAGGCAGCGCGTCGTACAGTGCCCGCGAAATCTCCACCGGCAGCGTCACTCCCGGGTCCAGGCCCAGACTCAACGTGACCGCTCTGTTGGACGGATCGATCTGCGAGCGTTTGCCGCCCCAGATGACAAAGGTGTTGCCTTCGAAAGTGACCAACACCCCGGCGTCGTCGCTGAGCGGCATGGCCCGTTCGAACCCGTCAAGTTGCCCGGCGATCGAGGTCACCACCGGTCGTTCTGGGCTGCGCGGACGTCCCGCCGTGTCGCACACCGCCCAGGCCGACGCGGCGCCACGATGGACCGGCATCGCGGCCGGCGCTCCGGGGATACCGACCAGCGGCCCGGTCGGATACTTCGCGATCTCAGCGGGTTTCACCCAGGTCGGCTGGTTGGCGGTTCCGGTCGCCAGTCGCGCGGAGGTCAGGTTCAGCACCGGGTAGAGCCGGCCGTCGATCCTCGCGTAGAGAGCCCCGGAATCGCGGTCACCGATGATCGCCGAATCCCCCACGATGCCAGTCGGTTTCAGGACGTTCAGCAACAGCATCCAGCCCGAGGCGATGGCCACCAGCAGTATCGACAACATCAGCGCGGCGGTCTGCTTGCGGTCATCGTGTTTCATCCGCACCGAGAAGCGGGTGGTCGCCGCGCGAAGCCGCCGGTTGTAGAAGAGGTGCCCAGAGTTCTGGTCGCGGTTAGACAAACTCAGCGGCATGCTCAGTACCCCTTGGGCGCTCGGTGCGGATCGGCCTGCTGAATCCGATCAGCCAAATTCGACGCGTCGGCGGCGACCCCGTAGCGGCCCATCGCATAGTTGATGAAAGCGCACGCCTGAGCGACCAAATTGTGGATGTCCCGCGAGGTTCCCGGCTGGTGATAAGCCGCGAATGTTGGCGCGATGAATTGCCAGGCACCCCTACTCGGTGTGCCCCGCACCGCGTTGGAATCCCAGTCGTTGACGGCGTTTGCGTCGTAGTTGGACTCACGGCGGGCCACCAGGTCCATGCCACGTTCCCAGCGAGCGCGCGCGACTGGGTCATGAACGCCCTTGATATCTAAGGCTTTACCAATGGCCGCCAATACGGCAGGCCGTCCGCCGGTCTGGGTGTTGTGCATCGATCGCCCTCGTCGGTAGTGCAAGCGTCGCAGCCGCCGCGCGAGCAGCCTTGCCCGCCGGCGAGATCCGGCGACGTGCCGATGCTGGCTGCGGAGCCTGGCCGCCATGCGAGCCACGGCTTCGCGGCGGCCCATCGGGGTATCGGCGGCCGGTGTGGTGTCTGCCAAGGCGTCTTCCAGCGTTGCGCGTGTCGCTGCCCGGCCATAAGCGTGATCGGTCCGCGCCTGCGCAAGCACCTCGGCAACCGTCCGGTCGGTGTGCCCCAACTGACTTAGGCGTTTTATTGCGGTGCCCGAGCGGGTCGCCGCCGCATCCGGCAATTGATCAGTGCCGTGCCGTAGTGCCTCGGCGTGCGTCTGTGTCTGAGCCAGTGCGTCACCGATGCCGCCGTTCGTGGCTGCCGGGAACAGATTGTGGGCGCGCGACAACGCCGCGACCGCTCGCATTTTCAGGGGATTGGTCACCGATTTCCCCGCCGTGATTCATCTGTGCGCCCTATGGGCGCCGCATCCTTGCCGGACACTTCGCGCTAGTACTCCCACACCCTTCTGGCCGCGTATTCCGCGGTTCGCCCGCAGACGTACCAATAGCATGCACGTAACGACAGTTCTGCTGTCAATAACGAGCAACCCAATATGACCCGCACATTGGGATCGGCCGGCCGCGATTACGTAGCGACACTACTGCCGGGATGAACCACCCGACCACTCACCTTTGGGTGGGCTGGGAGGTTCGGGTCGGCTATTCTTTCGGCTCGTCTTCGGACGGCATGATCACGATCCGGCGGTTGGGCCTATTGGTAACGACGGTCGGCTTCGCCTCACCGGATTTGCTGCCCGGGGCACTCGGCGGGATCGTCAAGCGGCCCTTGACCGGCTGGCCGTTGGGCACGCCCGGGGCTGTCACCCGCTTTTCGACGGGCTTGTCCTTGTTGCCGCCCTCGCCGCCGGCGCCCATCGCACCCGGCGGCATCATCGGCATCCCGGTCATTCC
This sequence comes from Mycobacterium sp. 1465703.0, assembly GCF_001672975.1. Classification (GTDB taxonomy): domain Bacteria; phylum Actinomycetota; class Actinomycetes; order Mycobacteriales; family Mycobacteriaceae; genus Mycobacterium. The sequence continues at coordinate 8,454 of NZ_LZKU01000192.1, forward strand.
GGATTGCCCAGGCATGGCGGGCATGCCGCTGGTCGCCGGCATTATCGGCGCCTTGGCGCCCGCGGGCGATGTCGGCGGGGATGAGGTTGGCACCGGAGGCGGACCCAGCGAGCTGGCCGGAGTTGTGCCCCCGCCGGCGCCCAGCCCACCGCCGCCGCCGGAACCGGCGCCCAGTCCGGCGCCGCCGCCACCGCCGACACTGTCGACCAGATGCGCGTCGTTGGCCAGCGCGGCGGCGCCGTGGGCGCCCTGGACCGCGCTCATCAGCGGTTGAAGGGCGCTCTGACCTGCCTGCATCGCCTGCTGCGGAAGCTGGGTCAGCGGCCCCATGACGCCTCCGATCGCGCCGCCGAGCGCGCCGGTAACGCTCTGCAGCATCTGCTGGATCCCCTGCATCTCCTGCTGGCTGTTTGCCTCATTGGCTGGGAATTTGGCCGCAGCGTCAGCCGCGTGAGCTTTGCGGTCCGCATCTGCCGCGGCCGCGTCGGCGGCGTCTTTCGGGACGTTGGCGTTGCCGGCTGCTCCGACCACCCCTTGCATACCGCCAACGGGCGAGGGGTCCCCTGGCGGAGCAGGAAACGGATTCGGGATCGATGCTGGTGGTCCGCTGCCGATCCAGGTAGTACTTATCGGATCGTGACTGATGGGTCCACCGTTCACGATCTCACCTCCGCCCCGCTTGCAGAGCCCGAAAACGCCTGATAGCTACCGGGCACAGCCGATTACTCGTTCAGCCATTTTGGCATAACACGCCACGAACGGTATTCACCCAAGGATTCAGGAAAGCCTAGGAACCAGTCCGATGGCTGATCGCGTCAAACCACGCCAGGTGATAATTCGCCAAGTACTCATGCCCTTCGATCAACGCTTCGATCGCGGCCAAAAGCATCCAATCCCCGACGGCCGTTGGGTCGTGATGGGGATAAGCGGTCAGCACTGCGTGCTGAATTTCGGCGGCACATTCGCGCAGCATCTCGATTTCGCTATCGATGACTCCCGTTTTTCGCACCGCGGGTGTCGCGACCGCCTGGGCAATACGTGGCAGGCCGTCCCGGCGGCGCACCGCTTCCACCAGGGTGGGTCCTAGTTCATCGATGTCGGGCGCAGCCGAGCGCGCCGGCCGATCACCGCTGAGTGTGGGCTCGTCCGAGCCCGGCTCGGCTACGTACGTGTTGGCGTGGTGGGCAGCCGCGACCGTGATAGCGCCGAGCAGGTCCATCACGTTGGCGTCATGGCGTCGTGCAGTCGGCTCGAGCAGGGTTATGTGGGCGGGCAACCGGACGTGCGGCGGAATCCACCCCGCCGCGAGATCGGTGACCAGCAGCGTGGTGAAGCCGTCGTCACGCAGTCCTACCGCCCACGAGAGCCGAGGCTCTTGTCGAGCTACGGCGTCGACCAGGCGCTGCAACCGTTGCTGCTCGGCGGCCCGACCAGAGGCTGCGCCGGCCGTTGCGCCAGTTGCCGCTGAGGCTGCCGATGCGCCGGCCATGGCCGACGAGCCTGCGCCGGCCTGGCCTGCGGCGGCCCCGGAAGCTGTCCGGTCCACCGGCGACACCAGCGGCCCGCCCGCCGACGGGGACGATGTCGGCGAGGACGCTACCGGCGCGCCCGAGATGGGGCCTGCGGGTGCAGAAGGCACGGATGGCGGCGCGACAACGGGTGGACGTAGGTCAGAACCGTAGGCGGGCAATGGTCCTGAAGGCACTGATGCGCCTCCCATCGTTGGAGCCGGCGACGACCACGCACCGCCGGTCATGACTGGCGCAACCGAGGCACTTCCCCCGGTGGTCATTGGTGCAGGAGCCGCGGTCGGGGCTGCATCGACGGGCGGGGGCGCCGCAATGAACGCGCCGGCGCTGGGGACGGTCGGTGTTACTGCCGACGTCACCGGAGGAGTTTGAGGTGCGCCGGCCTCCATCGCTTGTATCGGCCCCGCCGTAAAAGCCTGCCCGCCAGGACCCATCGCCTGGCCCGTCGTCAAGCCGGAGGTGAAGGCCTGCCCCAAACCGGGCTGGGGAACTTGTCCTAGGCTCGCTGGCGATATGGGCATGGGCGCCCCGTGAACGGGCGGTACGCCGGGGGCTGGCGTTCCGATACCGCCGGGAGCGTGCACACCGGGGAATGGGGCGGCTGGTGGTGCAGGACTTGGCGCAGTCCCGCCGCCCGAGCCACCGCCAGCCCCACCAACAACCGAATGCGGGGGGGCTGGCGCGCCGCCACTCGCGCCACCCGGCCCGCCTCCACCGTGCTTGCCGACTACCGCATGCGCGGGAGCTGCCCCGCCACCGTTCGCGCCACCCGAACCACCACCGGCACCAGCAACAACCGCATGTGCGGGGCCCTGCGAGCCGCCACCCGCGCCGCCCCCAGAGCAACTAGCGGAGATACAGGCGGTCCAGGCGCGCTGCAATGCCGACGCCGCGAACGTGAGCCGGGACGCTGTCGACAAGATGATGGCAGCGACGCAGAAGATCCTCAATGTTGAAGGTGTGGGCGGCGATGCGCGGAGCTGGGCGCGTGCAAACGGTTTCAACAGCGACGATGCTCGAGCGCCAAACCCCATCAGTGAGCATGACTTGCATTCTGCTGTCGGCGGTGCTGTCGGCAAGGGCGGTGAAGGTGGGTCGGGTGGCGCGACTGGCAGGGGGCCAGCTCCCGCGCATGCGGTACTCGGCAAGGGTGGTGGAGGTGGCTCTGGGGGCGGCTTCTTTGATGCGAGGATTTGATTGATCTCGTTGTTACCTGAATTCGCTATTTCCGATAATCGT